>JBIQKN010000011.1:8751-57283 GCA_044506565.1 Sphingomonadales bacterium | reverse complement strand
CGAACAGCGGCATCTTGTGCAGCGTCATGCCGGGCGCGCGCATGTTGAAGATCGTGGTGATGAAGTTGATCGAGCTCATGATCGACGCCGCGCCCGCGAGGTGCAGCGCGAAGATCGCGAAGTCGACCGCAGGGCCGACCGAGCCCGACGTCGACAGCGGCGCGTAGGCCGTCCAGCCGATACCGGCACCGGTACCCGTGCCGCCGGGGGACACGGTCGACAGCAGCAGGCTGATGAAGGCCACCGCGGTCAGCCAGAATGCAATGTTGTTCATTCGCGGAAACGCCATGTCCGGCGCGCCGATCATCAGCGGCACGAACCAGTTGGCGAACCCGCCCATCGTCGCCGGCATGACCACGAAGAACACCATGATCAGGCCGTGCGCGGTAATCAGCACGTTCCAGGTGTGCAGCATCTGGTCGAAGTCGGCCGAGCCGTTGAGCCACATCGAGACCTGGCCGAGGATCTGTAGCCCGGGCTGCTCGAGCTCGACGCGCATCAGGCCGGAGATCGCCCCGCCGATCACGCCCGCGAAGATCGAGAAGATCAGGTAGAGCGTGCCGATGTCCTTGTGGTTGGTGGACATAAACCAGCGGGCAAAGAAGCCCGGCTTGTGATCGGCATCGTGATGATGCTCTTCCGCGTGGGCCTGGAATGTGTCGGCGGTGGTGGCCATTTTGTCGGGTACCCTGGATCGAATGTCGGTGTGTCAGGCGGCGGGAGCGTCGGCGCCGGGCGCGGTGGTAGGAGCGGCGCCGGCTCCCGGCGCGCCTTCGACCGAAGACTCGGGCTCCTGCAGCGGCGCAGCAGCCGGCTCCGCGGCCGATTCCTCGGCCCCGAGCGTGCCGCCCTTCGAGAGCACCCATGCCTCGAACTGCTCCCGCGGCACGGCTTCGAGCGCGATCGGCATGTATCCGTGACGGGCGCCGCACAGCTCCGAGCACTGCCCGTAATAGATGCCGGGCTCCTTGATCGTCAGCGTGCGTTCGTTGATGCGGCCGGGCACCGCGTCGATCTTGAACCACAGGCTCGGGACGGCGAACGAATGGATCACGTCCGCGGCGGTCACCTGGATGCGCAGGGGCTCGCCGACCGGCACGACGATCCGGTTGTCGGCGGCCAGCTGCGGTGGCTCGCCGCGCGCGATGGCCTCCTCCTCGGGCAGCATGTTCGAGATCACCTCGAACCCGCCGTTGTCGGGATAGGTGTAGCCCCAATACCACTGGTAGCCGGTCACCTTGACGGTGACGGCGTCCTCGGGCGGGCTTTCATACTGCCGCGCCAGCAGCGAGATCGAGGGGATCGCGATCGCGACCAGGATCAGCACCGGCACGACCGTCCAGATCACCTCGATCGCGGTATTGTGGCTGGTCTTCGAGGGGACCGGGTTCGCGCGGCGGTTGTAGCGGGCGATCACCCAAATGAGCAGGAACAGGACCAGCAGGCTGACCCCGACCATCATCGGCAGCAGGAACAGGTTGTGCATCCACAGGGCCCACTCGCCGTTGTCCGAATACTGGGCCTGGAAGCTGATACCGCCGGGTTCGGGCTGCCCCTTGATCATCTCGGGGCCGAGCGGCGTATAGCCCGGAGTCTCGCCCGTCGCAGCCTCGGCTGTGGAGCCTTCGGCGGCCGCTGCCGGCGAGGCGGTTTCGTCGGCGACGTTGGGCGACTGGGCGTCGGCTACCGATGCCACTGCGGTCGTTCCGGTTCCCTGAGCAGCGGCGGCCAGCGCCGTTTGCGGCACTGCGAACAAGGCCAGAAAAGCTGCGATCAAGGGGAGGATATGCAACCGTTTGCGGGCGATATCGCCAAACTTCATCTGTCTGCCGCTTTCCGTTCTTGTCCAGGCGCGCGAGGGCCATTCGGCCCCGGGAAAGGGCCAGATGGGCCGGGCCTATACGCCCGCTTGCCGCACGCCTCAAGCGCTTCTAGGGAGAATTTTCGACAGGCTCGCGGCGGCTTTCAGCAGCGCCGCCGATCGCCGTCGAAATGGATCGAAAGGCCCTTCTCCAATCATGACCGAAGACGAGGTTCTCGCCGAATTCAGGGCCAGCCATGCGCTGCTCGAAGGCCACTTTGTGCTCTCCTCCGGGCGCCACAGCGCCTTCTACCTGCAGTGCGCGCGCGTCCTGATGGACCCCGAGCGGGCCGGGCGGCTGGCCTTCGCCCTGGCGCAGAAGCTGCCGCGCGAACTGCGGGCACAGATTGAGAAGGTCGTCTCTCCGGCAATGGGCGGGGTCATCATCGGCCACGAGATGGGCCGTGCGCTGGGCGTCGATGCAATCTTCGTCGAGCGCCCCACCGGCACTTTCGAGCTTCGCCGCGGGTTCACCATCGGCGAAGGCGAAAAAGTGTTGCTGGTCGAGGACGTGGTCACCACCGGCCTGTCGAGCCGCGAGGCGATCAAGGCGGTGACCGAGGCCGGCGGCAAAGTGATTGCCGCCGCGGCACTTGTCGATCGCACGGGCGGCTCGGTCGATCTCGGAGTGCCGTTCCACGCGCTGGTAACGATCAACTTCCCCACATATGCCGAGGACAAAGTGCCCGCCGAGCTTGCGGCCAGGCCGGCGGTCAAGCCGGGAAGCCGCAAGTAGTGGCGGGCCGGCTGCGCCTCGGCGTCAACATCGATCACGTCGCGACGATCAGGAATGCGCGCGGCGGCGACCACCCCGACCCGGTACGGGCCGCGGAAATCGTCGCGCGCGTCGGTGGCGACGGCATAACGGCGCACTTGCGCGAAGACCGCAGGCACATCCGCGACGAGGACCTGCGGCGGATCCAGCAGGCGACGGACCTGCCGCTCAACCTCGAGATGGCGGCCACGGAAGAGATGGTCGAGATCGCCCTGCGCCACCGGCCTCACGCGGCGTGCATCGTTCCCGAGAAGCGCGAGGAGCGAACCACCGAGGGCGGGCTCGACGCCGCCGGACAGCACAACCACCTGCAGCCGGTCGTTTCCCGCCTGCTCGACGCGGGCATCCGCGTGAGCCTGTTCATTGCCCCCGACGAGCGCCAGCTCGAGGCCGCGCTGCGGCTCGGCGCGCCGGTGGTCGAGTTCCACACCGGCGAATATGCGCACGCCACCGGCGAGCAGATTCCGGCCGAGCTGCGCAAGGTCGCGGACATGGCCGCGCTGGCGGCGAAGAACGGGATCGAACCCCACGCCGGGCACGGCCTGACTTACGATAACGTGCAGCCGATCGCCGCCATCTCGCAGCTCGCCGAGCTCAACATCGGCCACTACCTCGTCGGCGAGGCGGTTTTCGTCGGACTGGAGCAGGCAGTCAGGCGCATGCGCGAACTGATGGACGCGGCCAGATGATCATCGGCATGGGCTCGGACTTGTGCAACATCGAGCGGATCGCGGCCGCGCTGGCGCGGCACGGCGACCGGTTCGAGCAGCGCTGCTTCACGCCGGTCGAGCGGGCCAAGGCGGCCAGCCGCCCGCACACTCGCGCCGGGACTTACGCCAAGCGCTTTGCCGCCAAGGAGGCGTTCTCGAAGGCGGTCGGAACCGGGTTTTTTCAGGGCGTCTACATGAGGGACATCGGCGTCGTGAACTTGCCTTCCGGTGCGCCGACGCTGGCGTTGGAGAACGGCGCGGCGAAGCGGCTTGCGGAACTGACGCCGGACGGCCATGTGGCGCACATCCACCTGACCCTGACCGACGACCACCCGTGGGCGCAGGCTTTCGTCGTGATCGAAGCCCGCCCGACATGAGCACACCCGGCACCTCGACCTTGAACGAACCACCGATCGAACCGTCTCCTGAGACAGAAGCGCCGGCCAAGGCCAGGGTGGACTGGGTCGCCGAGATCAGAGGCCTGGCCCTCATGCTCCTGGGCGTGCTGGCGTTCCATTCGCTGGTCGCGAAGCCGTTCTACATTCCGAGCGCCTCGATGGTGCCCAACCTGATGGTCGGCGACCGGCTGGTGGTGAGCAAGTACCCCTACGGCTGGAGCTGGGTCTCGGCCTCGTTCCATGTGCTGCCGCGCGACACCTGGCGCATCGCGCCGGCGACGCCCGAGTACGGCGACATCGTCATCGCCGTGCCGCCGGACACCGACGAGGACTATATCAAGCGCGTCGTCGCGCTGCCTGGAGATCGCATCGCCGTCGTCGACGGCCAGATCGTGCTCAACGGCAAGCCCGTGCCGCAGGAAGTCGAGCCGCGTGTGCAGATCCCGGCGGATGCGCAGCTTTGCGACGGCAGCCCGTGTCTCCGCGTGTTCGAGCCCTACCGCCGGCTGCTCCCGGACGGCCGGGCCGTCTACGAACCGCCGACCTTTCGCGAAACCCTGCCGAACGGCGCGAGCTACCTGATCATCGATCACATGCGCCAGGTGCACGACAACATGGAAGAGATCGCCGTGCCAGAGGGACATGTGTTCCTGATGGGCGACAACCGCGACCATTCGGCCGACAGCAGGGCCGAGGACGGGCGGTTCGGCGGCAACGGTCTCGGCGGCCCGGTCCCCATCGCCAATATCGGCGGACGCGCGGAGTTCACGACGTTCTCCCTCGACGGCAGTTCGACCTGGTGGAATCCGCTGACATGGTTCCAGGCATTGCGCGGCGAGCGCGCTTGGCTCAGTCTGCGTCCGGAGATCAGGGGGAACGGGCCGGGCAATGAGCGGGACTGACACCGAGGACGATATCGAAACCTCACCGGACGTCACGGACGACCGGTCCAGCCCCACCGTGATCGCGAATCCCGCGCTGCGCTTCGAGGCCAAACGCGCACTGGTGTGGGTGCTCGTCGTCGGGCTGACGATCCTCGCGGTCTATATCTCTCAGGCCCTGCTGGTGATCTTCGGTGCGATGGTCTTCGCCTCGATGCTCGACGGCGGTGCACGTCTGCTCGGCCGGGCGCTCAAGATAGGGCGCGGCTGGCGGCTCGGCATCGTCATCGCCGCCACGGTGGGCTTCTTCGCCTGGCTCGGACAGTTCGCGGGCTCGCAGATCTCGCGCGAGGCTGCACAGCTCCCCGAGATCATCGCCTTGCAGGCGGAGCGTCTGATCGCCTGGCTCGACAGTCGCGGCTTTGCGATCGACCCGGGCGACGTCCAGGGCATCGTCGGGCAGGTGCTCAGCGGCGTCGGTGCGGTGACGCGGGCGATCGGCGGCGTCTTCGGCGCCGTCAGCACGTTGTTCCTGATCGTGATCATCGGAATCTACGTCGCTCTCGAGCCGCGGCTCTACGAGCGCGGCGTCGCGTGGATGCTGCCGCCGGAACAGCGCGAGGATTTCTACATCACCGCTTCACGGATGGGTTACACGATGCGCCGGCTGATGGCCGGGCGGCTGGTGGGGATGGTGTTCGAGGGCCTGTTCACCTGGCTCATGCTGTCGCTTTACGGCGTGCCGATGGCCGCGCTGCTCGGCATTCTCACCGGGCTGCTGGCGTTCATTCCCAACCTCGGCGCACTGATCGCGGGCGGACTGATGGTGCTGGTCGGGTTCTCGGGCGGACCCGAGATGGGCCTCTACACGATCTTCGTCTATTTCCTCGTCCAGACCTTCGACGGCTACGTTGTGATCCCGCTGATCGCGAAGAAGACGGTCGATCTCGCTCCCGCCCTGGTGCTCGGGGCGCAGCTGATCATGGGACTGCTGTTCGGCATCCTCGGCCTGTTCCTCGCCGATCCGCTGCTGGCGATGGTCAAGGTCGCTCTCGAGCGGCGGGCGGAAGAAAACGAAAAGGACGAGCGGCGCTTCCACGCCGTCTGACAACCGATGGCCCGCAAGTTCCTGTACCTCGTTGCCGGACTGACCGTCCTGTTCCTTGCAGCCTTGTTCGCGCTGCGCATCGCCGGCGACTCGCTGGCCGAGATCGCGTTCGTGCCGTCCGGCGACTTCGTCGAGCAGGAGCCGCTGGCCGAGAATGCCTACGCCGACCCCGTGATGTGGCTGTCGCACCCGCGGCTCGACCGGACCCGCGACCCCTCGAGGTGGGCTCCGCCCGGCGTGCCGCCGATCGAGGCGCCCGCGCCCCCGTTTGCGGTCTTCTTCGTCCACCCGACGAGCTACCTCGAGCGGACGCAGTGGAACGCCGAGCTCGACGATGCGCAGTCGCAGTCGCGCGCGCGGACCTACCTGCGCGGAATGGCCAGCCCGTTCGCGGCGGCAAGCGAGATCTGGGCGCCGCGCTACCGGCAGGCCACCTTCGGTGCCTTCCTGACCGACAAGCCCGAGGCACGGCGTGCGATCGACCTCGCCTACCGCGACGTCGCGCTGGCATTCGACGCTTTCCTGCGCGCAACGGACGAGGACATGCCGATCGTCCTCGCCGGGCACAGCCAGGGGGCAGCGCACGTCGTACGCCTGCTGCGCGAGAGGGTGGCCGGCACACCGCTCGAGCAGCGCGTGGCAGCGACCTATGCGGTCGGTTGGCCGATATCGCTCGAACACGACCTGCCGGCGCTCGGCCTCCCGGCCTGCGAACAGGCGGACCAGGGCGGGTGCATCGTCAGCTGGTCGAGCTTTGGCGAGCCCGCCGACCCCGACGAATGGCTCGAGCCATACCGCGCATCGCTCGGCTTCGACGGCCAGCCGCGAGGGGATGGACCGATTCTCTGCGTCAATCCGGTGAACGGCGTGCGCGCGGGGACCACGCCGGCGGACGCGAATCTCGGTACGCTCGTGCCGAACGCCGACCTGACGAGCGGCGAGATCGTTGCGGGGCAAGTATCGGCCCGGTGCGACACCCGGGGCCTGCTGCTGATCGGCGACCCGCCCGAGATGGGGCCCTATGGACTGCCCGGCAACAACTACCATGTCTACGACGTGCCGCTGTTCTGGGCCAATGTACGCATGGACGTGATTCGCAGGGTGGACGCGTGGCGGACCGCCCGCTGATCACTGAGAACGCGAACGCGTTTCGCACCGCGTTGCCCGAAGGCGGCGCGCTTCTCGGCCTCGACCTCGGCACACATACTATCGGCACGGCGTTCTGCGACGCCGGCTGGCGTTTCGCTTCGGCGGGCAAGACCCTGCCGCGCGGCAAGTTCGCCAGGGATCTTGCGACGCTGCGCGAGCTGGTCGCTCGGCGCGGGATCTCCGGCGTCGTGATCGGCCTGCCGCTCAACATGGACGGCACCAGCGGGCCTCGCGCGCAGTCGAGCAGGGCCTATGCTCGCAATCTCTCGGAGACGCTGGGATTGCCGGTGCTGCTGTGGGACGAGCGCTGGTCGACCGCAAGCGCCGAGCGGGCGATGATCGACCAGGACCTGAGCCGGGCCAAGCGCGCCGAGCGGATCGACAGCCACGCGGCCGCGGTTATCCTGCAGGCCGCGATCGACGCACTCGCGGGGGGAGTCCTCTGATGCCGGACGAATTGATCGGAGAGATCATCGGTGCGGGCCTCGATGCCGTTGCCAGCGTTGCGACTCCCGCCGATTCCGACCGCCGCAAGAAGCGGCGAATCTTCTACTGGTCATTAGCCCTGTTGCTCCTCGGCTCGATCGCCTTCGGCGCCTATCTCGCCTTTGGGTGACGCCAGCGCCGTCCTGTGCCGTCGCGCTTCGGCGGAGACCAACCGACAACCCGAACTCTCCGCCCGTCGCCAGAGGCCGTCCCGTTCCTCAATGCCCAGCACGCCGGCGTGCGCCTCGAGCGCGGCCAGACGCATGCGATCGCTCGGATGCTTGCGCGCGAAGCGTTCGGCCAGGTCCCTCGCCTCTTCGGATCCCGTGCCGACGGCGATGCGCAGGAACACCTCGCTCGCCCCGGGGGCGAGGACGCCGGCGATCTCGTTCCGCTCGACGTCGAAGCGGTACTGATCGAGCCAGCCCTGCGCGCCGCCGGCATGCATCACGTTGAGCGAGACCGACAGCGAGTCGGGCGGATGCTGCGAGTGAACGTCGCGATGGGCGCGATAGTGCCAGATTCTGCCGGGTTCCAGCCGATCGCGCCCGCAGAAGCGCAGACCGGCCGTCTCGCCGACGGCTCCGGCAACGGTTTCGAAGTCGTACTCCCAGTAGTCCGACCAGTATCCGGGGCCGAAGTAGCCCAGCGTAATGAAGTCGAAATTGTGATCGTGCGGCAGCCCGTAGGCGAACAGCGCCGCGCCGCTGGCGCGGAACATGGCCTCCCCGCGCGAGGGCCAGATGTTGGCGCGCAGGTAAACCTCGCCGCCCGGGGGCGAGAGCATGATCACCTGCGGACCGTAGGCAGTGAAGCTGTCGACCTCGCGGTGGCGCCGGGCGAGCTCGGCGAGCATCAGCTCGGCGAGGAATCGCCTGTCGTTGCCCAGCCGCCGGAGCCAGCCGGCCGCTTGCAGCAAGCTGCCCTCGTCGTGCGGATCCAACCCGCCGGCTTCGAGCGCGGCCACGCAGGTGCCGAGATCGCACGCAGCCGTATCGGGACAGTCTAGTTCCCGAGGCACGAATCGGTCTCGAGCGACAACAGCGAAGGATGAGCTTTCGCCAGGCGGTCACGCAGCGCGGTTGCCGGCGCTGCCAGCGGATCGGGTGCTGCCCGGGCGACCGCGCACAGGGCCCCGAACCCCGACGCGGTGTCGAGGGCCAGCGCTTCGCGCAGGGCCTGCCAGCGAAGCGAGTCCGCGCCGTCTTCTGCTGCGATGGCGGCCAGGACCGGAACGGCCTCGCGGCAATTCATCCGGCCGAGCACCGCGAGCATGGCCTCGTGGCGGCTGGCCCGGATGTCGCCGGACGCCTGGCGCAGCAACGCACCTTGCCCGAGCGCGTATTCGCGCACCGGACCGGGGCGTTCCGCCGCGCGGTCCAGGCGCAGCGAGACGAGCCGCCGCTCCGCCGCGAGCACCTGCAAGGCCTCGCGAGCGAGGTCGAGCGCGAGACGCGAACCCGGGCACAGGACGCGAGAATTGATTGCGAAGGGTTCAGCCGAGTCTGCGCGGCTAACGACCCGCGCGCGAGCCAGGCCGCCGATCACGGCTTCCCGCCGCTCGCCATCGCTCAGCGTGACGCTGCCGAAGGTCCGGCGGCCGGGTTCGCGCGCGTGAAGCACGAGATGCGCCCTCCCGCGGCGCGCAAGCAGGAGGGTCGAAGTACCGCGTTCGTAGCCGTGGCGCAGCGGCGGGTGGCCGAACGGCTCATCAGCCAGCGTGCGGCAGAAATGGCGAACCAGTGCGCCGACGAACGTCGGGGCGCTGTGGCGGTCTGCGAACAACGTGCGCAGCGCCGGGCACGCCGCGAGCGGCTCGCCCTCGCCGTAGCGCTCGAGCTCGGACAGCACCGGCGCCACTTCCGGCAACGAACACCAGCGCTCGAACGTGGCGACCATTGCCGCCTGTGCGCGGCGCTGCGGCATGCAATCCCGCCGCAGCGCCGCGATCGCCGGGTCGATCCGCACCGGCGCGCTCAGGCCAGCCCACCTCCCGGAGGTTGCACCTCGTAGACGAACGTCGCGAGCAGGACGATCGAATCGTCGTGGCCCGGCCCCCGGCTGCCGGTCAGGCTGCCGAACAGGCCGGTCAGCGTCGAGAGATCGGGCAGGCTCACGAGGTCGATCTTTGGCAGGTTCATGGCTGTTCCCCCCTGATGTGGCGAAGCCCCCCGCTTCGCCGACGGACAGAGTGCGAAACGCGGACCCGAGGTAAAGTTAATTGATCTTAATGCCGCGGCGGCGGGTCAGCCGCGGCGCAG
The DNA here is from genome assembly GCA_044506565.1 of Sphingomonadales bacterium. Classification (GTDB taxonomy): domain Bacteria; phylum Pseudomonadota; class Alphaproteobacteria; order Sphingomonadales; family Sphingomonadaceae; genus Croceibacterium_A. The sequence goes on along the minus strand of JBIQKN010000011.1, from coordinate 47,654 downwards.
AACGACCACCAGGCCCGGAGGCGGCGGACCTTCGTGCGGCCACGGCCGGCGGACCGCGTCGGCCCGGGCGCGGGCGACGATCGCGGATGCCACCCCCGGCTCCACCAGCAGCACGTCGGCCGTTCCGAGCAACCGAGCCTCGCGCAGCGTCAGGTCGTCGGGATCGTCGCTGGTCAGAACCAGCTCGAACAGGCCCGTGGCCCGAGGTTCGGTGAGATCACCGAGCCACGCCTCGACCCGGTCCGCCGTTCCGTCGGCAAGAGGATCGAGCGGCCCGCCCTGCGCAAGCGCCGCGTCGAGCGCGCGGCGCCGACTGGCGGGGTCGGGAAAACGATCGCCGAGCCGCTCGCGAGCTGCCTGCAGCGCTTCGGCTAGCCGTCCGAGCGTGGCGGGCAACAGGGCCTCGAGGCGAAGTCGCAACTGCTTGGCAAGCCCCGCCGAGGCGCCGCCGGTGCCGACCGCGATCAGCACCGGGTCGCGATCGAGAACGCTGGGCACGGTGAAGTCGCACAGGTCGGGACGATCGGCGACGTTGACCAGCACGCCGCGCGCCCTGAGCCGCGCCGCCGCTGGTTCGGGGTCGTCCCCGGCAACGAACGCCAGCCTTGCCGTCGGATCCGCTTCGCCGACGACCACGCCGCCCGCGCGCTCTACCAGCCGCCGCCTGGCCGCGGCGGCTTCCCCTTCCCCGAGCACGATCACCGGCTGGCCGGTTACCTGGTGAAAGAGTGGGAGCGAGCGCATGGGGCGCACCCTATCGGGTCAGCGGGATTCGGGCGAACGCAAATCCTCCCGAGCAAGCTCGGGTGTGAAAATAGGGACTGTCCCTCTTTTCGGCTCACGCCAGCCAGTCGGGGACGCGTTCGGCGGCGGTGATCTCTTCGGGGAGGATGCGGTCGGCGACGACGGCATACTTGTCACCGTCGACCATCACCTCGGCGACGAAACCGCGGCTGTTGTAGCTCGAGGCCATCGTCGCGCCATAGGCCCCGGCGGTGCGGAATACCGCGAGGTCGCCGGCCTCGACGCCCTCGATGTCGCGGCCCATCGCGAACGTGTCGCCGGTCTCGCAGATCGGGCCGACGATATTGGCGCACATCCGCCTGTTCGACGGACGGACGGCCTCGAAATCGTGCCACGAGCCGTAGAGCGCCGGGCGCGCGAGGTCGTTCATCGCCGCGTCGACGATCACGAACGGGTCGTTGATACCGCGCTTCACGCGCACCACGCGAGTCAGCAGGATGCCGGCGTTCCCGGCGATCACGCGGCCCGGCTCGAACATCAGCTCGACATTCCAGCCTTCGGTGACCCGCGCGACCATCGCGCCGTACTCGGCCGGGCTCGGCATCACGTCGCCGGGCTTGTAGGGCACGCCGAGTCCGCCACCGAGGTCGACGTGGGTGACCTCGAGGCCCGCGGCGCGCACCTCCGCGAGCAGCCTGCCGAGCTTCTCGAACGCGCGTTCGAGCGGGGCGAGGTCGCTGAGCTGGCTGCCGATATGCACAGCGAGGCCGCGCATCTGCAGACCGCGCAGCGCGGACAGGCGCGCGTAGATTGCAGCGGCCTCGCCGATCGGCACGCCGAACTTGTTGTCGGCCTTGCCGGTCGAGATCTTGTCGTGGGTCCCGGCATCGACGTCGGGATTGACCCGGAGCGCGCAGCGAGCGGGGGCGCCGCGGGCCGCGGCGAGTGCAGCGAGCTCCTCGCCCTCCTCCTCCGACTCGAGATTGAACTGGCCGATCCCGGCGTCGAGCGCGCGCACCAGTTCCCAGTGCTGCTTGCCGACGCCCGAGAAGACGATGTCCTCCGCCGGCATGCCTGCGGCCAGCGCGCGCTGCAACTCGCCGCCCGAGACGACATCGGCGCCGAAGCCCTCGCGCTGCATCACCTTGAGCACCGCAAGGTTGGGGTTGGCCTTCACCGCGAACGCCAGATGGACGCGGCCGAGCGGCTCGAGCGCTTCGCGGAACACGCGCGCGTGGCGCTCGAGCGTAGCGCGCGAATAGACGTAGACCGGCGTGCCGACTTCCTCGGCAATCCGCGTCAGCGGCACGTCCTCGGCGTAGAGCTCGCCGTTCCTGAGCTGGAAATGGTCCATGAGTCAGCCTTCGGGCGGCAAGTCGAACGGGTCTTCCTCGCGCTCTTCGGACTGGCGGCGCAGTTCGACCGTGCGCACCGGCTCCGCCTCCGGCGGAGGCTCGAGCAGTTCCTCGGCGGTGGGCGGATCGGCCCGGCCGAAGGGCGGCGGCGGCAGCGAATCTCCAACGGCCGGCTCGAGGTCGCGCTGGCTGCCGCAGGCGGCAAGGCTCGCGAGCAGGAGCAGAGCGAAAGGCACGGTGCGATTCACGCGCCCAGCCCTAGCGCCTTCCGCGCCTCGGCGATACGTTCGCGGACTTCGTTCGGCGCGGTTCCGCCATGGCTCGCCCGCGCGGCGACCGACGCCTCGACCGAAAGCGCCGTATAGACGCCTTCGCCGATCCGGGAATCGATCGCCTGCAGGTCGGCGAGGGGCAGTGCTTCGAGCGCGATGCCGCGGCTCTCCGCGAGCTTCACCGCTGCGCCGGTGATGTGGTGCGCCTCGCGAAACGGCACGCCGGCCTCGCGCACCAGCCAGTCGGCAAGGTCGGTCGCGGTGGCATAGCCGAGTTCGGCAGCCTCGCGCATCCGCTCGGTGCGGAACTCGGCGCCCTCGACCATCCCGGTCATCGCCGCGATCGACAGGCCGAGCAGGCCGGCGGCTTCGAACACCGGCGGCTTGTCGTCCTGCATGTCCTTCGAATAGGCCAGCGGCAGGCCCTTCATCGTGACCATCAGCGAGACCGCGCAGCCGACGATGCGCCCGGCGTGGCCGCGGACGAGCTCGGCGGCGTCGGGGTTCTTCTTCTGCGGCATGATCGAGCTGCCGGTGCTGAGCGCGTCGGGCAGGCGGACGAACCCGAACGGCTGGCTCGCCCAGATGACGAACTCCTCGGCCAGCCGCGAGAGGTGCAGCGCGCACTGCGCCGCGGCCTGCAGGTAGTCGAGCGCGAAGTCGCGGTCGGACACCGCGTCGAGGCTGTTCGCGGTCGGCCGGTCGAAACCGAGCGCCTGCGCGGTCATCTCGCGATCGATCGGGAAGCCCGTGCCGGCGAGCGCAGCGCTGCCGAGCGGACACTCGTTGAGTCGCGCGCGCGCATCAGCGAAGCGCGAGCGGTCTCGGCTGACCATCTCGTAGTAGGCCATCAGGTGGTGGCCGAGCGTGACGGGCTGCGCGGTCTGTAGGTGGGTGAAGCCGGGCATGATGCTCGCGGCATGCTCGTCGGCGCGCGCGACGAGCGCCTCCTGCAGCGCCCCGAGCCCGGCGTCAGCCTGGTCGATCGCGTCGCGCACCCACAGCCTGAAATCGGTCGCCACCTGGTCATTGCGGCTGCGCGCGGTGTGCAGCCGTCCGGCCGCCGGGCCGATCAGCTCGGCGAGGCGGCTCTCGGTGGTCATGTGGATGTCCTCGAGCGCCCAGTCCTCGGCGACGCCGTCCTTGTCGTACTCGGCGGCGACCCGGTCGAGCCCGCGCTCGATCGCCACCGCGTCCTCGGACGAGATCACCCCGCAGGCGCCGAGCATTGCCGCGTGCGCCTTGCTCGCGGCAATGTCCTGCCGCCAGAGCGCCTTGTCGAACGGGATCGAGGCGTTAATCTCGCGCATGATCGCGCTCGGCCCTTCGGCGAAGCGCCCGCCCCACATCCGGTTGGAGCCCGACATGCCCCGATTGTTCCTGGTTTCGCTCACCTGCGCGCTCGCCCTCGCTGTGGCGGGGTGCGATAGGGAAAGCGAGCAGGCCGCGCAACCGCAAGCGGCGGCCGAGCTGACCGGGACGATCGACCGCACCTCTGCCGGAGAGGCGATGCCCGCCGTCGAGCTGACCGATCCCTCGGGGGCCACGCTTGCCACCGCCGACCTCAAGGGTACTCCGGTGCTGCTAAACCTGTGGGCGACCTGGTGCGTGCCCTGCGTCACCGAGATGCCGCTGCTCGACCGGCTCGCCGCAGACCTTGGCAAGGACGTCCGCGTCCTGACCGTGAGCCAGGACATGACGGGCGCCGAGGCGGTCGAGCCGTTCTTTGCCGAACGCAACCTGGGGAACCTGCCGCAGTGGCTGGACCCCGAGAACACGCTCGGCGTGCTGGCGCAGGAGTCCGGCCTCCCGCTGACCGTGCTCTACGATGCCGAGGGCAAGGAAGTCTGGCGCGTGGCCGGCGGCTACGACTGGGCGGGCGCAGAGGCGCGCGCGGCGATCGCCGAGGCGACGACGTGACCAGCCAGCTCGAGCTCGACCGGCGACGGATGCTCGCCGGCCTCGCGCTCGGGCTGGGCGGTGTCGCGATCGGCGCGTGCGGGGGGCGAGCAGGGGCACAGGCAGGCGCCGCCTGTCCCGCGACGCCGACAGAGATCCGGGGCCCCTTCCCGGCCGACGGCAGCAACGGGCGCCCTCGGCCGATAAACGTGCTGACGATGGACGGGATCGTCCGGCGCGATATCCGCGGAGGCTTCGCGGGAATGGCCGGACGCGCCGAGGGCGTCCCGCTCGAGCTCGAGATAGACCTCGTCGAAACCCGCAGCTGTGCCGCGCTCGCCGGCTGCGCGGTCTACCTGTGGCAGAACGACGCGGCAGGGGCCTACTCGCTCTACGACCTCCCCGGAGAGAACTACTTGCGAGGCCTGCAGCCGGTGGATGCCCAGGGGCGGGTCCGGTTCACGCTGATCGTGCCAGGCTGCTACGGGGGTCGGTATCCGCACTGCCACTTCGAGGTCTTCGCCGGTATCGATGCCGCCCTGAACGGCGAGCGGCCGCTGCTCGTTTCGCAACTGGCCTTCCCCGAAGCCCCATGCCGGGGCATCTACCGCGAAGACGCCCGGTATGGCGATTCGCTCGGCAACCTCGACCGCCTCCCGATCGAGCGCGACTTCGTGTTCGGCGACACGCGCGCCGAGGGACAGCTCGTGGCCATGGAGGGAGAACCGGCGCACGGTTACACCGGAACCGCGACGGTGGCATTGGCGACCTGAACAACCGTTGCGAGGGCTGTTTCCCGAGGTCCCACGTCCATATCGAATACTCATACAAATTAGTGGTTGACACTCGATCCGGAAGTGGTAGCGCTACCTTACGAGTCGAATATATGACTTGAACTGTCGCAGGCGATTCTGTGCGCTTGCGGCCATGGGGAGGATTTACTCATGCAGCGGCTCCGGTTGTCGCCGGCGCTGGCGCGCACGGCGTCTGCGCTTACTCTTGCAGTCAGTTTTGTTAGCGCTACCAGCGCAGCGGCCCAAGACGGGGCCGCTACATCGGGCGATTCCGAGACGATCATCGTCACGGGCGTGCGCGCTTCGCTCGACCGCTCGATCGATCTCAAGCGCAACTCGGCGGGTGTCGTCGATGGCATCTCGGCCGAAGACATCGGCAAGTTCCCCGACACCAACCTCGCGGAATCGCTCCAGCGCATCACCGGCGTGTCGATCGACCGCGTCAACGGTGAAGGTTCGCGCGTGACCGTGCGCGGCTTCGGCCCCGGCTACAACCTCGTCACGCTCAACGGCCGCGCCATGCCGACCGCGAGCATCGCCTCGGTCGGCCAGGACCAGAACGGCGACTTCGTTTCGGGCACGACCCGTTCATTCGACTTCTCGAACATCGCTTCCGAAGGCGTGAGCCAGCTCGTGGTCTACAAGACGGCCCGCGCGTCGGTGACCTCGGGCGGGATCGGCGCGGCGATCGACATCGTCACCCGCAAGCCGCTCGACGGCGAGCTCGGACTCAGCGGATCGATCGGGGCGAAGGCGGTCTACGACCAGTCGGACACCGAGTTCGCGCGCGTCACGCCTGAAGTCTCGGGCCTGCTCAACTGGGTCAACGACGAAGGGACGATCGGCATCGGCCTGTTCGGCAGCTACCAGAAGCGCAACAACTCGGCGCCGTCGGCCTCGGTCAACGACTGGAACGTCGAGACCTTCGCCGACTTCTCGGACACCGGCCGCGGCCGCGTCAACGCGTCGACGGTTTTCGTCAACGCACCCTCGCCCGACACGCTCATCGCGTTCCCGAACGACTTCCGCCTGCACTATTCCGAGTTCCAGCGGGAGCGGATCAACGGGCAGCTGACGCTGCAGTTCGCGCCGAGCGACGCGTGGCAGATCACCGCCGACGCGACTTACTACCAGAACCAGTCGGAGGAACGTCGGACCGACCAGGCGACCTGGCTCAACCGGCCGTTCAGCCGCGTCGAGTTCGATAACCACGACCAGGTGGCGACCGCCATCTCGATCACCGATATCATCTCGGGCACGAAGGACGGCGGCTTCGAGCAGCAGTACCGCGGGCTCGAGGAGAACCTCCTCTCGCTCGGCCTCAACCTGCAGTTCCAGGCGACCGACAACCTTCGCTTCGCTCTCGACGGGCATCATTCGGAAGCCAAGGCCAAGCCGAACAACCCGCTCGGCCATTCCTCGACGCTGGTCGCGATTGCCCAGAAGGGTATCGCGGGCCAGACGCTGTCGATCGTCGACGGCTTCACCGTCCAGGAAATCACCTTCAACGACGACCCGAACAACGGCGGCAACGGCAACGCCAACGGCATCCTCGATCTTCCCGACCTCGGTTCGCAGGTTGCGCGAAGCACGACCTCGCGACAGGTGCAGAAGACCGACGAGGTCCGTTTCGACGGCGCCTGGGACATGGGCGACGACGATCGGGTCGACTTCGGCGTGTCGTGGCGCCAGGGCGACATGCGCCAGACCCGCATCGATACATACCAGGCGCTTGGCGACTGGGGCGTGGCCAATATCGGCGACGTGCAGCAGTTCGCCGGCAATGCGGTCACGCCGTTCTGCCTGACCTGCGAGTTCGGCCACTACAATCCGATGGCCACGGGCGCCCTGCTGACCGCGTTCCGCGCCGACGCGACGCAGCTCTACACGCTGCTCGGAGACGAATATCCGGGCTTCGGCAGCGTCAACGGCGACCAGAACAACCGCGTCAAGGAAGAAATCTGGGCGGCCTACGCCCAGGTCGAACTCAACACCGAGCTGATGGGCCGGCCGGTCAACATCGTTGCCGGCGTGCGCTACGAGCACACCGACTCGACCTCGACCTCGCTGATCGTGCCGCCGGCGGCGTTGAGCTGGAATTCGGATAACGACTTCATCAAGATTCTCGCGCCGTCGTCGGTCGCGGTGACGGAGTCCAACAGCTACGACCACATCCTGCCGGCACTCGACTTCTCGGTCGACATCACCGACGATCTCAAGGGCCGCATTTCCTACGGCAAGACGATCGCCCGGCCCGACTTCGCGTCGCTGTTCTCTGCAGTCGACATCGGGTCGAACAACCCCAACCGGCCGACCTTCCTCGGCGGACGGCCCAATGCGACCTCGGGCAACCCGTTGCTGGTCCCGCTCGTGTCGGACAATTTCGACGTGTCGCTCGAGTACTACTTCGCACGTTCGAGCTACATTTCGGCCGGCTTCTTCGACAAGCGGGTGAAAAACTTCGTCGGCACCGGGCAGGTCAACGAGAACCTGTTCGAGCTGCGCGACCCGGGCTCGGGCGAGGCCGGCACCCGCTCGGGCGAGGCGGTAGCGTACCTCCAGAGCATCGGCGCGGACCTGTCGGACGTGAACCTGTTCACGATGACCGCACTGATCGATCAGTTCGGGCTGGCCACCGCGAGCACGCAGTTCCAGGCCAACTTCGTCAACGGCAACCTGACCCAGGCGTTTATCGACCAGACGCTGGCGGCCTACGACGTGCTGGCGAACGGCTCAGACCCGCTGTTCGTGTTCCAGACGCAGAAGCCGATCAACAACGAGGAAGGTCACATCTACGGCTTCGAAGTGGCCGGCCAGTACTTCCTCGGCGACACGGGTCTCGGCATCGCCGGCGCCTACACGATGGTCGAAGGCGATATCGGCTACGACATCACCGCGGTAACCTCGGCGGACCAGTTCGCCCTCCTCGGCCTGTCGGACACGGCGAACGTCACGTTGATCTACGAGAACTACGGCTTCTCGGCTCGGCTGGCGTGGAACTGGCGCGGTACGTTCCTGTCGAACAACAGCCGTGGCGGGTCGCGCAACCCAGTGTTCGTCGACGAGTACGACCAGCTGGATCTCAACGTCAGCTACGATGTCACCGACAACATCTCGCTGTCGTTCGAAGGCATCAACCTGACCAAATCGAACGTGAAGACTTACGCCCGTACGCCGAACCAGCCCTGGTTCATCGTCGAGGGCGACCGCCGCTTCTATCTCGGAGCGCGGTACCGGTTCTGACGACGCTCCTTCGTCAGATAATGAGGGGGAAGGCCGTGCCCGCAAGGTGCGGCCTTTCCCTTTGCCCCGCTGGCGATTTCTGCGACACAGTCGGTGCGATCCCATGAGCAAGACGGTTCCCCTCGACAACGTGGAGCACGCCGCACTCAGGCTGCGACGTGGCCGCGGGGCCCAATTCGGCGACGCGGTGAACCAGGTGGCGGTGTTCGCCAGCGAGTTCGTCCAGGTTCAGCGCGAGTATCCGATCCTGTTCGCGAAGACCCCCGAGGGCGCACTGCAGGGGATCGCGATCCTCGGCTTCGAACGGGGGGAAAACCTGTTCCTCGATGGGGAGCGGTGGGAGGCGTCGTACATTCCCGCGCTGCTCCGCCACCGTCCCTTCACGATCGGCTCGGCTGGGGGCGAGCAGGCCGTGTTCGTCGATCTCGCCGACGCTCGGATTGCCTCCGAAGGGGAAGACGGAGATCCGGTGTTCAAGGCTCACGGCGGGAATGCCCCCGCGCTCGAAGCAGGACTCGACGCCCTGCGGGTGCTGCAGGCCGGCGCCTCCGCGGCCGGGGCGCTGTCCGCCCTGTTCGAGGAACTCGGGCTGGTCGAGCCGGTCCGCCTGCAGGTGCAGTTCAGCGAGGATTCCGGGGTCGATTTCGACGGCTACATGGCGGTGACCTCGGAGAAGATCGCAACGCTCGACGGTCCCGCGCTCGCACGGCTCAACGCCGCCGGACTGCTCGAGGCCGCGGTCTTCGCCGCCGCGTCTCTCGGCACGATGCCGCGGCTCGTGGCGCGCAAGCAGCGCAAGCTCGCCGCAGCGGTCGGCTGAGATGATCGCCGGCGCCATTGCCGCTCGCACTGTCGAGACCCGCGAGGGGCCTTTGCCGCGCAGCGCCGGCTGGGAGGCCGTGGTCGCCGCCAACCGGCCGATCCTGTTCAAGGGCGCCGCTTCGGACTGGCCGCTCGTACAGGCGGGCCTGACGTCGGCCGACGACGCGGCGAAGCTGCTCGTCGCCGGATGGTCGGGCCAGCCGGTGGTGGTCTATCGCGGCGAACCCGCAATCGGTGGGCGCTTCGCCTACACGGAGGCCGTCGACGGATTCAACTTCGCGGCCTCGCGCGAGCCGCTCGATGCGGTGCTCGGCGAAATCCTCGCACTGCGCGGCGATCCCGACCCGCCGGCGATCTATGTCGGTTCGACCGATCTCGGGCTCTACTTCCCCGGGCTTGGCGAGTGGGTGCCCTTCGACCTCGTGGCGATCCATCCAATGCTCGCCGAGCATCCCGGGCTGGCCTCGGTATGGCTCGGCAACCGCACGACCGCGAGCTGCCACTACGACGACACGCACAACATCGCGGTCTGCGCGGTCGGCCGGCGCCGGTTCACACTGTTTCCGCCCGAGCAGGTCGGCAATCTCTATCCGGGCCCGCTCGAGCCGACGCCCGGCGGGCAGGTGATCTCGATGGTCGACTTCGCGCAGCCCGACCTCGATCGGCACCCGCGCTTCGCCCGCGCGCTCGAAGCTGCGCAAGTGGCCGAGATGGAGCCGGGCGACGTCCTGACCTACCCGGCCATGTGGTGGCACCACGTCGAGGCGCTCGAGGCGTTCAACGTGCTGGTGAACTTCTGGTGGAACGCGGTCCCCGACTACGTCGACAGCCCGCAGGGCACGCTGCTGCACGCGCTGCTGGCGCTGCGCGACCGACCAGAGAGCGAGAAGGCGGCCTGGCGGGCGGTGTTCGACTACTACGTTTTCGGCGACCCCGAGACCCCGCGAGCGCACCTGCCCGAGCCCATCCAAGGCGCGCTCGCACCGCTCGACGAGGTACGCGCCCGACGCTTGCGTGCGCAGGTCACCAGGAAGCTCCAGCGGTGAGCGGCCCGCAACCCACCCGCGTGGTCATTGCCGGCGGCGGCACGGCCGGGTGGATCACCGCCGTTGCGCTCGCGCGGCAGCTCGGTCGGCTCGTGCAGGTGACGCTGGTCGAATCCGAGGAGATCGGCACGATCGGAGTGGGCGAGTCGACCATACCGACGGCGCGGGCGTTTCACGAACTGCTCAAGATCGACCAGCAGGCGTTCATGCGGGCGAGCCAGGCAAGCTTCAAGCTGGGCATCTCGTTCGAGAACTGGGCCCGCCCGGGCGACCGCTACCTGCACACCTTCGGCAGCTCGCCCCTGCGAACCTGGGTCGCCGAGTTCCAGCACTTCTGGCTCGAGGCGAACGCGCGCGGCGAAGCGGAACCGATCGGCGCCTACTACCCCGAGCACGAGGCCGCGCGCGAGCACCGTTTCACCCTCGAGGGCGAGCCGCCGCTCAACTACGCCTACCACCTCGACGCCGGTCTCTACGCCCGCTTCCTGCGGCAGATTGCCGAGACCGATGGCGTAACGCGGCGCGAGGGCAAGATCGCCGAGGTGGAGCTGGACGGCGAAAGCGGCGACGTCGCCGCGCTGCTGTTGGAAGACGGCGGCAGGATCGAGGGCGACCTCTTCATCGACTGCACGGGTTTCCGTGCGCTGCTCGTCGAGCGCACGCTCGAGGCCGGCTTCGAGGACTGGACCCACTGGTTGCCGACCAACGCCGCCTGGGCCGTGCCGAGCGCCTCGGTCGGCGACGCACACCCCTACACGCGCGCGATCGCCCATCCCCAAGGCTGGCGCTGGCGCATCCCGCTGCAGCACCGGATGGGCAACGGGCTTGTGTTCTCGACCGAACACACCGAACCCGATGCCGCGCTGGCCGAGTTCCGCGGCGCGGTCGAGGGCGAGCTGCTGCGCGACCCGTTCCTCGTCCGCTTCCGCACGGGACGGCGAAAGGCGGCGTGGGTGCGCAACTGCGTTGCGATCGGGCTGTCGTCGGGTTTCGTCGAGCCGCTCGAATCGACAGCCATCCACCTGATCCAGAGCGCGGTGACGCGGCTGATCCAGCTGTTCCCCTTCGGACCGGACAGCGCGGCGCAGCGCGAGCGGTACAACGCCCTGGCGCAGAACGAGATCGAGCAGGTCCGCGACTTCGTGGTGCTGCACTACCACCTGACCGAGCGCGACGACACGGAGTTCTGGCGATACATGCGAACGATGACCGTCCCCGATACGCTGCGCGAGCGGATCGCCTGCTTCGCCGAAACAGCCCAGGCCTGGCAGGCGTCGAACGAGGTGTTTCGCGTCGACAGCTGGGTCCAGGTCATGCTGGGACAGCGCCTGCAGCCGGCGAGCTGGAACCGGATCGGCGCCTTGCTGAGTGAAGAGCGACTGAGACAGGCGCTCGCCGATCTCCGCAACCAGGTCGCGCGGCGGGTGAGCGCGATGCCCAGCCACCAGGCGTTCCTCGACCGGTACTGTCGCGCAGCGGCCGGATCGGAATCGTAGCGCCGCCGCATGGGGCGGAAGTGGAGGCCGGGTGCCGGGGCCGTCAGTCGGCCAGCGTAAGGCGCAGTTTCTCCAGCGCCGATGCCTTCAGCTGGTGGACTCGCGGGATGCTCACGCCGAGCACCGCAGCGATTTCCGAGAGATTGAGTTCCTCGACGAAGTAGAGCTGGATGACGAGCTGCAGCCGCTCGGGCAGTTGCGCGATCTCCTCAGCCAGCCGCGTGCGATCCTCCTGCTGCAGCAGCCGCGTCTCCGCCGTATCCTCGCCGTCGGCAAAGTGTGACGAACTGTCGGAATAGCATTCCTCGATCGAATCGAGGTGGACCGCCGCGCAGTCCGCCCGCATCTTCTCGAACTCGGGCAGCGACAGGCCGAGCGCCGCCGCGGTTTCGGCGGGACGTGGCGCCCGTCCGAGCCTTGAATGAAGCTCGTTCTGGGCCCGTTCGATGCGGCGTCGGCGCTCGCGGGCGCCACGCACCTCGGGCGAGGCGCTGCGCAACAGGTCGACCATGGCCCCGCGCACGCGCAGCTTGGCATAGGCGGCGAACCCGTCCTCGCTGGGCCCTTCGTGCTTCTGGGCGCACTCGGTCAGCGCCAGCAGGCCGGCCTGCATCAGGTCCTCGACGTCGAACGAGGGGCCAGCGCTGCCGGCCAGGTGCCAGGCCAGCTTGCGCACCATCGGCACGAAGCGCGTCACCCGTCCGGTAACGTCCCCGCGGTAAGCCTTTGCGGCGTGAAAGTGGGAATGATCCTGAATCATGCGGCCAAGGCCTCCCTTTCGAATTCCGGTTGCCCCACCTCAGGCGAGGCCGGAGCCGGCTGCGACAGCTCGGCGTCGCCGCCGACGACGGCGATCACCTCGATCGGCTGCGCGGCCGGCAACTCGTTGATCGAAATCACCAGGCAGCCCGGCGCGCGCAGCCTGAGCAGCGCGGCCATCGGGCGCCGCGCCCGCGGCTGGACGACCAGCGCCGGCGGGTTCTCGCCGGGTTCTCGCGCGGCGACGATTGCGGCGATACGTTCGCCGAGCGAGCGGGCGAGATCGGGTTCGATGACGACCTGTCCGGTGGACGGATCCTGCATTCCGCCGACGACCATTTCCTCGAGCTGGGCCGCGAGGGTGATGACCGGCAAGCGTTCGTCCGGGCCGCAGACCTTGCCGACGATCGTCGCGCCGAGATCGGCGCGCACGAGGTCGACGAGGCGGTCGTGGTCGGTCGTCTGCTGCGCCGCCTGCGACAGGCTGGCGAGCAGCGGCAGCGGGTGAGCCAGCGAAATGCCGTCGGCGAGCAGCGAACGCATCACGCGGGTGATCGCGGCCAGCGTGAGCGGCTGCGGCGTGATCGTCTCGACCAGCTGCGCGTGGCGCTCGCGCACGGTGTCGAGCAGCTCGCGCACCTGGTCGGGGCCGAGCAGCTCGTGCGGACGCGCCGAGAGCAGCTGATTCACATGGGTGGCGATGACGCTCTCGACGTCGACCACCAGGTACCCTTCGGCGACGGCAAGGTCGCGCGAGGCGGGCTCGATCCACAGCGCCGGGCATCCGAAGCTCGGGTCGAACGTCGGCTCGCCGCTCAGGCTGCCCGCGCCCACTGCTTCGCCGGTGTCGATCGCCAGCAGCCGGTCTGCCCGAATTTGCGCCGATCCGAGCGGCGCACCGCCGAGCAGCACCCGGTAGCGATCGGGCGGCAAGTCGAACGAGTCGCGGATGCGGAAGCGCGGGACGACGAAACCGAATGCCTGGCACAACTGGCGGCGCAACCCGGTGAGCCGCGCGACGAGCGGCGCCCCGCGGCGCTCGTCGGCGAGATGGACGAGGCCGTAGCCGAGCTCGAGCGTGACCAGCGACTGCTCGGAGACTTCGTCGATCGAAATGCGCGACGGGTCCGGCTTGGCATCGGGCTCGACGACCACCGCCGCTGCCTGCGCGCGGCGCCCGAGCCGCCGCCAGAGCCAGAAGGCCGCCGCCGACAGCGGCAGGAACACGCTCTGCGGCATCGCCGGGATAAGGCCCATCGCACCGAGGATGCAGCCGACCGGGAGCCAGATGCGGGGATCGGCCAGCTGGCCGCCGATCTGGCCGGTAAGGTCGCGGCTGTCGGAGACGCGGGTGACGATTACCGCGGCCGCGATCGACAACAGCAGTGCCGGCACCGAAGCCACCAGCGCATCGCCGACCGCGAGGGTGACGTAGCGCGCACCGGCCTCGCCGACCGAAAGCTCGTGGCTGACGACCCCGAGCACGAGACCGGCGATGATGTTGACGGCGAGGATCAGCAGCGCCGCGATCGCGTCGCCCTTCACGAACTTGCTCGCACCGTCCATCGAGCCGTAGAAGTCGGCCTCGGTGGCAACTTCGCGGCGCCGCGCTTTGGCCTCTTCCGCAGTCAGCAGGCCGGCGGCGAGATCGGAGTCGATCGCCATCTGCTTGCCCGGCAGGGCGTCGAGCGTGAACCGGGCGGAGACTTCCGAGACGCGACCCGCGCCCTTCGTCACCACGACGAGGTTGATGATCATCAGGATCATGAATACGAACAGGCCGACGGCGAAGTTGCCGCCGATCAGGAAGGCGCCGAAGGCCTCGATGACCTTGCCCGCGGCCGCCTCGCCCTCATGCCCGTGCAGCAGCACGACGCGGGTCGAGGCGACGTTGAGCGCCAGCCTCAGCAGCGTGGCGAACAGCAGCACCGAAGGGAACGACGAAAAGTCGAGCGGCTTCTCGGAGTTCATCGCCGCCATCAGGATCGCGACCGAGAGCGCGATGTTGAGCACGAAGAATACGTCGAGCATGACCGCCGGGATCGGCATGACCATCAGCACGATCACGGTGAGGATGCCCGCCGGCAGGGCCAGCGAGGGCGACAGGATGGTGCGGAGACCGTTCACAAGTCGAACGCCTTCAGAGCGGCATAGGCTTTGCCCACGCGCTCACCAGCCTTGCCGGGGAGCTGATCTGGCGGGCCGAAGGCGGCCTGGAGCGTTTCGGCCATCGACGGCCTGCGCGCCACCGCGGCCTCGCGCGGCGAGTCGGGCAAGGATTGCGGACGCACGGCCCAGAATGACGAGGATGGTGTCGGATGAGCCATGCCGGGGGCAGCACCGCCTTGCATCGCGGCAGCAACTTTGCCGCGCATGAGGTCCATCACCTCGCCGACCGAACGCGCACGGCCCTTGTCGTAGAAAATCGGCCGGTTGGCTGCGGCGGCCTGTGGCAGCAGAGCAGCGGCAACCTGCGACGGCTCGGAAGCGAGCGCCGAGAGGAACGTGCGCGCCCCTCCGGCACCGAGGAAATGGGCGAGGTAAAGCTCGGTCTCGTCGGGCTCGCGACCCAGCGCTCCGCGCAGTTCGACCGCATTGTCTCGCGCCAGCTCGGCGGCCATCAGCGCGGCGGTATCGGGGTCGTGCCGCAACGCCATGACCTGCGAGCGCAGCAGCGGATCGTCGACTTGCGCCCGCCCTCCCCGGCGCGAGATTGCGTCGTCGGCCCAGTAAAGCCCGTGGCGCGCGCCGTGGCGGTCGAGCGTCTCGAGCCAGGTAGCGGTGGTGAACTGGTACAGGCCGGCGGCACTCGAAGTTGCCGCGCGCGCGGCCGGATCGAGCGCGGACTCGATCCGCGCCTGGGCGAGCAGGTAATCGAAGTTGACGCCGGTCGCGGCGGACGCGCGCGCGATCGCCGCGTGCACGCCGCTGTGCTGCTGGACGGAACTGACTTCGGGCACTGCCTTCCCCCGGTGGAACTCTCGGGGAAGGCTTCAGCAACAACCGTGCCAGTTGCCGGTCAGCGGGTAGCGCCTCCGAGTGCGGGCGACCGTTCGGCCTGGTAGACGGGGGCGCCGCCGGTCAGCGCCGACAGGCGCGCCTGCACGTTGGCGGCAATCAGGTTGCGCATCCGGCGGTTGACCTCGTTGAGCCGCTTGACCGCCTCGAGAAGGCCGCGCGATTCCTCGTCCAGCTCCGCGCCGCGGCCCTCGATTGCGCCGCACAGGCCTTGCTTGCCCTCGGCGCAGGTGACGATCCGCTCGAGATCGAGAGCGGCAAGCGCCTGCCGCTCGCCTTCGAGCAGGGCAAGCATTTGCCGGAGGTTCTCGCGCAGCGGCGACTGGGCGACGGTCATTGGGTCCTCAGCAGCAGGCCGGCCGCGATCATCGCGTCGGCGATGCGCGCCGGGATCACCGGATAGCGGCCCTGCTCGACCGCGCGGCGGATCTCGGCCACGCGATCGGCGTCGACCGGCGCCCGTTCGCCGGCGGAATGGGGCGACAGCGCGGTGCTCTTAGGGCTGCCGCTCTCGTCGGCCCGTACGCGCCGCACGGGTTCCGCGCCGGTCACCGGCGTTGCCACCGTCCTCGGGGCGACCCCGTTCGGTCCGGAAATGTCGATGGGTTTCATCGTGCCGCTCCGTGTTAGACGAGACCAGAACGGCAGGGCGGAGACGGGATTAAGTCAGGCCGGCAGATTCTGCCGGTTTACGGCAATTCCATGCCGACGACGCCCGGCCGCAGGACCTGGGCGCGCAGCGGATCCCCGCGCTTGTCGGCCGGCCTGACCCTGATCCATTCGCCGACGGCTCCGGCCTCGAGCGCCTCGCCCTGCCGCGACAGCGTAAAGCCGCCTCCGCGCACGGAAATCATCACGGCGTCCCCACGGCTGACGACGTCGGGCGCAGCCTGCTGACCGCGGACCGCGGCCAGCGGCACGAACAGCCGCCAGCCGCCCGGCTCGGGGCAGCGGACGAGCACTGTATCGCGCGCGGTGCCGTACCACTCGAGCGCGAGTTCGGCCGGGCACTGCGCGAGGCGCAGGCGGCGGTCGACCGGCGTGCGGGCGCCGCCCGGGGACCCGATCTCGGCGCCCGTGAACCGGGCGACCTCGCGATCGATCGCAGCCGGATCGGCGAACCCGGCAGCAGAGACCGGCTGCGCGGCAGCGCAGAGTGCGACGGCAACGACAAGCTTCGCTCGCATTGATATATCCTCGTGAGGCGGTACTTTCGGTCCCGTTCAACGCAAGGATCGTGCCATCGCCGGACCGGGTCGGTCGAAGGCCAGCGTGGCGAGCACGTCTTCGCCCTCCCCAGGTTCGAGCACGATGCGCGCCGGGACGCCGACTGCCCGCGCCTGCCCTGCGAGGGCAATCGCGCGCTCGGCCGCCGGCGCGGGATCGCCTTCGGTGTAGCGGGCGACAATGGTCAGGTACTGCCGCTCGTCGGGAGCCTGCTCGGCCAGCCATTCGCCGATCGGCAGGACGCCGTCCTCCGCGCGGTAGACGGCCAGCGCCTCTCCGCTCGCCGGCGGAGAAGCCGGCTCGGCCGGCGCCGATTGCCCGTCGATGGCCGCGGCGGTGACGATGAACAGGATGAGCGCGAGGTCGGCTATGGTCGTCTGCCAGCCGGCCGAGAACCGCGAGATCACGCGACGTTCCTCGCCGGCTCCGGGTGCCGCCGGCACGAGCTTTCAACGGCTGCGGAGAGCCAGGCGATCAGCTCCTCGCGCGCACGATCCTCGGCGTCCGCACGCCGCGAGATGATTGCGGCGAGCGGCGCGAAGATGAAGTTCGCGGCCAGGAGCCCGTAGAGAGTGGTTGCGACCGCCATCCCGATCGCCGCGGCGAAATCCCCGCCGGCCGCGCCGGGGGAAGCCAGGCCGCCGAGCGAGACGAGCGTCCCGGCAAGCCCGAACACGGGCGCGAGCTCGGCGGCGTTGACGAGGACGACTACCGCCCGACGGGACGTCTCGATCCGGCGCGCCCGGTGATCCTCGTGGCTCTCGTGCAGGGCCTGGATCGATCGGGTCTCGATCAGCGTGTCGGCCATCTCGTCGAACTCGCCGTCGCCGAAGTGATGGGGTTCGGCGCGGAGCAGGCCGTCCTCCTCGATTTCCTGCACTTGTATCGCGAGCTCGGCGCGCGCACGTACCGGGTCAAACCGGCCGACGAACAGGTGCGCCAGGGCTCGCAGCGCGAGCCGCGAGTCGGCCACGCCGCAGCGCAGGACGGTTGCCAGCACCGTCCCTACCAGCACCAGCGCTGCCGAAACGGGATCGAGCAGCGGGATTTCGCTCATACCTGTTCTCCTCGTCCGGAAAGAACGGCACGTTTTCCTCGGTTTCAGCGGGCGGCGGAACTTTGCCGGTCCTCGGCAAGCCTTTGCCGCGAAATCACCCCGTCCCCGCTCCGTCGAGCAATTGGCACGCTCCTTGCGAAGACCCGTGTGAAATGACGGAGACGACCATGAGCGAAGGACTTTTCGGCATCCATGGGGCGGCGCTCGAGGTGCGCGCGCAACGCCTGGGGATGCTCGGTTCGAACATCGCCAATGCCGCGACCCCCGGATACAAGGCCCGCGACGTCGACTTCGCCGCCGCGCTCGAAGCGCGGCTTCGCGGTGCGGATGCCGAGGCTGCTGCGGGCTCCGCCGCGCAATACCGCGTGCCGGTGATGCCGAGCCTGGACGGCAACACCGTCGAGATGGCGGTCGAGCAGACCGCCTTCGCCGAAACCGCCGTCTCCTATTCCGCGACCCTCGGTTTCCTGCGCGGACGGATCGAGACCGTCACCCGCGCGCTCAGGGGCGAATGACGATGTCCGGCCCGATGACCCTGTTCGACGTCGCCCAGCGCGCCATGTCGGCGCAGCTCGTGCGGATGAACGCCGCGGCTTCCAATCTCGCCAACGCAGGCAGCGTCGCCGGCAGCGAGCGCGAGGCTTATGTCCCGCTGCGCCCGGTCTTCGCCGAACAGCTCGACCAGGCGACCGGCCTCAGCACCGTGCGGGTCGACGGCGTCTATCGCGCCGATGTCGCCCCGACGCGCGTGCACGACCCCGATCACCCGCTGGCCGACGAGAACGGCGACGTGTGGACCGCTCCGGTCGATGAGAACGCCGAGATGGTCGAGATGCTCGAGGCCTCGCGCCAGTACCGCAACGTCGTCGAGGCGCTCTCCACCGCCAAGCAGCTGATGCTCGAAACGATGAGGATGAAATGACCGTCTCCCAGATCAATGCCACTTCGGGAACCGGCGCCCGTTCGAGCACGGGGCGCGACTTCGCGTCGCTCGGGCAGGCCGATTTCCTGCGCCTGCTGACCGTTCAGATGCAGCAGCAGGACCCGTTCGATCCGGTCGATAACAAGGAGATGCTGGCGCAGATGGCGCAGTTCTCCAGCCTCGCCGGCATCAACGACGTCAACGCCACCCTTCAGCAGATCTCGGCCAAGCTCGATGCGCTGGCCGCGGCGCAGAACACCACCACCGACTGATCACCAGGAGCACCGTTCCATGTCATTCTATACTTCGCTCAACGGGCTCAAGAACGCCCAGACCGACCTGGGCGTGATCGCCCACAACATCGCCAACGTCGAGACCAACGGGTTCAAGAAGGGCAACACCCAGTTCGCCGACATCGTGGTCAATTCGGCTTCGTCGAACCCGCGCATGACCCAGGGACTCGGCGCGCGCGTCGAGGCGATCGTGCAGAACTTCGCGCTCGGCCCGATCGAGCAGACCGGCTCGGCGCTCGACATCGCCATCGGCGGCGACGGGTTCTTCGCCATGCAGGCCGCCGACGGTTCGATGCTCTACACCCGCAACGGCAGCTTCGACATGGACGGTGCCGGCTACATCAACGACGGCTCGGGCAACCGGCTGCAGGTGTTCCCGACGGACGCGACCGGCACGGTCACCAGCACGACGCCGGTCGACGCGCTGATCCCGCCGATGAACGGGACCGCCGAGTTCGCCGGGATCTCGATATCGGAGGACGGCCAGGCAATCGCGACCTACGCCGACGGCAGCCAACTCTACGTCGGCACCGTCGCCCTCGCCCGGTTCGTCGCCCCGACCGGGCTCAAGCAGGTCGGCTCTTCGAACTGGGAAGCGACCGGCATCTCCGGACCTGCCGCCTACGGCCAGCCCAACCAGGGCGCGTTCGGCTCGCTGCTCTCGGGCGCGGTCGAGCGGTCCAACGTCGACATTGCCGAGGAGCTCGTCGGGCTGATCACCGCCCAGCGCAACTTCCAGGCCAACGCCAAGGCGATCGATACCGCGACCCAAGTGTCGCAGGCGATCATGAACTTGCGCACCTGATCCGGGGCGCGGTTAGCGGAGAAGCGGCATGGACCGGCTGATCTACACCGCCCTCTCGGGCATGCAGGCGTCGATGAACCGGCAGCGCACGATCGCCAGCAACATGGCGAACGCGCAGACCGTCGGCTTCCGCGCCGAAGTGTTCGACCAGCGTCCGGTGACCATCACCGGCGAGGGGCTCCAGGCACGGGCGATGCAGGAAAGCGGCGTCCGCTCGGCCGACATGTCGGGCGGCGAGATCGTCGAAACCGGGCGTCCGCTCGACGTGTCGGTCGACGGCGAGGCGCTGATCGCGGTGCAGGCGGCGGACGGGAGCGAGGCCTACACCCGGCGCGGAGACCTGACGATCACCGCCGGCGGCCTGCTGGTCAACGGCGAGGGCCATCCGGTGCTCGGCGACGCCGGGCCGATAACCCTGCCGCTCAACGGCACCCCGGCGATCGCGCCCGACGGAACGATCACCGTTGCCGACCCGGCCGCGCCCGACCAGCCGCCGCAGGAAGTCGGCCGGATCAAGCTCGCCGGCTGGATGGGCAGCCCGATCGCCAAGGGCCTCGACGGGCTGTTCCGCGTCGAGGGCGGCGGCGTGTTGCCGCGCGACGAGGTCGCCAGCCTCAAGACGGGCAGCCTCGAGAAATCGAACGTGAACACCACCGAGGTGCTGGTCGAGATGATCGACGCACAGCGCCTCTACGCGATGCGCAGCAAGGTCATCGGCACCGCGCGCGACATCGACGAAAGCGGCGCGCAGCTGATGCGCCTCGGCTGAGGAAAGGACATCGACAATGCCAGTTTCGGCTCTCCAGGTCGCCCGCACCGGGCTCGAGGCGCAGGACGCGCGGATGCGCGTCATCGCCAACAACCTTGCCAACGTCGGCACCACCGGCTTCAAGAAGGACCGGGCCAACTTCGCCACGCTCGCCTACCAGGATGCGCGCGTCGCCGGGCAGCGCTCCTCGGGCGAGACCGCCTATGCCACTGGGCTCAACCTCGGCACGGGCGTGGCCGTCCAGTCGACCAGCCAGATCGTCACCCAGGGCGCACTGCAGACGACCAACAACGCGCTCGACCTCGCGCTCGACGGCGACGGCTTCTTCCAGGTCGAGATGCCCGGCGGCCAGCTCGGCTACACCCGTGCCGGCAACTTCGCGCTTTCGGCCGAGGGCCAGCTCGTCACCCAGCAAGGCTACGTCGTGCAGCCGGCGATCACCATTCCCGAGGGCGCCGGCGCGATCGCGGTCTCGCCCGACGGGATCGTCACCGCCGTGCTCGACGGCGAGAGCGAACCCTCGGAGCTCGGACAGTTGCAGGTGGCCAGCTTCACCAACCCGGCCGGCCTGCGCGCGATCGGCGACAACTTCCTCGTCGAGACGGCCGCCAGCGGCGCCGCCCAGCTCGGCCCGGGCGGGGAGCTCGGCCGCGGCAATATCCGACAGGGGATGCTCGAGGCCTCGAACGTCAACATCGTCGAGGAACTCGTCAGCATGATCGAGTGCCAGCGGGCCTACGAGATCAGCTCCAAGATGATCTCGTCGGTCGACGAGATGCTGCGCAACGCCAACCAGACCCTGTGAGGCCCGTGATGACCCGCCAGACTGCGGCCGCGGCCGCCCTGATCCTGCTCGCCGCCTGCGGACCCGAGCGTCCCGCGGGTTTCACCGCCACGCTCCCGCCGCCGCCGCAGGCCGCGCCGGCGCCGGCCGGCGGAGCGATCTTCAACGCCGCGACCGGCTACGCGCCGCTGCACTACGGACAGCGCGCGCACCGCATCGGCGACCTGGTTACGGTGGTGCTGGTCGAACGGACGACGACGTCGAAGTCGGCCGACTCGTCGCAGCAGCGCGACGGCGGCTTCGCCTTGCGGCCGCCGGCGGCCGGTCCGTTCGCGTTCGACCCCAACGTGCTTAATTCCGGCGGCTCCTCGTCGTTCAATGGGGGCGGAGACGCGTCGCAGACCAGTTCGCTCAGGGGGGACATCACCGTGACCATCGCGGAAGTGCGCCCCAACGGAACGGCCCTGGTGAAGGGGGAAAAGCTCATGCAGTTCAGCCAGGGCGAAGAGTGGGTGCAGCTCTCGGGCATCATCCGCCTGGCCGACATCGACCCCGACAACCGTATCGCCTCGCCCCGCGTGGCCGACGCGCAGATCGCCTACGCCGGGCGCGGCGCGATCCAGCGTGCGAGCCGCGAAGGCTGGCTGTCGCGCTTCTTCAACCTCGTGGCTCCGTTCTGAGGTCGAGGCCATGATCCGCACGCTCCTGCTCGCCCTCGCCGGTCTCCTCGCCCTCGCCGCAGCTCCCGCGTCGGCCGAGCGCGTGCGCGACCTCGGCACGTTCCAGTCGGTCCGCTCGAACCAGCTGACCGGCTACGGCATCGTCGTCGGCCTCGACGGCACCGGCGACGACAACTTCGCCTACGTCACCCAGGCCATGCGCGGGGTTTCGGGGCGGTTCGGGCTTCAGCTCCCGCCTGGCGTTAACCCCGCGCTGAAGAACGCCGCCGCCGTGATGATCACCGCCGAGCTGCCCGCCTTCGCCAAGCCGGGCCAGCGGATCGACGTGACCGTCTCGGCGATCGGCAAGGCCAAGAGCCTGCGCGGCGGAGCGCTGATCATGACGCCGCTCTATGGCGCCGACGGCGAGATCTACGCGATGGCGCAGGGCAGCCTGGCGGTCGGCGGTCTCGGCGTCTCGGGACGCGACGGATCGCGACTGACGGTCAACGTGCCGACGGTCGGCCGCATTCCCGACGGCGCCAGCGTCGAGCGCGCAGTGGCGACCGGGTTCGACCAGTCCGAAGTGCTGCGCTGGAACCTCGCGCAGGCCGACTTCCTCACCGCCGCGCGCGTGCGCGATGCGGTCAACGCCCGGTTCCCCGGCACCGCGACGATAGAGGACGGCGTCACGCTCGCGCTGCGCCTGCCGCTGGCCCCCGACGCGCGCGCCGGGATGATGGCCGCGATCGAGATGCTCGAGGTCGAACCTGCCGAAAGCGCAGCCCGGGTGATCGTCAACAGCCGCACCGGCACCGTCGTGATTTCGAGCGCCGTGCGCCTCGCGCCCGCCGCGATCAGTCACGGCAGCCTGGTCGTGCGGATCAGCGAAAACCCGATGGTCGTCCAGCCGGCTCCGTTCAGCCGCGGCCAGACCGCGGTCGAGGAGGACAGCACGATCGAGGTCGATCAGCCGGACAACCACGTTTCGCTGTTCGAGCCCGGCGCTTCGCTCGCCGAAGTGGTCGACGCGCTCAACATGTTGGGCGCCAGCCCGGCCGACCTCGTGGCGATCCTCGAGGCGCTCAAGCAGGCCGGCTCGCTGAAAGCCGAAATGGTCGTGATATGATCGTCTCGGCTCCCCCAGCCAGGATCGGCGCGGGTCACGCTGCCGCGCCGGCCAGCGAGCGCGAACGTCTCGCCGGCGCCGCCCGGCAGTTCGAAGCCATCCTGCTCCGGCAGATGCTCGCCGCCGCCCGGAGCACCGACTTCGGCGGCGACGAGCTGTTTGGCGGCGAGGGCGAGGAAACCTTCCGCGAGATGCGCGACGCCGAGTTCGCTCGCGTCGCCAGCGAGTCCGGGGCGATCGGGCTGGCCGAGCAGCTCGAGGCACAGCTCGCCCGCTTCTTGCCGAGGGAGGGCTGACGCATGGCCTCCGACCTTCTCTCGATCGCCGCCAGCGGCGCCCGCGCGGCGCGCGGCGCGCTCGATGTGACCGCGCAGAACATCGCCAACGCGGCGTCCGACGGCTACGTCCGTCGCAGCGCGCGGATGGAGGAAGTCTCGGCCTCCGGCGGCCTCGGGCGGATCGGCGACATTTCGCTGTCCGGCGTGCGCATCGACGGCATTTCGCGCAACGCCGACATGTTCCGCCAGGCCGAGGTGCGCCGGACCAATTCCGACGCAACCCGCGCCGCGACCGAGCTGGCCGGCCTGCAGAACATCGAGAGCGCGGTCGAGCAGGCGGGAATATTTTCCGCCATCGTCGAGTTCGAAGGCGCGCTGAGACAGCTCGAATCGGACCCGGTCGATTTGTCGCTACGCGCCGCGGTAGTGGCCTCGGCCGAGACCATGGCCGGCAAGTTCAACATCGCCGCGGAAAGCCTCTCGTCGGCAGTCGCGGGGGCGCAGTTCCAGGCGGGCGCCGCGGTCGACGAAGCCAACGTGATCGCCACCGAGCTGGCGCGGATCAACGTCCGGCTCGCACGTGCAGGGGCCGGCAGCAGCGACCGCGCGAGCCTGCTCGACCAGCGGGATCTCATGCTCGAGCGGCTGAGCGGCATCACCGATACGCAGACCACTTTCTCCGCCGACGGTGCAGTGACCGTCCGCGTCGGCGGAAGCACCGGACCGCTGCTGGTCAGCGGCGGGACGCCGGCGGCGCTCTCGATGACGCTGGCTGCCGACGGCACGCCGAGCTTCGCGGTCGGCGGAACGGCCGTGTCGCCCGGCGGCGGGGCCCTCGCCGGTCACGCGCTGGCGCTCGGCCAAGCCGTGGAAGTCGGCGCGGCGCTCGACGAACTGGCGGCGGACATCGCCGCGCTGGTCAACGGCTCCCAGGCCGGTGGCGCTGCGCTCGACGGTTCCGCCGGCCAGCCGCTGTTCACCGGCTCGACCGCCGCAACGCTGCAGACTGCTTTCCGCGACGGAAGGCTGCTCGCCACCGCGCCTGCCGGCTCCCCGGCCGAAAGCCGCGACGCCAGCCAGTTGATCGGCCTGCGCAGCGCACTCGAGACCGGCGGCCTCGCCGAACGGATGAACGGTATCATGTTCGGCATCTCCAGCCGGGTCGCGGGGCACGAGATTACCGCCGAGGCGCTCGACGCGATCGCGGCGTCGGCGCGCATCTCGCTCGAGCAGCAGGCGGGCGTCGACCTCGACACCGAGGCGGCCAACCTGATCCGCTACCAGCAGGCGTTCCAGGCCTCCGGACGGGCGATGCAGGTCGCCTCGGACATCTTCGACACGCTGATCGGGATTGGGTGAGCCGATGATAAATCTCAGCACCGGAGCCTTCTTCGAGCGCGCGACACGCCAGATCGGCACGCTGCGCGAGCGGGCCAACAGGCTGCAGGACCAGATCGGCAGTGGCGAGCGGCTGTCGCGGTCGTCCGACGATCCCGTCGCGGCCGCGCGGCTGCGCACGCTCGCCCGGCGCGAACGGCTCGCCGAAGTGGACCAGCGCAACGCAGATCGGGCCATGGGCGACCTGCAGCTTACCGACAAGGCGCTGGAATCGCTGGCCGAGATCACGATCCGTGCTCGCGAGCTGGCAATGCAGGCGGCCAACGAGACGCTGGGCGTGGAGCAGCGCCAGATGCTGCGCGCCGAGATCGACGGCTTGCGCGAGAGCGTGCTGCTCGTCGCCAACAGCCGCAACGGCGCGGGCCAGGCCCTGTTCGGCGGCCAGACGGCGGGGCTCGCTTACGAGGATACCGGGGCCGGCATCACCTATGTCGGCACCGACACGGCGGAGTCGGTCGGCATCGGCGACGGCCAGTCGGTGACGCGATCGCTCACCGGTCCCGAAGTGCTGACGTTCGACTTCGAGGGGTCGCCGACCGACGTTTTCGCGGTGCTCGCGACCCTCTCGGCCGCGCTCCAGGATCCGCTGGCGGATGCGGCGAGCGCCGGACGGCTGGCGATGGCGCAGCTCGACTCCGGGCTCGACCAGGTTACCACGGCGCAGACGATCGTCGGCGCGCGAATGGGCTGGATCGAGATCATCGATGAGCGCCGCCTGGCCTCGGGCGAGCTCGTCGCCGAGGAGCGCAGCGAGATCGGCGGAGCCGATCTCGCGACGACCATGACCCGGCTGCAGGAAGTCCTGACCGTTCTCGAGGCCAGCCAGGCGAGCTTCGTCCGCCTTGCGAACCTTTCGCTGTTCAATTCACTCCGCTGAGGCGGGCAAGGGGTAGTTTCTGATGTACGCCGTGATCGGTATCGTCCTCCTGCTGGTAATGGTTTTCGGCGGCTTCGCCCTCACGGGCGGGGCACTCGAGCCCGTCCTGCACGCGATACCGCACGAGATGCTGATCATCGGCGGCGCCGCGGTGGCCGCGCTGGTGACCGGCAACTCGCTCGAACAGCTCAAGGCCATCGGCGGCTCGTTCAAGAAGGTGTTCAAGGGGCCGCGTCACGGCAAGCAGGATCACATCGACGCGATCGCGCTGACGACCAAGCTCATGCGGCTGCTCCGCGCCGAGGGCCCGCTGGCGCTGGAAAACCACGTGCAGGAACCGGAGAGCTCGCCGATCTTCGCCGAATATCCGAACATCCTCGCCAACAAGCCGCTGGTCGACCTGATCTGCGACCCGCTGACGTTGCTGGTGGTCTCCTCGGGCTCGCTCGAGACGCACGCGGTCGAGGAAGTCATGGACAACGCGATGCGCACGCACTTCCACGAACTGCGCGAGCCGCAGCACGCGCTGCAGGGCCTCGCCGATGCCCTGCCCGCCCTCGGCATCGTCGCGGCGGTGCTCGGGGTGGTCAAGACGATGGGCTCGATCGACGAGCCGCCCGCGATCCTCGGCGCGATGATCGGCTCGGCGCTGGTCGGCACCTTCCTCGGCGTGCTGCTCGCCTACGGCATCGTCGGGCCGATGGCGTCGCGCCTGAAGCAGGTGCTCGAGCAGGACGAGCAGATCTTCCATGCGGTCAAGCAGGTGATCATCGCCAGCCTGCACGGACACCCCCAGCCGCTGGTGGTCGAGAGCGCCCGCTCGGGCCTCGGCGAAGCGGTCCGGCCGCGGTTGACGGAGCTTCTCGACAGCCTCCGGGGTCGTTGACGTGGCCACGCTTCCGCACGGCCGCAACGACGCCGCCCCGGTGATCGTCAAGAAGGTCGTCGTCCAGGGCGGCGAGGCGCACCATGGCGGCGCCTGGAAGGTCGCCTACGCCGACTTCGTGACCGCGATGATGGCGTTCTTCCTGCTGCTGTGGCTGCTCGGTTCGACGACCGAGACGCAGCGCAAGGGCATCGCCGACTACTTCACCCCGACGCTGGTCAAGCTCAAGGAGCAAAGCGCAGGCTCCCACGGGCTGCTCGGCGGCGCTTCGATGACCGATCCCGACAACTACCCGCAGCGCGCGGCGCAGACGGGCACCCAGGCGATCACCGTCCCCAAGGACGCGAGCGGCGGCTCGAGGGAAGGCGCCTCGCCGATGAAGCGGATCCGCGAGCGGCTCGAACGCCGGGTCGCTTCCGACGAGCGGCTGCGCCGGCTGATGCGGCAGGTGCGGATGGTCGACACGACCGAGGGCACCCGGATCGACCTTGTGGACGATGCCGATTTCTCGATGTTTTCGCTCGGCACCACGGTTCTCACGCCCGACGCGCGCAAGCTGCTCGGCGCGATCGCCGATACCATCGCACCCGAAGCCGGGCTCGTCACGATCCGCGGCCATACCGACGCGCTTCCGTGGAAGGCCGGGGTCAAGGCCAACAACTGGTCGCTGTCGGCAGGTCGCGCCGAGGCCACGCGCCAGGCCTTGCTGCGCGAGGGAATCGGCGAACGGCGGTTCCGCCGCATCGAAGGCGTGGCCGACCGTGAGTTGCTGATCGACAGCAACCCGCAGGATCCGCGAAACCGCCGCATGTCGATCCTGCTTTCGCGGTGACCGGCGCGGGGAGACGCGCGTCCTACGGGGATCTCCCTAGAGCCGCCTACGCATAGGGTAACTCGTCTCTGCCATGCTTGGTCCTTCGTACCCAGGGTGTGAGGGGAGATGTCAGGACAAGTCGATCTCGCTGCGGAGCTGGCGGCCGCCAAGGCAGAGCTCGCGCAGTACCGCGACGCGATCGAGAGCATGCACCAGGGCGTGTGCATGTACGATGCGGACGGGCGGATCACGCTTGTCAACCGGCGCTACGCCGAGCAGCTCCGCCTGCCTGCGGACGCCGTCTATCCGGGCCTGACGGCCGGCGAAGTCCTGCAGATGTGCATCGACGCCGGCCACTATCCCGGGAAATCCTCGGAGGAGGTGTTTGCCGATGTCCGATCGAGGATCGCCCCAGGGATCACCCTGGCGACCATGGTTCGCGGCGAGCGCACCTATGCCATGCGCCGGTCGCCGACACGAGGCGGGCAGCTGCTCACGACCTGCGAGGACATCACCGCGCAGACCGAGGCCGAGACAGCGCTACGGCTGAGCGAGGCGCGGCTGAAGGCGATCCTCGACGCGATGCCCGACTGCGTGAAGATCTTCCACGAGAGCGGGCGGCTGATCGAGATCAACCCCCAGGGGCTCGAACTGCTGCAGGCGCCCGACCTCGAGACGCTGCTGTCGACGCCGGGTTATGTCGCCGTGCCGCCGGAGTACCTCGAAGCCTGCCTCGACGTGCATCGGCGGGTGATGGCCGGGGAAAGCGTCGTCTGGACCTACGAAGTCATCGGCCTGAAGGGCCGCCGGCGCCATGTCGAGGCCCATGCGGTGCCGTTTCGCATGCCCGACGGGGCCAAGGCGCACCTGTGCATCTCGCGCGACGTCGAGGCCCGGCACCAGGCCGAGGAGGCCCTGCGGCGGAGCGAGGAACGGCTGCGGCTGGTCCACGAGGCGACCGGCCTCGCCGATTTCGAGTCCGGACCCGATGGCCTGCTGATCTGCTCGGACAGGTTCTTCGAGCAGCTCGGACTGCCGGCGGCTACCGGCCCGGTCGAAGGCAAGAGCTGGGCGGCTCGCGTCCATCCCGACGACATCGGCTGGCTCGTCGAGGAGATCGAAGGCGCCATCGCCCGGAACGACGAGAGCTTCGGCGCGGAGTTCCGGATCATCCGAGCCGACAACGGGGAAACGCGTTGGCTCGCGTGCAGCACGCGGATGGAGCGCGACGAGGACGGCAAGCTCGTCCGGACGATCGGCGCGCACCTCGACATCACCGAACGCCGCCAGGCCGAAGAGGCGCTGCGCCAGAGCGAGGAACGGCTGCGCCTGGTCCACGAGGCGACCGGGCTGGCCGACTTCGAAGCGGGCAAGGACGGCGTGGCGCGCATCTCCGAACGCTTCGTCGAGCAGGCCGGCTTGCCGCCGGGCACCCGCGAGCTGCCGCTGGCGGACTGGCTGCGCGTGGTTCATCCCGACGATCGCGAGAGGTTGCAGCGCGACATCGCCCGGAGCCTCGAATGCGACGCTTCATTCCAGTGCGAGTTCCGCATCATCCGCCAGGACACGGGCGAGGTCCGGTGGATCTCGAGCCGGACCAAGATGGAACGCGACGCGAGCGGCGTCGCGATCCGCAGCATCGGCGCGCACCTCGACATCACCGAAAGCAAGCTGGCGGAGGAGGCTCTCCGGGAGAGCGAGGAACGATTCCGGCTGGCGGCCGAGGCCGCCGGGCTCGGGGTGTGGGACTACGATCTCGACAAGGACCGGCGCGAATGGTCGGACAGGCTGCGCGAGATCTTCGGCATCGGTTCCGATGTGGAAGTCAGCATGTCGGTGGCGGAAGCGTGCATGCACCCCGCCGACCGCCCACGGATCATGCGCGCGCTGCGCCACGCCCGCGAAACCGACGTCGGCCGGTTCGAGCTGACCTTCCGCATCCAGCGCCCCAACGACGGCGCCGAGCGCTGGGTCACGTTGAACGGCTGGCGGACCTACAGGAGCGGAAGCCGCATGCGGCGGATCATCATGACCGCGCGCGACGTGACCGAGGAAAAGACCGCCGAGGAACGGGTCCGCTGGACGGCCAGCCACGATTCGCTGACCGGTCTCGCCAACCGCAGCCTGTTTCACGAGAAGCTCGGCGAAGCGATCCGGGCCGCCTCGGCCGACGGCGGCGCGGTCGGCCTGATCGTCCTCGACATGGACCACTTCAAGCAGATCAACGACACGCTCGGCCACGACGCCGGCGACATGCTGCTGCAGATGTTCGCCGAGCGGCTGCGCTCGGTGGTCCGCTCGCACGATACCGTGGCCCGGTTCGGCGGCGACGAGTTCGCCATCGTCATGCCCGACATCCACACCGAGCAGAGCGTGCTGCAACTGACCCGTTCGATCCAGGACCGGCTGCGCGAACCCTTCGTCCACGAGGGGCGCCTGCTCGACTGCCGCGTCAGCATGGGCGCGACGGTGTTCCCGCGGCACGGAGGCACGCCCGAGGAGCTGCTCAAGAACGCCGACGTGGCGCTCTACGCGGCGAAGAACGCCGGGCGCGGCATGGTGACCCTGTTCGAACCGCACATGCGCGACGACGTCCGCCGGCGAACCTCGATGGTGCAGCTCGCCCGCGACGCCGTCCGCGACGACCGTATCGTCCCCTACTACCAGCCCAAGCTCGACCTCGCGACCCGCTCGATCGTCGGCTTCGAGGCGCTGCTGCGCTGGCGCTCGCCGCGCGGACGGATCGGCGCGCCGGCATCGATCGAGGCGGCGTTCGAGGACCTCGAAGTCGCCGCCGCGATCAGCGACCGGATGATCGATCGCGTGATCGCCGACATGCGGTGCTGGCTCGACCGGGGGATCGACTTCCGCAATGTCGCGGTCAACGCCGCAGCCGCCGAATTCCGCCGCGACAACTTCGCCGAGCATCTGCTCGAGCGGCTGCAGCGCGCGCAGGTCCCGACGCGCTGCTTCCAGATCGAGGTCACCGAGACCGTGTTCCTCGGGCGCGGCGCCGAGTACGTCCATCGCGCCCTCGCGCTGCTCAACCTGCGCGGCATCAAGATCGCGCTCGACGATTTCGGGACCGGCTACGCGTCGCTGCGCCACCTCAAGCAGTTCCCGGTCGACCTGATCAAGGTCGATCAGAGCTTCGTGCGCGACATGGCGGACGACCCGGGCGACGAGGCTATCATCAACGCGGTGATCAACCTCGGCCGCAGCCTCGGCATCAAGGTCGTTGCGGAAGGGATCGAATGCGAGGAGCAGGCGCGCCGCCTGCTCGAGCTGAAGTGCGACTTCGGCCAGGGCTTCCTGTTCTCGAAGGCCGTGCCGGCAAGCCGCGTCCAGGCGCTGGTCGAGCGGTGGGGCGCGAAGGCGCCGGCAGCGAGCCCGCGCCGCGCGGCGGCGCTCCGCCTCGTCGCCAATCGCGACTGATCCGACATTCCCAGGCGTCGCGCCGAGGCGTCGCCCCCGACATCCGTGCATCAGGATCGATGTCGCCGCGGGCGCTCAACCGCGGCTGGCGACCGGACCCTCGGACGGGCCCGCCCCCCAAAGAAGAAGACCCGTCGCTCTGGGGGGAGAGCGCCGGGTCTTTGGTTAACCGGACTGGCCGGTAGAGGGTTAACGCAGCAGCGACAGAACGTTCTGCTGGCTCTGGTTGGCCTGGGCGAGCATCGCCGTCGAGGCCTGGCTGAGGACCTGCGCCTTGGCCAGCGCGGTGGTCTCGGCCGAGTAGTCGGTGTCCTCGATCCGCGAACGGGCGTCGGACAGGTTGGTAGCGGTCGAGGTCATGTTGCTGACCGCCGACTCGAGCCGGTTCTGCGTCGCACCGAGCGTGGCGCGCGTCGTCGAGACTTCGTCGAGGGCGTCGTCGTACTCGGTAAGCGAGGTGACGTTGCTGGCGTCGGCGAAAGTCTCGGCCAGGACGACGGCCAGATCCGAACCGCCGCCGGCTGCGAAGTTGGTCGACTTCAGCGTCACCGTGGTCTCGCCGGTCTGGATGCTGAACCCGGTCTCCGCCGCGGCGTCGAACAGCTTCTTGCCGTTGAACTCGGTGTTGGTGACGATCGAGTTGATCTGCTCCTTGAGGGCGAGCTGCTCGGCGCGGATGTTCGCCCGGTCGCTGTCCTGGTAGGTATCGTTGAGCGACTGCACTTCCAGCTCACGCATGCGCTGCAGCATGTTGGCGACCTCGTCGAGCGCGCCTTCCGCGGTCTGCGCCATCGAGATGCCGTCGTTGGCGTTGCGGATGCCCTGGTTGAGGCTCTTGATCTGCGCGGTCATGCTGGTCGCGATGGCGAGGCCGGCGGCATCGTCCTTCGCGCTGTTGATGCGCTTGCCGGTCGACAGCCGCTCCATCGCGGTGCCGAGGGCCTTGTTGGCGGTGTTCGAGGCGTTGGCGGCCTTGAGCGCGCCGATGTTGGTGTTGATTACGGACATTGAGGAACTCCTTCGGTCGTTCGCTGCCGGATTTGCGATCCCACGACACGTGGCAGCCGAGAGCCAGACCGGCGCGTTCTCGCCGGTTTTAAGCCCTCAAGCCTGCTGCAAGGCCCGGAAACTACGCCGGAAAAATGCCCCGACTGCGTATTTCTACGTGGACTGAAATTAGCGTTAATTTGCGCGTCCGCGCGTCATTGGATCGGCAAGAAACGGTAACAAATAGGGGGTCGCCGTGGGTTCGCTTGAATCGTCGGTCGCGTTCAAAAAAAATCATGCGGTACTGGCGAACAGGCTCGACGGAATCGCGTCGTCGCTGTTTCCGGGACGGCAGCTGACGATCGGTGACGACAGCGAGCGGCTGCTGGCCGATCGTGCCGCGACGGTCAGCGTCTCGCGCAGCGATCGCCCGGGTCTGAGCCGGACCGCCAGCCGGGCGCGGCTGGCATACAGCGATCCGCTGTCCGAAGCGACTTTCGCCGCACTCGTGGCGCTGCTCGCCGGGCGCTCGGAGCCCGTGGCCGCCGATCCCGAGACGCTCTCGGTGCTGGCGGTCGCAGATCGCCTGGCCCGGACCGACATCCCGGTGCTGATCAACGGGCCGACGGGAACCGGCAAGGAAGTGCTCAGCCGCTTCATCCACGGCCGCAGCGAGCGGCGCGACAAGCCGTTCGTGGCGGTCAACTGCGCCGCGATCCCGGAAACCATGATGGAAGCGCTGCTGTTCGGTCACCAGAAGGGGGCCTTCACCGGCGCCAGTGGATCGAGCGAGGGGTTCTTCCGCGCGGCCGACGGCGGCACGCTGCTGCTCGACGAGATCGCCGAGATGCCGCTGGCATTGCAGGCCAAGCTGCTGCGCGCTCTGCAGGAAGGCGAAGTGGTGCCGGTCGGCGCGACCAGGCCGATCAAGGTCGACGTGCGGATCATTGCCGCGGCCAACCGCGACCTGCCGCTCGAGGTCGAGGAAGGGCGCTTCCGTGCCGATCTCTACTACAGGCTCAACGTCTTCCCGATCGGCCTGACCGCGCTGCGCGAGCGGCCGGCGGATATCGCCCCGCTCGCCTTCGCGCTACTGCTGCGCCACTCGCCCGATGGGGCGCCGGCGCCGTGGATCAGCGACACCGCGCTGGCGATGCTGCGCGCGCACGGCTGGCCGGGCAACGTCCGCGAACTCGAAAACGTCATGCGCCGGGCGCAAATCCTCGCCGCCGGCCAGCCCGAGATCCGGCCCGAGCACATCGTCTTCGACCGAACCGTTCGTCTCGTCGAGCAGGCCACGGCAGTCGCACCCGAGGCCGGTGCAGGCGAGAAGCTCTCCAAGATCGTGCTGATCTCCGAGGCCCGGGCGATCATGGAGACGCTCGACGCGTGCGGCGGGAAGCGCGCCGAAGCCGCGCGCCAGCTCGGCATAAGCGAGCGTACGCTGCGTTACCGGCTGGCATCGTTCCGTGAGGCTGGCCTTGCGATCGGAGGCCGGCGATGAGCGGCGTGAACGGACTCGGCGGCGGCGGATCGGTCGCCCAGATCATCGCCCTGCGCCAGCAGATCATCGACCGCACGAGCCTGCTGCGGGAACTGCACCAGGCGAAGGAGTCGGGGGCGACGCAGGAGACAGGGCAGCCCGCCGCCGGGTTTGCCGACACGCTCAAGAACGCGCTCGACGGAGTCAACGCCACGCAGCAGCGGGCGTCCGGGTTGAGCGAAGCCTACGAACGCGGCGAGGTGACCGACATCGCCAAGGTCATGCTCGCCCGCCAGGAAGCCGGAGTCGCCTTCGAAGCGACGCTGCAGGTCAGGAACAAGCTGCTGTCCGCCTATCAGGACATCATGCGGATGGGGGTCTGATTAGATGGCCGACTTGATACCCGCGCCGGCCGCGACGCCGGACCGGCCGCTCGGGCTGCTCGCGCCGTTGCGCAACCCGCAGGCGGGCCGCCCCCTCGAGCGGCTGCGCGCATTCGCCGCCCAGCCGCCCGTGCGCAAGGCGCTACCGTGGTTCGCCGGCGCTTCGGCCGTCGGCCTGCTCGCGCTGACCTGGGCGGTCCTCTCTCCCGCGCCCCAGCGCGTGCTCTATGCGTCGCTCGGCGACGCCGAGCGCGCCGAAGTCGTGGCCGCGCTCGAGAAGGCCTCGATCGGCTATACGATCGACAGCGCCACCGGAACGCTGACGGTCGACGAGGGCGATCTCTACCGCGCGCGCATGCTGGTCGCCTCCGACGGCGCCCTCGCCGCGCCGGCGAGTGGCGCCGAACTGCTAGACTCGCTGCCGATGGGCGCCAGCCGGACTCTCGAAAGCGACCGCCTGCGCGCCGCGCAGGAGCGTGAGCTGACGCTGACGATCATGGAGATCGATGGCGTCGAGGCCGTGCGCGTCCATCTCGCCCGGCCCGAGCGGTCGGTATTCGTGCGCGAGGACGCACCGCCGAGCGCCTCGGTGATGGTGCGCCTGTCGCGCGGGCGCCAACTGACCGACGGCCAGGTAACCGCCATCGCCAATCTCGTGGCGGCCTCGGTGCCGGGGCTCGGCATCGATGCCGTCCGCATCGTCGACCAGCACGGCCGGTTGCTGTCGCAGCCCGATTCCGCAGATTCCGACCGCCTAGGGCTGCAGGCCCGGATGGAAGCCAAGCTTCGCACCCAGGTCGCGCAACTGCTGACTCCGATGCTCGGCGAAGGCAATTTCTCGAGCGAGATCCAGGTCGAGCTCGACATGAACGAGGTCACCTCCGCGCGCGAGACCTACGACAAGGAAGGCGCGGTCAGGCAGGAGACGGAACAGGAGAGCCAGACCGTCGGCGGTGGCGCCGTCGGCGTTCCTGGCGTGCTGTCGAACACTCCGCCGGCCGACCCCGAGGCCGAGGCCGGCGCACCCGGCACGCCGGCGGCCGCCCCCGCCCGCCCGACGATCGGCGAAAGCCGCGCGACCCGCAGCTACGAGCTCGGGCGCGAAGTAGCCGTCTCCAACACTGCCCCCGGCGCCGTGCGGCGCCTGTCGGTCGCCGTCGCGCTCAGCGAGGCGGCGATGAAAGGCACGAGCGCCCCCGAACTCAAGAAGATCGAGGGGCTGATCGGCGCGGCCGTCGGCGCCGACCCCGAACGGGGCGACCAGGTGGCGGTGATCATCCGGCCGTTCCAGGAAGCCGCGATCGAGGCGCCGCCCGTCTGGGAAACCCCGTGGTTCGCGACGATCCTGCGCAACGCCGTCGCCCTGCTCGCCGTCCTGCTGGTCCTGCTGTTCGGCGTCCGCCCGCTGATGA
This sequence comes from Sphingomonadales bacterium, assembly GCA_044506565.1. Taxonomy (GTDB): domain Bacteria; phylum Pseudomonadota; class Alphaproteobacteria; order Sphingomonadales; family Sphingomonadaceae; genus Croceibacterium_A. Next base: position 12,608 of record JBIQKN010000011.1, on the reverse strand, counting down.
AGGCCCTGACCGGCAACCGCCGCCGGTCCGACGACGACGCAGACCTCGAGGACGGGTCCGCAGGGCCCCGGTCGGCGCTCCTGCCTCACGCTGACGCCGGGCCCGATCGCGGACGCCTTTCCGCGCAGATCGAGCTCGCCCAGCGCATCGTGCGCGAGCAGCCCGACGACGCGCTCCTCGCGCTCCGCCGCATGCTCGGCGACCGTCGCCGCGAACACGAGGCCGCGCAATGACCGCCACAATCCCCACCACCGCCGACCCCCAGCGCGCCGCCGTCCTGGTGATGCTGCTGGCCGAGGAGGATGCAACCGGCCTGCTCTCGCGCCTCTCGCCCGAGGAGCTGCAGGTGCTGGGCGCGAAGATGTGCGAGCTCGGCGAGATCGGCCCCGAGGCGATTGCCGACGCGATCGCCTGCTTCGCCGAGCGCGCGGACCAGGCCGGCCTGCCGGCCGCCAACCGCGCCGGCGACGTGCGCCGGCTCATGACCGGCGCCGTCGGCGAGCTCAAGGCCGACAACCTGATGCGCCGCATCGCCCCCGAGGCAGCGCGCAAGCCCGCCACCGCGCTCGAGCTGGCGCGCTGGCTCGATCCGGGCGTCATCGCCTCGCTCGTCGCCGACGAACACCCCCAGGCGATCGCGGTGCTGCTGCTCCAGCTCGAACCCCAGACCGCAGCGCAAGTGCTCGCGGGGCTGCCGGAAGAAGTGCAGGCGCCGGTGGTGCAGCGGGTGGCGAGGCTCGGGCCGATCGCGCCCGAGGCGCTCCGCGTGCTCGAGGAACTGCTCAGCGCCCGGATCGAGCGCACGCACGGACGGATGCCGCTGACCATGGGCGGCGTCCGCGAGGCGGCGGAGCTGATCAACAACGGCGCCCGCGCGCTCGAGAAGCGCATGCTGCCCGAAATCGGCAAGATCGACAAAAAGCTGGCCAAGGAGCTCGAGAGCGAGTTGTTCAAGTTCGAGCACCTCTACGCGCTCGACCCCAAGACCATGGGCCAGCTGCTGCGCGAGATCGAGAGCGAGACGCTGATCGACGCGCTGAAGGGCATCCCCGCCGAGGAGCGCGAGCCGTTCTTCGCCGCGATGTCGACCCGCGCGGCAGACGGCGTGCGCGACGAAATCGAGGCCCGCGGGCGCGTACGCAAGGCCGACGTCCTCGCGGCGCAGCAGGCGATCGTCGCGATCGCCAAGCGCCTCGCCGCCGAGGGCGCGATCGTGATCGGGGACGGGGAAGACGAGTATGTCTAGCCTGCCGCTGGCGCAGCTGAGCCGTCCGGGCCGGTTTGCGCCGGACACGCGCTTCGTGCCCGCCGTGGCCGCTGCCGCAGCCAAGGCCGACGACACGCCCGCGCCTGACGCCATCGCGGTCGCCTACGAGCGAGGCTTCCGCGAAGGTGCCGCCCAAGCCGCCGAGGACGCCCGCCACGCGGAGCGCGAACGCGACGAGGCACGGGCTGCGATCGAGCTCGCCTTCGCCAGGCTCGACAAGGACGATGCCCAGCTGCTGCGCGAACGGCTGCGCCAGACGGTGTTCGCGCTGTGCGAAGCCGCGGTGCTGCCGCTGGCGCTCGACCGCGATGGCCTCGTCGCGCGGATCGAGCGCGCCGTCTCCATGCTGCAGCGAGCACAGGACGAGCGCGTCGTGCGGCTGCATCCCGACGACCTCGTGCTCGTCGCCCGGCGCCTGCCCGATTCGCTCCAGGTCGAGGCCGACCCCAGCGTCGAGCGCGGCGGGCTGCGCATCGAAACCGCCGATGGCGGCATCGAGGACGGCCCGAGCCACTGGCGGCGCATGCTGGCGGAAGCCTTCCGCGAATGCTGAAGCGGTTCGACACGCTGCTCGACCAGCTCTCCGTCTCGCCGTTCGACCTGACGCCGCGGCGGTTCGGGCTCGTGACCGCGTGCGACGGCGGGCTGATCGAGGTCAGCGGCCTGTCGGTGCCGATCGGCGCGCTGTGCCGGATCGACGACGGCAAGGGTTCCTCGCTGACGGCGGAGGCGATCGGCTTCCGCAACGGCCGGACGATGATGATGATGCTCGGGGACTCGGTCCTGCTGCGGCCAGGTGCGCGCGTCCGCACCGAAGGACGCCCCGGCATGCTTCCGGTGGGTCGCGCCTTCCTCGGCCGGGCGGTCGACGGCGGAGGCAAGCCGATCGACGGCGGGCCGCCGGTCGACAGCGAGGCCGACTGGCCGGCCGGCGGCGTGCGCACGGGCGCGCTCGACCGCGCCAGCGTGACGGTGCCGTTCGACACCGGGATCCGTGCGATCAACGCGCTGACGACGCTCGGCGTCGGCCAGCGCGTCGGGATCATGGCTGGCTCCGGCGTCGGCAAGTCGGTGATGATCGACATGATCGCGCAGGGTGCCGAAGCCGATATCGTCGTGGTCGGGCTGATCGGCGAGCGGGCGCGCGAGGTCTCGGACTTCGTCGAGCGGCACATGGCCGGAGAAAAGGCCCAGCGCACCGCGCTCGTCGCCGTACCGGCGGACCATGCCCCCAACTTGCGGCTGCGCGGCGCGCTGCTGGCGACCTCCCTGGCCGAGCACTTTCGCTCGCAGGGCCATCGGGTGCTGCTGATCATCGACAGCCTCACACGCATCGCCCACGCGGCGCGGGAGATCGGCCTCCTGCTCGGCGAGCCCGGAGCCGCGCGGGGCTATCCGCCCTCGGCGCTGGCGACGATCACCAAGCTGGTCGAGCGGGCCGGCAATTCCGCCGCCAGCGGCGGATCGATCACCGGGCTCTATACCGTGCTCGCCGACGGCGACGACCACAACGACCCCGTGGTCGACACCGCGCGGTCGATCCTCGACGGCCACATCGTGCTCTCGCGCGAGCTGGCACAGCGCGGGCAATATCCGGCGATCGACGTCGCCGCCTCGCTCAGCCGGGTGATGGACGGCATCGTTTCGCCCGAGCATGCCGAACTGGCCCGCCGGTTCCGGGCGCTGTCCTCGGCCTACGAAAGCAACCGCGACCTGGTGCTGATGGGCGCCTACCGACCGGGCGCCGACGCGCTCGTCGACCGCGCCATGGCCATGCACGAGGCGCTTACCGGTCTGCTGTGCCAGTCGACCGGGACGCTGGTCTCGCTCGAGCAATCGGTCGGCGACCTGACGAACCTGCTCGGCCATGAAGGATGACCGCGCCCGGCTGCACCGCGCGAGGCTGATCGAGCGCGTCCGCAGCGTCGAGCAGCGCCGCGCGGCGGCAGAGGCCTTCGCCGCCGAAGCGCGGCGCGCCAAGCTCGCCGGAATCTCCGAAAGAACCCTGCGGCTCGGCCAGGTCTACGCCGAGCGCTCGGCGATCGCCGACGGCGCGGAGCTGCGCGGTGCGCTGGTGCTGTCGACCCAGCTGCACGCTCTTGGGCTCACCGCGGCGCGCCAGGCCGATCACGCGCGGCGCGAAGCCGACGCGCGGCTGGCGGACCTCGCGTCGGCCGACCATCGCCACCGCCGCGCCGAAGAGGAACGGCGCGGGCTGACGAAGCGCCTGAGAGAGCAGGAATCTTACCGCGACCAGGCGCTGCCGAGACCATCTGGCACGGACCTTGAATAACGAGGGGCAGGTCATGGTGAACGGAACCGCGATGCTTGCCTCTCCCCTCCCCACAATGCTCTCGTCCACCGCTTCGCCGGCCGCCGCTGCACCGAGCGGGGCGGCAGCCGGGGCGCGAGGCGGATCCGGCTTTGCCGCGCTGCTGACGGGCGTCGCGACGCCGGCGCCCGCCGGCTCGGAAGCGGAACCGGCCCGTCCCGGCGCGAATGCCGAGGCCGATCTCTCCCCTGCCGCAGCGGCCGAGTCCGAGGCCGCCCTGCCGGCAACGCCGGCCGAAGCGGCAACGCAAACCGGCAA
>JBIQKN010000011.1:0-8651 GCA_044506565.1 Sphingomonadales bacterium | reverse complement strand
CGAACAATCCGCATCCGGGCGTGTTCGCCTGATCCCGTCAAACACTTCGAACCGAGGAATTCATGAGCAGCAAGACTGACAAGGGCGGCAACGACCACAAGCCGAAGAAGCGCAAGGGCGTCGTGTTCAAGCTCGCCCTCGGGCTGGTGCTAGTCGCAGCCGGCGGCGGCGGCGCCTATGCGCTCATGGCGAGCGGCATGGTCGGCGCTGTCGGCAAGGACGGCCCCGACAAGCCGCGACTGGTGCGGAAAGGCGCTGAAGACCCCTACGCGCTGCCCGCTGCCCGAGGCGAGGAGCGGGTCGAACTCGTCTACGGCGAGGGCGGCAGCGAATACCGCATCGCCTACTACAGCTTTCCCGAGGAATTCACCTCGAACCTGCGCAATTCCGATGCGATGGTGCAGATGAGCCTCGCCGCTTCGACGCGCTACGACGGGCGCGTGCTGATGTGGCTCGACGAGCACCAGCTGGCGATCCGTTCGCGGCTGCTCGTCGAGATCGCCGACACCGCCGAGGAGGACGTCTACTCGCCCGAAGGCAAGGCCCGGTTGCAGAAGCGCCTGACCGACGCGATCAACGCCGTGCTCGAAGCCAGCGAGGGCTTCGGAGGCGTCGACAACGTCCACTTCCGTTCCTTCATCGTCCAGTGAAACCCGAACGTCCACCGAGGGCCGCGGGCTTCGCCGCGAACCACTCCGACGCGCTGTTCCGGCAGCGCGGCGAGGAGGTCGACCCGCTGCCCGAGTTCGCCCGGCTCGGCGAGCGGCTGGCACGCGAGCTGGGGCCCGCGCTGGCGGCCTTCGGCGGCGGCAAGGCTCCCGAGGTCCGGGTGGCCAAGGCGCACCGCATGAGCGCGGCCGAACTGTCGGGCGCGGTCGGCGCGCTGGCCGCGAACTGCCTGCTGGCGGCCGGCGAAGGCCAGCCGTTCCTCCTGCTCGCGATCGACGGACCCGCGCTGCTGGCCCAGCTCGACAGGGCGTTCGGCGGCACCGGCGATCTCGGCGGGCGCGTGCCGGCCGCGCTGCCGCTGTCCGCGGACCTGTTCGCCCAGCGCGTCGAACAGGTCGTGGCCGAGGTCCTCACCCGGCTGATCGCACCGTCCGAGCCGTTCCTGGCGACCGAGCGCGACGGCTCGCATGCGGCACTGTCGCCCTTCCGCAAGAGCGACACGCTGGCGGTGCTCGAGATGGAAATCGCCGAACCCGGGACCACGCCGCTGATCGCGCGTCTCGCCGCCGGGGCGGGCGAACTGGCCGCGCTGCTACCCTCCTCCGAGGCCCGCAAGCGCGCGCCGACCCGCCGGGCGGGCGCGCTCGACGCCCCGTTCGGCGATATCACGCTGACGCTCGAGGCCGTGCTGTCCGAAGTTCGCGTACCGCTGAGCCGGCTCGCCACGCTGGCCCCGGGGCAGACGCTGCCGATCCCGGTTTCCCGCGCGGTGCCGCTGCGCGTCGGCAACACCGTCGTGGCCCGCGGCACGGTCGGCGAACTCGACGACCGCATCGCCCTCCAGATCACCGATACCCCTCCTTCGCGAAAGGATTTCCAGTGAGTTTTTCCGGTCCCGGCTTCGGCCTTATCCAGGACATCGACGTTCGCCTGACGGTCGAGCTCGGCCGCGCCGACATGTGCCTGCGCGACGTGCTGGCGCTCGGCGAAGAGAGCGTGGTCATGCTCGACCGGCTGATCGACGAGCCGCTCGAGGTGAAGGTCAACGGCAAGCTCATCGCGCGCGGCGAAGTGATCTCGGAAGGGAACCGGTTCGGCCTGCGGATCATCGAGCTTGTCGGCGCCGAACAGCCGACCGGCTCGCGCGCTTCCTCGGAAGCGAGCCCCGCGCCCGTGTTCGAGGTGCAGGCCTGATGGTCTGGTACATCCTCAAGCTGCTGCTGCTCCTGCCCCTGATCGGACTGATGATCTGGGGCAGCCTCAAGCTGGCGCAGCGGCTGCAGGGTCGCTTCGGCGCTCCGCAAGGCGGGACGCGCGCGGTGCGGATCGTCGAGACGACGATGCTCTCACCGACGCTGCGGCTGGCGGTGATCGAGTTTCATGGGCGAGAGATCCTCGTCTCCACCTCGCGCAACGGCCTGACCCGTCTGGCCGAGGCGCCGGCGCGGGCCACCGAGGAGATCGAGGCATGAAGAAGCGCCTCGCTTCGCTGGCGGCGCTCGCCGCGCTGGCACTCCCGCAGGCCGCGATGGCCGCCCAGGCGGCCCAGACCGCCGTGCCGGGCGCACTCGACCGCGCCTTCAGCACGATGTCGGGCGCCGGCGGAGAACCGCTGAGCCTGTCGCTCCAGCTGCTGCTGGTGATGGGCCTGCTGACGATCCTGCCGGCATTGATACTGATGATGACCAGCTTCACCCGGATCATCGTCGTGCTGGCGATCCTGCGCCAGGCGCTCGGTCTGCAGCAGTCGCCGCCGAACCAGGTTCTCATCGGGCTGTCGCTGTTCCTGTCGCTGTTCGTGATGGCGCCGACGCTCGAGCGGGTGAACGACGCGGCGATCGCGCCTTATTCCGCCGGCGAGATCAACGCCGAGCAGGCGATCGCCGTGGCCGGCGACCAGTTCCACGCGTTCATGATCCGCCAGACGCGCGAATCCGACCTCGCGATGTTCGCCGACATCGCCGACGCGCCCAAGTTCGCCTCGGAGGCGGACGTGCCGTTCTCGATCCTGCTGCCGGCGTTCGTCACCAGCGAGCTCAAGACCGCGTTCCAGATCGGCTTCATGCTGTTCCTGCCGTTCCTGGTGATCGACCTCGTCGTATCCAGCGTGCTGATGAGCCTCGGCATGATGATGATGAGCCCGATGCTCGTCTCGCTGCCCTTCAAGCTGCTGCTGTTCGTGCTCGTCGACGGCTGGTCGCTGCTGATGGGCTCGCTCGCCTCGAGCTTCGTCTAGCCATGGACGAGCTTCCGATCCTGCTGTCGTTCGCCGACAGGATGCTGTGGACGACGGCTCTGCTCGCCGCCCCGGCGCTGTTGGCAAGCCTTGCCGTTGGGCTCGTGATCGGCCTCGTCCAGGCGGCGACTTCGGTCAACGAGCAGACGCTGACGTTCGTGCCGAAGCTCGCGGCGATCGCGATCGTGCTGGTCATCTTCGGAGCCTCGATGATGACGCTGCTCGGCGATTTCATGCACGAGATCTTCGCGGAGATCGCCCGGACCGGACGATGATCGCGCTCGATTTCGGCTTCGGAGCGCTCGAGCAGGACTTCTGGCGCGTGGTGTTCCTGATGACCCGCATCGGCGCGGCGATGCTCGCCGCGCCGCTGTTCGGTTCGGCCGTGGTCCCGGTGACCGTGCGCGTCTGCGCGACCGGCGCGGTGGCCATATTCGTCGCCGCGTGGATGCCGGCGATCGACGCGCCGGCCGCGCTGTTCTCGCTCCCGGGGCTGCTCGCGGTGATGGGCGAGGTCGTCGTCGGCCTCGCGCTGGGCTTCGTGCTGCAGATCGCGTTTGCCGCGCCGACCATCGCCGCCGAGCTGATCGGCGGCGGCATGGGGATGAGCATGGCGATGGCCGCCGACCCCAGCGGCGGGGGCCAGACGACCGCGTTCGGACAGTTCTTCAACATCGTGCTGACGCTGATCTTTCTCGCGATGGGCGCGCACCTTCACTGGATTGCGCTGGTGGTGGAGAGCTACGGCGCCTTCCCGCCTGGCGAGACCTGGCTCGGCGCCGGGCGCTTCGCCACGATCGCGTCGTTCGCCGGGGCCATGTTCGAGACCGCGGTGCGGATTGCGCTGCCCGTCACACTCGTCCTGCTGCTGGTACAGGCGCTGACCGGCGTCCTCAGCCGTTCGGCTCCGTCGCTCAACCTGTTCGCGCTCGGCCTGCCGGCGGGCGTGCTGGCGGGGATCACCGCGCTGATTCTCGCCGCGCCGGTGATCTACGACCAGCTCGGCGACGTCGTGGCCCTGTCGCTCGAGCAAGCCGAGAGCGTGGTGCAGCGATGAGCGAGAGCGCCGGCGAGAAGAGCTTTGCCCCGACCGAGAAGCGCCGCCGCGACGCCGCCGGCAAGGGCGACGTGCTGCGCTCGCGCGAGCTGTCGACAGCCGTCGTCATCCTGTTCGCCGGGGCCTGGCTGACGTTCGCCGGTCCGTGGCTGCTCGGCGAGCTCGCCGGGCTCCTGCGCGCCAGCCTAGTGTTCGATCGCGAAGCCCTGGTGCGCTTCGAGGTCGCGCCGATGCTCGGCTCGGTCCTGCTCACGGTCATGGCGCCGCTCGCCAGCCTCGCCCTGCCGATCATGCTGCTGGCGGCCGCTTCGCAGCTCGCCTTCGGCGAAGGCCGCTGGGTCGGCGGCAACCTCGCGTTCAAGGGGTCGCGGATCAATCCGCTCAACGGGCTCAAGCGGATGTTCGGCGTCACCGGGCTGATCGAGATGGGCAAGGGCCTGCTCAAGATCGGGCTGCTGGGGGCGATCGCCTTCTTCTGGGGCCGTGGGTGGATCGACACGATCTCCGGGCTCGGCAAGGGCAACCTGTCGCAGCAGCTGTCCGCCGGGTGGAGCGCGCTGACCAGCCTGCTCCTCGCGCTCGCGGGGGGCCTCGTGGTCATCGCGATGGTCGACGTGCCGGTGCAGTGGGTGCGGCGCATGCAGCGGCTCAAGATGAGCCACCAGGAGATGCGTGACGAGCACAAGGAGGCCGAAGGCTCGCCCGAGGCGAAGGCGCAGCGGCGCCAGCGGCAGCGCGAGATCGCCATGGGCGGAGTCGCCCACGCGATGCGGAAGGCGCAGTTCGTGCTGACCAACCCGACCCACTTCAGCGTCGCCATGGCCTACGACCCCGAGCGCGCCTCGGCCCCGATCGTCCTCGCCAAGGGCCGCGGCGACAAGGCGCTGGCGATCCGCGATCTCGCCCGCGAGTTCGAGGTGCCGCTGCTCGAGCTGCCCCAGCTCGCCCGCTCGGTCTATTTCACCACGCGCGAGAACCAGACGATCCGCGAGGAACTCTACGCGGCCGTGGCGGCGGTCCTGGCGTTCGTCTACTCGCTCAAGCGCGGCGAGACCCCGCGCGTGCCGCAAATCGAGGTCCCGGTGGAACTGCGGTTCGATGCCGACGGCCGCCTGCCCTCTTAACGGCTCGCGCCCGCCGCCGTTCTGCTGCGCATGAGCCAGGTAGGATCCATCATCACGACGATCGGCGCCGGCAGCGGGGTCGACATGGTCCAGCTCGCCAACGATCTCGCCGCGGCGCAGTTCGCGCTGCGCAGCGACCGGCTCGCCGCGCAGAGCGAGCGGCTCGAGCGCCAGATCTCGGCCGCGTCCTCGATCAAGAACAAGCTGGCGATGCTCGCGTCCGCGCTGGGCGAGCGGGTGCGGATGGGCGATCTCTCGTCGCAGCCGAGCGTCGCCAATCCCGCGGTGGCGACCGCGTCGAGCCCGCTCGGGACGATCGGCGCGGGATCGCATTCGCTCGAGGTGCTCGCGCTAGCCCGTGGGCAGACTCTGGCCAGCGGCGCGTTCGCGTCGAGCAGCACGGTGGTCGGTGCGGGCACGCTGACGTTCCGCTTCGGCGCCGCCACCGGGAGCGGCTTCACCGAGGATCCGAGCAAGGCGGCGCTGACCGTCGAGGTCGGCAGCGGCGCTACGCTCGCCGACGTCGCCGCGGCGATCAACGCCAAAGGCGCGGGGATAAAGGCCTACGTGGCCCAGACCGAGCTCGGCGCGCAGCTCGTGCTCAAGGGCGCCGAGGGCGAGCAGAACGGTTTCATCGTCGAGGCCGCCGAGACGCCCGGTGAGGAGGGGCTCGCCGCGCTGGCGTGGGATCCGACCGGCGGCGGCGATCCTGCACGGCTGACCTCGATCGCCGGCAACGCCTCGTTCAAGCTCGACGGGCTGGCGATGACCAGCGCCGGCAACGATACCGGCCAGATCGCGCCCGGCCTCTCGCTCAAGCTCACCGGCACCAACGCCGGATCGCCGACCCAGGTGAACTTCGGCAACCCGACGGCCAATATCGCCGCTGCGATGCAGGACCTCGTCAGCGCACTGAACGAGGTCGCCGCCGAACTGGTCGCGGCCGCCGACCCGATGAGCGGCGACCTCGCGGGCGATCCCGGCGCGCGGGCGCTGAAGCGCGCAATGTCGCAGCTCGGCAGCCAGATCGTCATGCCGGGCGCCGCGGAAGGGGCACCGAGGACGCTGTCCGATCTCGGTCTGGCGATCGAGCGCGGCGGCACCTTCAAGCTCGACACCGCGCGCTTGCAGGCCACGCTCCAGCGCGACCCGGCCGGCGCGGCGGCAATGTTCACCACCGGGCTGTTCGGGGTCTACGCGACGTTCGACAAGCTCTCGCGCAACGCCTCGAGCACCGGCGATCCCGGTTCGCTGGCCGGCTCGATCGTCCGCTACCAGGCGAAGTCGGCGGCGCTCAGCGAGGCCAGCACGAAGCTCGCCGAGCAACAGGAGACGCTGCGCGCGAGCCTCGTCTCGCGCTTCGCCAAGGCCGACACCCGGATCAGCGCCTCGAAATCGACGCTGAGCTTCCTGCAGGCGCAAATCGACGCCTGGAATGCGAGCCGGGACTGATGCTGGCGCTGACCGACCCCCGCGAAGCCTATCGTCGCAGCGAGATCGACGCCCGCGTCCAGGGCGGTGCCGATCCCGCGGACCTCGTGCTGCTGTGCATGGAACAGGCGATCGGCTCGCTCGGCCTGGCACTCGTCGCGCACGAGCGGGGGGATCGGGCCGGGCGGAGCAAGGCGCTGACGCGGGCGCTTTCGGCCGTGACCGCTCTCGATATGGGCGTCGATCGCGACGCACCGCTGGCCGATGCGCTGCTGCAGCTCTACGGCGCGGCGCGCAAGACGATACTCGACAGCGTGCTGGTCTTCGACCCCGAGCTGCTCGGGAGGGTGCGGCAGGACTTCATCGAGATCGCCACGGCTCTCGGAAGCCGCTGAGAGCGGCGTTCGATCTCCCCGCCCGTTCGCAACGCCGGCGGCTTACCCCTGATCGAGGCCGAGAGCCGCCGACTTCCGGCAGCGCACGTGGACCGCGGGCTGGGTGTCGTCGAGGTCGGGGCCGAACTCGAGCTTGAGGGTGATCAGGCGGTTCGCCCAGGCGTCGAGGATGGCCTCCGCCAGAGTCTCGCCGCTGCCGGCTACCGGGCGCTTGAGGATATTGCAGGCGATCGTCGCGCGCGGCTGTTGGCCGTCGGCGCCCGGTTCGACGATCAGGCTCGCCGGAGGAACGACCAATTGCCGAGCCGCGGTCTCGAGATCGCCAGCCTCAAGAAGCGCTTCGAACTCGCTCTCCCCAAGTATAGGTCGAACGACTCTTCGGAATGGTATCGGAGACAATTGCACTAAATGTGCCGCATGACGCAGCGAATTCTCAACGCTTTCAAGTTCGCCAGCGGAAATGACTACGATGCGTTGGAACCATATGGCGGGCGCGAGCGGCTCAATGCTATCGCACATATCAGCCCCCCTTCCCTGATGTCCGCACTATTAGCGTTTACATTTTCCTCTTAGCATAGTGTCCGAATATATCAATCGAATCGGCAAGTCATGCGCCGATAGTCCGCCAACAGCGGACGCTGCGGCCGGATGGTCGGTTGGAGAGGTCGGAGCGGCCAAACAGCCGCGAACAGGGCCTGTCTAGGCCGCGCGATCCAGCAGGATATCCGAGTAATCGAGGACTTCGCTGCGCATGAATTCGGCGTCGAGGCCGGCATAGAGTGCAATGCGAACCGCGTCCGAAGTCGTCTGCGCCTGGAGCTTGCGCATCATGTTGCCGCGATGGATTTCCACCGTCCGCGGGCTGATTTCCAACTCCATCGCGATGTTCTTGTTGGCGCAGCCCTTGACCAGGAGCCGGAGCACGTCGGTCTCGCGGGCGGTCAGGCCCTGAACCTTCTGCCGCGCCTCACGGCGGCGGCGGTGCTCGACGATCAGGCGGTCGCCGACCGCCGCGAGCGTCTTGAGCGAAGCGTCCAGCAGGCGGGCCTCGAACGGCCACTTCAGGTAGTCCCACGCCCCGAGCTGCATCGCCTGAACGATCCGCTCGGGCGCCGGCTCGGCAGCATAGAAGGTGATCGGGAGGGGCATCTCCTGCGCGCCCATCAGCTGGCGAAGCTGGGCCGGATCGCACTTGTGCAGGTCGTCGTGGGCGAAGACGTATCCGCCCGAGGGCATCCGTTCCGCGAACTCGGTCAGGTCCTCGTAGATCTCGGCGTGAAAACCGCGACCGAGAAATTCGCGAGCGATGCTCGCCCGGCGCCGCGAGTCCTGATCGATTACATGGATGCGGACGCTCATGACGTGCCTTTCACCGATGAGGGCGTTACCGCCCATGGTTAATCACCTGCTCTCGATTTAGCACGGAAACCTTCGGAAATACTGGTTTTTTCCTACGTGCAAATACCTAACGAGGCGGCCGTTGCAGCCGCCACGATTAGCGAAATCGGCGCACCAAGCTTTTCAAAGCGCGCCAATCTTTGTCGAATCGCGCCCGTGGCGAAACTAAGGAAATCCCCGGACAGTCGGGACAGAGCTGCTCGGGACGTGCGCTTTCGGGGGTGCCCATAGCGTTGATGCGACCCGACCTCCCGGCCCGCACCTCCGGCCTGTGGCCACGCCGAACTGCGGCGCCCTGGCCTCGCGCGATCGGTTTCCGCTATCTTGAGCTTGCTTGGTGG
>JBIQKN010000010.1:11299-57366 GCA_044506565.1 Sphingomonadales bacterium | reverse complement strand
GTGCTCAAGGCGATGAACCGCAGCCACACCGCCGACGGTTACCTGCGCCTGCTCGACCGGTTCCGCGCCGCGCGCCCCGATATCGCGCTCAGCGGCGATTTCATCGTCGGCTTCCCCGGCGAAACCGAGACGGAGTTCGAGGAAACACTGCGGCTGGTCGATGCGGTCGGCTACGCGCAGGCGTTCAGTTTCAAGTACTCGCCCCGCCCCGGCACGCCGGCTGCGGCGATGGACGGCCAGGTCCCGCGCGAGGTCATGGACGAACGCCTTCAGCGCCTCCAGGCCGCGCTCAACCGCGACCAGCTGGCCTTCAACGAAGCCAGCGTCGGCCGGCGCTGCGAGGTGCTCGTCGAACGCCGTGGCAAGAAGCCGGGCCAATGGCTCGGAAAGTCGCCGTGGCTGCAGTCGGTATTCTTCGAGGGCGAGGCCGCGATCGGCGACTTGGTCGAGGTCGAGCTTGCCGCAGCCGGACCGAACTCGATGGCCGGAAAGGTCAGGACGCCGGCGACGGCCTAGGGACTGGATGGATCGGGCTGTCTTCGGTAAGCACGACCGTCCCGATCTCGTCAGTCCGAAGCGCTGGAGGAGCCGTCGGGTTCAGCGGATACCGGGAACCGTCGAACTTGAGCTTCGATCTGCCGCAAGGGTCGAGTCCGCCGCCGCAAACCGAAACCGTGATGTCCCGCCAACCCTGGGTGGAATGGTCAGTCAAAGCGATCGGCAACCGGGTGATTGTCGTGCCGGATACTTTTCGCAGGCGGCCACCTTTCGTCGAGTACACGCGGAATGTGCACCCACCGCTGCCGCACTTGCCGAAGCCGGCCAGGAGCGTCAGTAACTCGTCGTTACCGTCGCCGTCGAGATCGACCGCTGCAGCGCGAAATGAAGGCGGCGGCACTTCTGCTCCGGCAATCTTCCGCACATCGAAATCTTCCAGCGAATACTCCCTGGCAAGTTCGGCCCCGAGAACAGCCAATTCATCGTCCGTGGGTTCAAACTGCGCTTCGAGTCGCGGATACTCGATTGCCTCCGACAGCTCGCTTGCGGGAGCCCCAAACGTGCTGCCGCCGCGCGAAAACTCCGGGGCCGCTTCCTGCCGCTCCGCAAGCGCGGCATTTCCCGCAGCGTCGGGAGAACCCGCTGAGCACGCTGCCACCGCCAACATGAGGATCGGGACTGTCGCACGACTGGGCATGCTCGAGAAGTATCATAAAAATCCCGGACAATCGCCTGCGGCCCGAACGCGACAGTCCGACGACTTTCCACCGCCGCGCGCAGCAGCCCCGCTTGCGCAGGCCGAGCCGGCGCCTATCTTCCGACTCGTATCGCGAAAGGAGCGCATGGCCCGCAAGACAACTCGCGCCGAGGAGCCCTCGGCGCTGGCCCACCCCGAGGACCGCCGCGATTCCGCGCGGCGTGCCCGGGCCGAAGTGCGCTTCGACGAACAGGCGACGCTTGGAGCGCTGTTCGGGGAATTCGACGCCAATCTCGTGCAGATCGAGAACCGCCTCGGCGTGTTGATCGCCGCGCGCGGCAACAAGGTCGTGATCGAAGGGCAGGAGGACGAAGTGGCGCGCGCCCGCCAGGTCCTGCTGGCAATGCACGAGAAGCTGCTCACCGGACAGGATCTCGATGCCGGCACGATCGAGGCGCTGATCGCCCAATCGAACGAGCCGACGCTCGACGGGATCATCACGGGCGACGCCAAGGGCCCGCCGATCATGATCCGTACCCGGCGCAAGACGATCGTCCCGCGTACCGCGATGCAGGCCGAATACATGCGCCAGCTCGCCAGCCGCGAGATGATCTTCGCGCTCGGCCCGGCGGGTACCGGCAAGACTTACCTCGCGGTGGCGCAGGCGGTCAGCCAGCTGATCACCGGCTCGGTCCAGCGGCTGATCCTCAGCCGCCCGGCGGTCGAGGCCGGGGAGCGGCTCGGCTTCCTTCCCGGCGACATGAAGGAGAAGGTCGATCCGTACCTGCGGCCGTTGTATGACGCGCTCTACGACTGCATGCCGCCCGAGCAGGTCGAGCGGCGCATCGCCTCGGGCGAAATCGAGATCGCCCCGATCGCCTTCATGCGCGGCCGCACGCTGGCCGACGCTTTCGTGATCCTCGACGAAGCGCAGAACACCACCCGCGAGCAGATGAAAATGTTCCTCACCCGCTTCGGGCAGAACAGCCGGATGGTGATCTGCGGCGACCCGCGACAGGTCGACATTCCCGGTGGCGATACCCAGAGCGGCCTTGCCGACGCGGTCGACCGCCTTACCGGCGTCGACGGTATCGCCGTGGTCCGCTTCTCCGCCGCCGACGTCGTGCGACACCCGATCGTCGGCCGCATCGTCGAGGCCTACGAGGGCAAAAACGCCTGAGCAGTCCGGCGAGGCGTTCGTATTGACGAAAGAGATGGCGCAATTGCCCAATCCCACCGTCCTGATCCTTGCCGGGCAGCGCCTCGGCCGGGTCGATCCGCTCGCCGCGAAGCACGGCGTCGAGCACAAGTGCCTCGTGCCGCTGCTCGATCGGCCGCTGATCGGCTACGTGCTGGATGCGGTCGACGAGGCCTTTCCCGGATGCCGGATCGTCGTTTCGATCAACGATCCCCAAGCGCTCGACGCCGTGCCCGAAGTCCGGCCATTTTTCGAGGCTGGGCGCCTGACCACGGTAGCCTCGACCAGGAACCTGCTCGAAAGCCTGCTCGCGGTGGCAGACGGCGTCGACTACCCGCTGCTCGTGACGACAGGCGACAACGTGCTGATAACCGCCGAAGCGCTGCGCGCGTTCCATGCTTTCGCCTTCGCCGAGAACGCCGATGCCGTTGCGATGTTCGCACGCAAGGAGGACATCCTCGCCGCGCATGATGAGGGCCAGCCGCGCTTCTGGGAATTCCGCGACGGCGCGTTCTCCGGGTGCAACACGTTCTGGCTCAAGGACCGCGACGCGGTGACGATCGGCGAGATCTTCCGCGGCGGCGGGCAGTTTCTCAAGTTCCCCAAGCGTTTCATGGGCGCGTTCGGGCTCGGCAACCTGATCGGCTTCCGGCTCGGACTGTTCACCGTCGATCGCATGCTCTCGCGTATTTCGAAGCGCTTCGGCAAGCGGATCCGGGCGCAGATCGTCAGCGACGGGCGGCTGGCGATCGACGTCGACAATGAGTTCAGCCACCTCGTCGCGCAGCGCCTGCTGAGCGCGCCCACCGCTCTCGAACGGAGCGCCTGAGGTGGAACTCGAAATCGACGTCGAGGACCCCTGGCCCGCGGGCAGCTGGGAGCAACTCGCCGAACGCGTCTCCGCGGCAACGGCCGAAGTCATTCCGGAACTCGCCAACCCCCGCCTCTCGGCCAGCCTGCTGTTCACCTCCGACACCGAGATCCACGCGCTGAACTGCGAGTGGCGGCAACGCGACAAGCCGACCAACGTCCTGTCGTTCCCGATGCTCTCGCGCGAGGAATTGCTGGCGCTCGCCGTGGAAGGACCGCCGGTGCTGCTCGGCGACGTTGCGCTGGCGCACGAAACCTGCGCCCGAGAGGCGGCCGAAAAGGGCATTCCGCTGGCCGATCACGCGGCCCACCTGGTCGTCCACGGATTGCTCCACCTGGCGGGTTACGACCACGAAATCTCGCCCGCCGAGGCCGACGCGATGGAAGCGCTGGAGACGAAGACGCTTGCGATTCTCGGGATCGGTGACCCATATTGCGCGCCCGAGACTTGAAGAGGGAAAGCAGAACGACAATGCCCGACGGTTCCAGACCGGGCGACTCCAGCAACGGAGACGCGGACAGTAGACGCGGCCTGTGGCACGCGATCCGCAGCTTCTTCGAAGAAAACGGCGAGACCTCGCTCCGCGCGCAGATCGAGGAAGCGATCGACGAACATCAGGACGAGGCCGATACGGGCCCGACCAAGGGCGACCTCTCGCCGGTCGAGCTGACCATGCTGCGCAACCTGCTGCATTTCAGCGATCACGACGCAGATGACGTCGCCATTCCGCGCGGCGAGATCATCGCCGTGTCGGCGAGCGCGAGCTGGGACGAGCTGGTCGACGCCTTTGCCGAGCACGGCCATTCGCGCATACCGGTCTACCGCGACACGCTCGATCAGGTGATCGGCATGATCCACATCAAGGACGTGTTCCGCTACCTCGCGCGCGACACCGAGCCGCCGGCCGACTGGACCGAGCTGATGCGCCAGCCGCTCTACGTCCCGCAGGCGCGCGGCGCGCTCGACGTGCTGGCGGACATGCGAACGAAGCGCACGCATCTGGCGATCGTGGTCGACGAATTCTCCGGCACCGACGGGATCATCACGATCGAGGACCTCGTCGAAGAGATCGTTGGGGAGATCGAGGACGAGCACGACGATGCGCCGGTGGAACTGCTCATTCCGCTGGGTGACGGCATCTGGGACGCCGACGCGCGCGCCGAGCTCGAGGACGTCGCCGAGACCATCGGCGATCCGCGCATCGCCGAAGTCGAGGAAGCCGTCGACACGCTTGGCGGCCTCGCCTTCGTCCTCGCGGAGCAAGTCCCCCCGGTGGGAGCCGTCCTGCATCACCCGAGCGGCTGGTGCATCGAGGTGACCGAGGGCGACGATACCCACGTGACGCGGCTCAGGCTGCACAAGCCCGAGCCGGTCGAGGAGGAAGTCGGAGGGTAGGCAGACTCTCGGGATTTGGGGCACCGCGAGCGTCTCGCTCGGCTGCCGCGATTCGTCGCTTTCCCCAGCCCAAGATTGTCCTGCCTCGACACGAGTTGCAAATTTTTGAACAGTGGAAGCGATGCGCCGGCTTCCTCCTCTCCGCGCCCTCGAGGCGTTCGTCCGCACCGTACGGCTCGGCTCGGCGCGGGCGGCGTCGGACGAGCTCGGGCTGAGCCCCTCGGCGCTGTCGCGGCGAATCGGCAATCTCGAGGAGTTCACCGGCAAGAAGCTGTTCTCGCGCTCGGGGCAGACGATGCGGCTGACCGACGAAGGGCGCCAGTTCTACGACGCCGTATCGCCGCACCTCGAGGCGCTGGCGATCGCAGTCGAGCAGCAGTCGGAGAACCTGCAGCTGCTGCGCCTGCGGCTCGGCGTGCTGCCGCTGTTCGGCACGCAGCGTCTGTTCCCGCGGCTGCCCGAGCTGCGCGCGCTGCACCCGCGCCTGCACATCGACATCGACACCGGGCCGCACCTCATCGATCGCGTGGGCGACACGCTCGACGCCGCGATCGCGTTGATGACCGATCCGGAGCCACACTTCCACCAGGTCCGCCTCGACCGCAACAGCGTGCACGCGATCTGCAGCCGGGCTCTGGCCGACAGGCTCGGCGAGCGGCCGAGCATGGAAGAACTCGCCGAGCAGACCTTCCTGCTCCACACGGACATGCCGCTGAGCTTCGACGCGTGGAAGGACGCGCTCGGCTACCAGGCGCTGCAACCGGCGGCGATCGACCACTACGATTCGGGCCAGCTCATCCTCGAGGCGGCTGCGCAGGGGCTCGGGATCGCGATGATGCACGACGACCACCTGAAGCGGAACAACGACCCGCGTCTCGCCAAGTTGTTCGACGGGCTCGAGGTCGCCAGCCCCTACAGCTATTGGTTCGTCTGCCGCCCGGTCGACCTCGAACAGCGCGCGGTGCGCCTGTTCCACGACTGGCTGGTCGAAGCCGGGCTGTAGACTCGCGCCGCCGGAATCGGCCAAGAAGGGGCAAACCGCATCAGGAGAAGGACTTGCCGATGAAAACGAAGCTCACCTTGCTCGCCGCTGCTGTCGCCATGGCCGTGCCCGGCGTTGCGCAGGCCCAGATGCGCGCCCTCAGCGATCCGGTGGTCGGGCATCCCGACCCGGAGTCGCTGTTCACCGACAGCGATCCCGTCCTTCATCGCAACAAGCAGGCGGCCCTGCGCATCCAGCGCGAACTGCTCAAGTGCAACCAGTGGAGCCGCGCGGGCGAGTGGCTGACCGATCGCTACATCCAGCACAACCCGGTCGCCGCCTCTGGGCTCGAGGGCGTGATCAACTACTTCGTCAATGTGGCCAAGCGCGAGGCGCTCGATCCTTGCCCCGCGCTCAGCTCGGAAGACCCGAACGCCGTCGTCGCGGTGATTGCCGAGGACGACTACGTGACGATCCTGACCCGGCGGATCATCCCTTACGCCGACGATCCGAGCCAGAGCTATACCACCACCTGGTTCGACACCTGGCGGTTCGTCGACGGCAAGGCCGACGAGCACTGGGACCCGGCCACGCTGCCCACTGGCCCTGCGCCGCAGGCGGCCGGAGGGGACGAATGAGCCTCACCCGCCGCACGACTGCCGCGGCGCTCGGGGCGTTGCTCCTGTTCGCGTCACCGGCGCAGGCCCAAGCGGTCGCGCCGATGACGCCCGAGGAGCTGGTCCAGCGCTATCAGGATCGGGAGGCGATCGAGGCTCTGATGTGGCGCTACGACCGGTCGCTCGATAATCTCGATGCCGAGGCGTACGCGGCCAATTTCACACCCGATGGCGCATTCGGGCAGGTCAAAGGGCACGAGGCGCTCAAGAAGATGATCAACGACCTCGCGGCGAACCAGGAAGAACGACGCGCCGCCGGCGAGACGATCGGCAAGATGCATCACTTCACGATGAACCAGTGGCTCGAGTTCACCGGCCCCGATACCGCGCGCTTCCATTACTACCATCAGACGGTGTTCGGCACCGGCGGCCGCATCGGCAGTCCGACGGCGCCGGTCATGGCCGCTGCCGGCCAGGGCGTCGATGACCTCGTGAAGATCGACGGTAAGTGGTACATCCAGTACCGCAACGTCGCGCCGACGCGGGAGCAGGAGTAGGCCCGCCTCTCTCGCCTTCAGGGGCTATTCGCGGGCTTGCCGAAGTTGAGAGGGGGGCTGCAGCATCGAGTCCCCCTCCCCACCCTTTCCACTGAAAGGGAGGACCTCCACCGAGCCGCTTGACTCGAAACTCTACATATGTAGAGTATTCGCATGACCCGCGCGCGCAAGCCCTCGCGACAGACTTTGGCTATCCTCACGGAACTCGCCGATGCAGACTGGCTATACGGCCTCGAACTCGCCGAGCGCACGGGCCTCAAGTCCGGCTCGCTTTATCCGATCCTGATCCGGCTCGACGAACGCGGACTGCTTGAATCGCGCTGGATCGAGCCGTCATCGCCGGGCCGACCGCCGCGGCATGCCTATCGCATCATGCCCGCGGGGCGCAAAGCGCTGGCCGAGGCGCAAGGGCCTGACCCCGCGCGCAGGCTGGAAGGTTTCGCATGAATCGCGCGAGCTTGACGGAGCAGGTCGTGATCCGGCTTGCCCGATTCGTGGCCGGTCCCGAGCGTCGCGCGTGGCTGGATGCGATGGAAGCCGAGCTCGATCACCTGACCTCGCGCAGGCTCGACTGGGTGCTCGGCAGCCTGGTCGCCGCCGTGAAGGACAGGTGGGCGCGCGAATGGCCCACCCTCGCGCTGTTTGCCGTAATTCCGGCTTCTACGGCTGCTGCCGTCGTGCCGGTTACAGCGATCGCGCAGAGCACTTTCAGTGCGACCGGAATATCGCCGCACCTGCTGGGACCGGTTCTCCTTCCGCTCCCCTTTCTGGGCGCTGTGCTGCTGGGCCTTGCCAGACCTTGGCGGCGTCCTGTGATCACCGGATTGCTGGGCTTTGCCCTATATCAGGCTGGCCCGTCGGCGTTCATGCACTTCGCGTGGGGCAGCAGCTTCGGACTGTGGGCGCCCAACCTGGCCCAGTACGGTGTCCATCCCGCGATTTCGGTCGCCGCAACCTTTACCCTCTGGTCCCTCGGCGCTGCGCTCGGCGTTCGCGTCGGAAACCAGCGCCGCGACTCCCGCTCTCCCGAGCCGCTCCCCTGAAGGGGAACGGGCTCTCAGCCCACCGTCGCCTTGACGATCTTGCCCGGTTCGCGCGGCGGCTCGCCCTTGGGCAGGGCGTCGACGTGCTCCATGCCGCTCTCGACCTGGCCCCAGACGGTGTATTGCCGGTCGAGGAAGCGCGCGTCGTCGAAGCAGATAAAGAACTGGCTGTTGGCGCTGTCGGGGACCTGGGTGCGCGCCATCGAGCAGGTGCCACGGACGTGGGGAGCCTCGTTGAACTCGGCCTTGAGGTCGGGCTTGTCGCTACCGCCCATGCCGGTGCCCGTCGGATCGCCGCCCTGGGCCATGAAGCCCGGAATCACGCGGTGGAACACGACGCCGTCGTAGAAGCCCTCTTTGGCCAGCGCGGTAATGCGCTCGACGTGACCAGGAGCGAGGTCGGGCCGCAGCTTGATGACCACGTCGCCGCCCTCCCCGTTGCCGGTGTCGAGGGTCAGGGTGAGCTTGTCGTCGGCCATCGTCTGTCTCCTGCGGATAAGGCCGCATAGGAGCCCTCCACGGCGATGTCACCCGCCGGGTTGCTTTTGCGCCCGAGCGGCATAGACCCGCCCGCGATGACCGAGCAGGACCTCACCGAGCTGGAGACTCCCGCGTCGCAGGACGACGAGGACGAGCTCGACGAGGACAACCGGCTCAAGCCCCGGTTCGTCGACTCGGTCGTCGAAGCGCTCGACCAGGGCGATGAGGCGCGCGCCTACGAGCTGGTCGAGCCGCTGCACCCGGCCGACATCGCCGACCTGTTCGAGCTGCTCGACCGCGAGCAACGCCCGCGGCTCGCCGCGGCGATCACCGACCTGATGACCCACGAGGTCGTCGCCGAACTCAATGACCACGTCCGCGAAGACATGATGGAGGCGCTGCCGCCCGAAGCGGTGGCGGAGATCGCCGAACAGCTCGACACCGACGACGCGGTCAGCCTGATCGAGGACCTCGAGCCGGAGGACCAGGCGGCGGTCCTTGCGGAGATGGAGCCCGAGGACCGCGCGGCGATCGAGTCGGCGCTGTCCTATCCCGAGGAGACCGCCGGCCGCCTGATGCAGCGCGAGCTGGTCGCGGTTCCCGAGCACCTGACCGTCGGCGACCTGATCGACTACCTGCGCGAGAACGAGGACCTGACCACCGAGTTCTGGGAAGTGTTCATCGTCGACCCGGCGATGAAGCCGGTCGGCACCTGCCAGCTGAGCTGGATCCTGCGCACCCCACGGCACGTCGCGCTGACCGATGTGATGAAGCGCGACCAGACGCTGATCCCGGTGACGATGGACCAGGAAGAGGTCGCCCTGCGGTTCCAGAAGTACGCGCTGATCAGCGCCGCGGTCGTCGACGAGGCCGGCAGGCTGGTCGGCCAGATCACCGTCGACGACGTGGTCCACATCATCCAGGAAGAGGCCGGCGAGGACACGCTGCTGCTGTCCGGCGCGGGCGAAGGCGACATCAACGAGCCGATTCGCGAATCGTACTCGGCGCGCGTGCGATGGCTGGCCGCCAACCTCGTCACCGCCTCGATCAGCGCCTCGATCATCTGGCTGTTCGGCGGGGCGATCGAGCAGCTCGTCGCGCTCGCGGCGATGGCTCCCGTCGTCGCCAGCATCGGGGGCAGCGCCGGCACCCAGACGATGGCCGTCACGGTGCGCGCGATCGCCACCAACCAGCTCACCCGGTCGAACACGCGCCGCATCCTGTGGCGCGAATTCCGCGTCGCGCTGCTCAACGGGACGACGATCGCGCTTCTGCTCGGCACCGCGACGGCGGCGGTGTTCTCGATCTGGCTCGGCGGAGCAGTCGCCACCCAGCTCGGCCTGGTGATCGCCGCGGCGATGGTGATCAACATCGCCACCGCAGGTTTCGCGGGGGTGGCGATCCCCGTCGCACTCGACCGGATGGACCAGGACCCGGCGGTAGCCTCGAGCGTGTTCGTCACCACCGTGACCGATTCGATGGGCTTCCTCGCGTTCCTCGGTCTCGCGGTCGCGAGCGGGCTGGTCGGCTAGGCGCGCGCATCCTATCTGGGCGCCATGCCGCTGAGCATGACCAAGGTCGCCTACGAGGCGAAGAATCTCGACGAGATCCTCGACTGGTTCGCCGGAGACGCGCCCGAGAAGCGGTTGACTACCCGCTACCTGCCCAAGCGCCACGTGGAGATGGTCGGCGGCTCGCTCTACTGGATCCACCAGCACGCGCTGATAGGCCGCAGCCCCATCCGCGGCTTCGAGCAGCGCGACGACGGACGCTGGTGGATCGTGCTGGAGAACCGCCTGATCCTGGTGCACCCACGCGCGCGTCGCGCGCACCAGGGGTGGCGGTATCTCGACGAGGCCGACTGCCCGCCCGACCTCGACGACGGCAAGACCGCGGGCGACGTCTTGCCGGGGCGGCTGGTGCGCGAGTTGAGCAAGCTCGGGCTGGCGTAGAGGGCGGGAGCCCTCATCCAAGCTGCGCTAGCTCGCTTCGCGAGCAAGCTGCGCTATCCTTCTCCCACCAGTGGGAGAAGAAGGGCGCAGCGCTCGCGGCCAGGCCCCTTCTCCCGCAGACTTGGGTCGGCGAAGCAGGCCCTCGTCGGAGTTGGATGAGGAGCCTCTTCCCCCTTCAGGCGTTCTGCACCAGCCCCGCGACCTGCCGCAGCATGTTCGCGTAGTCCTCGGGCTCGCGCGCGCCCTGGATCAGGTATTTGCCTTCGACAACGAAACTCGGGACCGAGTTGATCCCGGCCTGCCGCCCGCGCTGCTCCTCGATCCGCACGGCCGCGGCGAGAGCCTCGTCGGCAAGCGCCTCCGCGGCTTTTGCACGCTCGAACCCTTCCGCCTCGGCAATGTCGAGCAGGACCTCGCGGTCGGAAACGTTGCGGCGCTGCTGGAAGTGTGCCCTGAGCAGCGCGACCTTCAGCCGGGTCTGCGCCCCGGGTCCCTGGTCGGCGAGCGCCCAGCGCAGCAGCTTGTGCGCCTCGAAGGTGTTCCACATCATCGCGGCCGGCTCGGCCCCCTCGCCGATCCATTCCATGGGGAAACCGACGCGCGCCGCGGTCGCCTGCATCTGCGAACGCATCGCGGCGACTTCCTCGGGCGAACGACCGTAGACTTCGGCGAGGTGTTTCGCCTGGTCCTTACCTTCGGCCGGCAAGTCGGGATTGAGCTCGAACGGCATCCAGCGGACGTCGACCTCGAGCTCGCCGGCAAGCTGCTCCCTCGCCTTGGCGAACGCGGTCCAGCCGACCGCGCACCACGGGCACATCACGTCGGACCAGATATCGACGGCGATCTTCGGGGCAGCCTCGGCCATGCTCAGTTCTCCATCCACCACTGCAGCAGGTGGTGCGCGATCGCCTGCCTCGGCGGGGGGATGAAGCTCGCGCTCTCCGCCCCCTTCGCCAGTGCCTCGGCGACATCGGCGCGCGTGAACCAGCGCGCTTCCTCGATTTCGGAGCGGTCGATCGCCAGTTCAAGGCTGTCGGCGTAGCCGATGCAGCCGATCATCAACTGCGAGGGGAACGGCCACGGCTGGCTGGCGATGTACCTTACGTCGCGCACACGCACGCCGGCCTCCTCGAACACCTCGCGCTCGACGGCCTCCTCGATCGTCTCGCCCGGCTCGACGAAGCCGGCGAGCGCCGAGAAGCTGTTCGGCGGAAACCGCGACTGGCGCCCGAGGAGAACCTGGCCCTCGCACTCGACGAGCATGATCGCCACCGGGTCGACGCGCGGAAAGTGCTGCGCCCCGCAAGCGGTGCAGTCGCGCTGCCAGCCGCCCTTGGCAAGCGCTGTCGGCTGCCCGCAGCGCGAGCAGAACCGGTGCCGCGCGTGCCAGTCGAGCACGCTGCGCGCGGCACCGTAAAGTGCCAGGTCTTCCGCCGGCAGGCGCATCAGCACGCCCCAGGTTCGGCGGTGGGCGTAGGCAGGATCGGGATCGCCTTCGCCCGGGACCGCCGCGAACAGCGCCTGCCCCCCGCGCAATCCGAGAAACACGAATTCGGCGGACGCGGGCGCCTCGGTGACCGGGCTGAAGATGAGCCCGCCGTCATCGTCGAGCTGGGGCAGCAGCCCGTCGAGCCGCAGCAGCAGGGCCCCGCCAGCGATCAGCCCGGCGAGCCGCGCGGGGTCGGTGCGGATCGGGTCGGCGCGGTCGAGCGGCTGCCCGGTAAAGGCGATCGGCTTCACGCGCGGCCCACGGCGGCGAGGTCAGCGCGGATCGCGGCCGGGAATTCGTCGATCAGCGGGTAGGCCATCGACGGCATGTACTGGGTGTAGAGCCCGGCGCGAAGACCGAGCCCGCGATGGATGAAGCCGATCGTGCCTGCTGCACCGGCCCAACCGTAGGCGCCCGCCTCTTCGCCCTTGCCGACGCGGCCGCCGGCGCCATAGTCCCAGGCGCCGCCCTCGTGGGCGTTCGCAGGTTCGACCGTGTCGGGCATCAAGTTCGATGTGCCGAGCCGCACCGCACTCTCGCTCATCACGCGGCCGCCCTCGAACACGCCGTAATTGAGAATCATCGAGAGGAAGCGGTCGTAGTCCTGCGGCGTAGAGGCAAGACCCGAGCCGCCGAAGGGCAGCGGCGGCGGGTCGAAGTAGATCGAGTCGGTCCCGAGATCGATCGGCAGCAGCGTACCGTTGTAGAGGAAGTAGCTGGTGGTCATCCGCTCGGCCTTGTCGCGCGGGACCTGGAAGTGCGTGTCGCTCATGCCGAGCGGGTCGAAGAACCGCTCCTGCAGGAAACGGTCGAACGGTTGGCCCGAAACGACCTCGATCACCCGGCCGAGAATCTCGAACGCAATCGAATAGCTCCACTTCGTGCCGGGCTGGTAGACCAGCGGCAGCTCGGCGACGCGATCGGCGAAGACGTCGAGCCCCTGTACGGCATTGCCGCGGAACACCGGCAACGCCTGCAGCCGCGTGACCAGCCCCGGCACCACGCCGCGCTCGCGGAACGCCTCGGCAATCGGGCCGGACTGGACGATGCCGTAACCGAGCCCCGAGGTATGGGTCAGCAGCTGGCGGATCGTGATCGGCCGCTCCGCAGGCTCGAGGTTGTCGGGCGTGATCGGCCCGTCGTAGACCTTCTGCACCCTCATGTTGCGGAAGGCTGGCAGGATCTCCTGGAGTGGCTGGTCGAGCCCGAGCCTGCCTTCGTCGATCAGCGAAATCGCAGCCATGCCGGTGATCGGCTTGGTCATCGAGTAGATGCGGTAGATGCTGTCGAGGCCTGAACGACGCGGCGCGGTGAAGCTGTCGACTCCCGCATGAATCGCCGTCAGCGGCCCGTCGCCGAATCCGAGCGTCACGACCATGCCGGAGACCTTGCGGCTCTCGACGTACCCTTGGACCAGCCGCGTCACATTCGCCCATTCGCCTGCCGGCTGCGCGCGAAGCGGGACGGTGGGCAACGCCGCACCGGCGCCGAGCGCCGCGACACCGCCGAGCCACTGGCGGCGGGTGAGCTGCATCTGGTCCATTCGGGTCCCTCTCCAGGGGCGGGCGTGAACCCCAGCTTATCGTGTTCCGGCAGCGAGAGAAGCCCAGGGGGTTGCAACGGCCAAGTGTCCTATGCATATAAGACACATGCTCAACGTGCTCTCGATCCTGGTCGGCCTGCTTTCGCTGGTGATCGTGATTCCCTCGCAGATCCCGCTGCTCGGCTGGGGCAACTGGCTGGCGCTGCCGCTGATCGTGGTCGGCATCGTCCTCGGCGCGCTGTCGCGCTCGAACGGCGGACGCAACTTCTGCCTGGTCGTGTTCGTGATCGCCTGCGTCCGCCTGATGCTGGGCGGGGGGATCTTCTGACGCGCGTCGAATTGAGGCGAGAGCCCTCATCCAAGCTGCGCTTGGCGCCTTACGGCGCCAAGCTGCGCTATCCTTCTCCCGTAAACGGGAGAAGGAGCCACTCAATCCTTCTCCCGCTGGCGGGAGAAGGATACGGAGACTTGGGACTGCAAAGCAGGCCCTAGTCGGAGTTGGATGAGGGCCCCTCCCGTTCCTGATCGGAGTTGGATGAGGGCCCCTCCCGTCCCTCAAGCGCCAGCCGCGCCGCCTTCGTAAACAGCGTCGGCAGCCCCGCCGCCCCGATTTCCGCTACCGGCCACCAGTCGCCGCCCTCGACCTTCACGGCTCGCTCCCCCGCGTAGATTGCCAGCCCCAGCTCGAGATCGAAGTGAGTGAACGAATGCCGCACGACCCCGCCTGCGCGCCACGCGCCGGGAAGGGGAGCGTCGCCCGAACCGTCGGCACGGGCGCTCCAGCCGTCGTCGGGCAGCGCGCGCATGCCGCCGAGCATCCCTTTCGCAGGGCGCCGGACCAGCCAGACCTTGCCCTCGCGCTCGATCCAGAACGCGGTGCCCTCGCGCATCGGCTTGACCTTCTTCGGCGCCTTGACCGGCAGCTCGGCCTGCCGTCCCTGGCCTCTCGCCGCGCATCGCGACGACAGCGGACACAGCAGGCACTTCGGCTTGCGCGCGGTGCAGATCGTTGCGCCGAGGTCCATCATCGCTTGGGCGAAGTCGCCCGGCCGCTCGTCGGGGGTAATCTCCTCTGCGGCCTTGCGGATAGCCTTGCGCGCTCCGGGTAGCGGCTCGTCGATCGCGAACAGCCGGGCCACGACGCGCTCGACGTTGGCGTCGATCACCACGGCGCGCCGGCCGAAGGCGATCGCCGCCACCGCCGCCGCGGTATAGGCGCCGAGCCCCGGGAGCCGGCGCAGCTCGGCCTCGGTGTCGGGAAAGCCGCCACGCTCCGCCACCGCCCGGGCGCAGGCAACGAGATTGCGTGCGCGCGAGTAGTACCCGAGCCCGGCCCACTCGGCCATGATCGCCTCCTCGGGCGCGGCGGCAAGCGCCTCCACCGTCGGCCAGCGCTCGGTGAAGCGGACGAAATAGGGCGCCGCGTGCGCGGTCGTGGTCTGCTGCAGCATGACTTCGGACAGCCACACCCGGTAGGGGTCGGGTGCCCCCCTGCCCGGCGGCACTCGCCAGGGGAGTGTGCGCGCCTGCCGGTCGTACCAGTCGAACAATACGGCCGCGACACTGTCATCCATCGGCCGGCTATGGCATGGCCGCGGGCACGATGGAACGCGACGGCAAGCCGAAGAAGCCCCGGCCCTACGAACGCCCGCGCGGCGGCCCGGCGAAGCCGGTCGCCGAGCTCGTGCCGCAGATCGGCCGCGCGGCGTTCCGCCGCTTCGGCTTCATCCAGTCGAGCGTGGTCACCCGCTGGCCCGAAATCGTCGGCGAGCGCCATGCGCGCGTCTGCATGCCCGAATCGATCCGCTTCCCACCGGGCGAGAAGAGCGGCGGGATCCTCCAGCTGGTGGTGCTGCCGGCGCACGCACCGCTGATCCAGCACGTCATCCCCGAGATTATCGATCGGGTGAACCGGTTCTTCGGCTACCAGGCCGTGGCTCGAGTCAAGATGCGGCAAGGCGAGGTTCAGCCGCCGCCGCGCAAAGAGCGCGCCGGAAATTTGGGGCCCTCGCTCAAGCCGATCCCGCTGGAACTCGGCGACAGCTTGCGCGACATCGGCGACCCGGAGCTGCGTGCGGTGCTCGAATCGCTGGCACGGAGCCTCGGAGGGAAAGAGGAACAGGGGCAAAGATGAAGTTCGGACCGATTCTCAAGGTCGCGGCGCTCGTCGTCGCGGCGCTCATGCTCAGCGGTCAGAGCAACCGAAATTGGCCGACGGTGGTGGCCGAAACGGCCGAGGGCGGACATCGCATCGGCAATCCCGAGGCCAAGGTCCGGCTGGTTGAATACGTCAGCTACACCTGCCCTCACTGCGCCGCGTTCACCCGCGAAGCCGACGACCGGCTCAAGCTGGCCTACGTCACCCCGGGGCAGCTCAGCATCGAAATCCGCCACCTGATCCGCGACCCGGTCGACCTCACCGTGGTAATGCTGGCGAATTGCGGTCCGGCCGAGAAGTTTCCGCTGAACCACGCAATGTTCATGCATCAGCAGTCGCGCTGGATCGGCCCGCTCGGCAACGCGACCGCCGCACAGCGAGCGCGCTGGACCAGCGGCGACGGCCTCTCGCGCCGGCGGGCGATCGCGAACGATTTCGGCTTCTACCGGATGATGGAGCAACGCGGCTACACCCGGACCGAGCTCGACCGCTGCCTCGCCGACGATGCCGCCGCGCGCCAGTTCGCCGAGCGGTCGCAGCGGGACTGGGACAGGCCGGGGATCGACTCGACGCCGAGCTTTTCGATCAACGGCATCGTCATGCCCGGCACGCACACCTGGGCCGAACTCGAGCGGCAACTCGCCGACTTCCTGTGATCCGGCCGGCGGCGTTAACGATGCTTTGCTGTGGAAACAGCCGCGACGCGCTTCTACCGCCTGCGGCCATCGTCTAGCCTTCCTCACTTGCGCAAGGGAATCCCGCAGATGTCCAAACTCCGCCGTCTTGCCTGCACCCTGGCCGCCGCGCCGCTGGTTCTCGCACTAGCCGCTTGCGGCGGCGACAGCGCCGGGAACGGCGCGCTGCCGACCGGAGAACCGATTGCCCCGATAGCCGCCCCCGAGGGCCAGAGCTGGGTCGAGATCGCCGAGGTGACGCCCGAGGGCGGCTATCGTATCGGCAACCCGGAGGCGCCGCTCAAGCTGGTCGAGTACGCGAGCCATACTTGCGGCGTTTGCGCCAATTTCTCGCAGCAGGCTTCTGCGGCGCTCGACGAATACGTCGCCACCGGGGTCGTGAGCTACGAAATCCGCAACCAGATCCATCACCCGGTCGACCTGACGATCGCGATGCTGGCGCGCTGCGGCAGCCCCGAGAGCTTCCACCCGCTCGCCAACCAGGCCTGGGCCAACTTCGAGCCGATCATGACCAATGTGCAGGCGAGCGGGGCGGCGCTCGACCAGGCCGTACAGGGCCCCGAAGCGCAGCGATTCCAGGCGATCGCCGATGTGACCGGCTTGATCGACTTCTTCGCCGCGCGCGGAATCAGCCGCGACCAGGCGATGCAGTGCCTGGGCAACACCGAGCTGGCCAGGCAGATCATCGAGCGCTCCAATACCCAGTCGGAGGAGCTCAACGTCACGGGCACGCCGACGTTCTTCCTCAACGGCGGGCGGATCGAGGGCACCAACTGGGCTTCGGTCGAGGCCGCGCTGCAGGCGGCAGGGGCGCGGTAGACTTGGCATCGGGCCGGCTTCCGCGATGCTGATCCGCAAGCTCAAGCTGGCGGGCTTCAAGAGCTTCGTCGAGCCGGCCGAACTGCGCATCGAACCTGGGCTGACCGGCGTGGTCGGCCCCAATGGCTGCGGCAAGTCGAACCTGCTCGAAGCGATCCGCTGGGTCATGGGCGAGACCTCGGCGAAATCGATGCGCTCGGGCGGGATGGACGACGTGATCTTCGCCGGCACCGCGCAGCGCCCGCCGCGCGATTTCGCCGAGGTGGTGCTCGACGCCGTCGACGACGACGGCGAGGAGCTGCAGGTCACTCGCCGGATCGAGCGCGGAGCGGGCAGTGCGTACCGCGTCAATGGACGCGACGTGCGCGCCAAGGACGTCGCGCTGGTCTTCGCCGATGCGGCCACCGGCGCGCACAGCCCCTCACTGGTCAGCCAGGGGAAGATCGCCGCGGTGATCGCCGCCAAGCCGGCCGAGCGGCGGGCGATGCTCGAGGAAGCGGCGGGAATCGCCGGCCTCCACGTCCGCCGGCGCGATGCCGAGGGCAAGCTGCGACAGACGGAGGCCAACCTCGCCCGGCTCGAGGATCTGATGGCCGGGCTCGACAGCCAGATCGCCTCGCTCCGCCGCCAGGCCAAGCAGGCCGAGCGCTACAAGGCCCTGTCCGACAAGATCCAGCACGCCGAGGCCCGGCTGGTGTTCGCCCGCTGGCGCGATGCCGCCGCGGCGGCCGAGGGGGCGCGGGCGCAGGCGAAGGACGCCGATGCGCGGGTCGAGGAAGCACAGCGGCGCGCTCACGAAACGCAGAAGGTCCAGGCGGCGCTGGCGGAGAAGCTGGCCGAAGTGCGCGACGAGCTCGCCGACCGGCGCGACGACGCCAGCGCGCACGGGCACCGCATGGCCGCGCTGTCGAGCCAGCTCGAGGCCGCCGAGCAGCGGCTCGCCGACCTCGACCGGCAGAAGCAGCGGCTCGAGGAAGATCGCGGCGAGGCCGACCGGCTGACGCGCGACGCAGCCGAGGCGCTGAAGAAGCTGGCGCAGGATCTCGCAGCAGGCGAGGCCGCGCTCGCCGCCGACGAGCGCCGGCGCCCCGAGATCGAACGCGCGGCCGAGGATGCCGAGCGCGCCGCTCGCGCGGCCGAGCTGGCGCTGGCCAAGGCGACCGCGGACCACGCGGGCGTCGAGGCGGAATGGCGCATCGCCGAGGCCGAGGTCGCTCAGGCGCAGGCCCGGCTCGAGCGACTGGACGGCGAGGCGCGGCGGCTGGCCGAGCAGCGCGCCGCATTGACGGCTCAAGTCGAGGCCGCCGACGAGGTGGCCGACGCGCAGGCCGGCGTCGAGCGGGCCGGCGCCGTGCTCGCCGAGGCGCGCGAGGCGCTCACGCAGGCGCAGGGCCGCAAGGAACGGCTGTCGGCCACGCGCGACGAGGCGGCGGCGGCGCTCGCCACCGCCAGGGCCGAGCTGGCCGGCATCGAGCGCGAGTGGCAGGCCCTCAGCCGAGACCGCGAGGCTCGAGCCAGGCAGGCGGCCGGCAAGCACGGGCTGCCTGCGGCGATCGACCGGGTTTCCGTCGAGCCGGGCTACGAGCGCGCGCTGGCGGCGGTGCTCGGCCGCGACGCCAGGGCCCCGCTGGGCACGCCCGAGGGCGAAGCCGAGGGACGGTTCTGGACCGGCGCCGACACCCCGGCACCGGTGCCTTTCGGACTCGCCGCGCACGTCCGCGACTGCCCGCCGCAGCTCGCCGCGCGGCTGGCGCTGGTCCACGTCGCCGAGGCAGACGACGGGCGCGGGCTGGCGCCGGGCGAATGGCTGGTCACGCTCGATGGGCGGCTGCGCCGCTGGGACGGGTTCGTCGCCCGCGGCGAGGGCGCGGCCGAGGCGGCGCGGCTCGAAGCGGAGAACCGCTTCGCCGAGCTCGAAGCGGTGCTGCCGGCAAAGCGCGAGGCAGCCGAGCGGGCAGGAGCCGCGCAGCAGCAAGCCCAGGAAGCGCTGTCGGAGCTGCAGCGCGAGCTCGTCGCGCTCGAGCGCACCGGGCAGCAGGCGGCCGAGGCCGAGCGGCAGGCGCTGCGCGCGCTCGACCAGGCCGAGGCCGCGCGCGAACGTCTCGCGGCACGGTCGGAGGAACTCGCTGCCGCCGAAGTCGCGCTCGCCGAACAGCGCGAGCAGGCAGAAGCCGAGCTGGCTGCCGCCGAGGCGAAGCGGCGCGAGTTGCCAGATCCCGAGAGCGGGCGCGCGGCGCTGGCGGCGGCACAGGCGAAGAACGAGGCGGCGCGCGGAATGCTGCAGTCCGCCGCCGCGGCGCTCGCCGCGCACGACCAGGGCCTCGCCGTGGCCCGCGAACGAGTCGCCAACCAGCGCGCCGACATCGCTGGTTGGGAAGAGCGCGCGAGCGACGCCGCGCGGCGCCTGTCGTACATGGAGCAGCGCTTCGAGGAGATCGCCGAGGAACGCGCGGTCACCGCAGCCAAGCCCGCCGCGCTGATGCGCGAAATCGAGGGCGGCGAGGAAGTGCGCCAGCGGCTCGGCCGCGAACTCGCAGAGGCGGAGAGCGCGGTCGCCGCGGTCGCCGAGGAGGCGCGCATGGCCGAAGCGGCGCTGTCCTCCGCGCAGGAGGTGCTATCCTCGGCCCGCGAAATGCGGGCGGGCGCCGCAGCGCGGGCCGAGAATGAGGAAAGCCGCCGCGAGGAAATGGCGCGCATCTCGGGCGAGCGATTCCAGTGCCCGCCGGCGGTGTTGTCGAGCCGCTTCGGCTTCGAGCCTGCCGAGGTTGCCGGGGCGGCCGAGGAATCCGCCGCGATGGACAAGCTGGTGGCCGACCGCGAGCGGATCGGACCGGTCAACCTCGTCGCTGCCGAGGAACTTGCGCGGCTCGAGGAGGAGCACGGCGCCAACGTCGCCGAGCAGGCCGAGTTGGCCGAGGCAGTCAATCGCCTGCGCGGCTCGATCGGCAACCTCAACCGCGAGGGCCGCGAGCGGCTGCGCGCCGCGTTCGAGCAGGTCGACACGCACTTCCGCTCGCTGTTCACCCGCCTCTTCGAGGGCGGCCAGGCGCATCTCGCGCTGATCGACAGCGACGACCCGCTCGAAGCAGGGCTCGAGATTTACGCCCAGCCGCCGGGCAAGCGGCTGCAGTCGCTGACCCTGCTCTCCGGTGGCGAACAGGCGCTGACCGCGATCGCGCTGATCTTCGCGCTGTTCCTGACCAACCCCGCCCCGATCTGCGTGCTCGACGAAGTCGACGCGCCGCTCGACGACGCCAACATCGACCGCTTCTGCGACCTGCTCGACGCGATGACCCGCGAGACCGAAACCCGCTACCTGATCGTCACCCACAACGCGGTGACGATGAGCCGCATGCACCGGCTGTTCGGCGTCACGATGGTCGAGCAGGGCGTCAGCCGGCTGGTCAGCGTCGATCTCGGCGGGGCGGAGGAATTGCTGGCGGCGGAGTGAGTCCGCCTAACGGTGCCGTGCCGGCTGGTCCCAGACCTCGGCGCAGATATAGACTTCCGACAGCTCGAGCGCCTTGCGGCTGCCACGGATCGGTGCCGCGTCGTTCAGCTCGAGCGTGCCCTCGGAGACCGCATTGCCATTGCCGCGACACTCCTGCTGCGCCTTGCGCGCCAAGGCAACCTGCGCGCTGGCATTCCCTCCCGCGCTGGTGTCGTCGAACACCACCGTGACGCGGAAGCGGCCGTTGTCGAGCTGCTCGATCGTCGGGCCGACAGAGGCGAGCACCAGCAGCGCGGAAGAAACGAACCCGAGGTTCATCACCGGTAGGTATCTCTCCATCCCGCAATGCGCAATCCGGGTCGGTTCGCCTCAGCCGGCCGGCACGATCCGCAGGATACTGCCGTCCTTCTGCTCGACTGAGAGGTAGATGTACCCCTCCGGTCCCTGCTTCACGTCGCGAATCCGCTGGTGGAGGTCCCACAGCAGAATCTCGCGGCGCAATTCCTCCATGTCTTCGTTG
Source organism: Sphingomonadales bacterium (assembly GCA_044506565.1). GTDB lineage: Bacteria > Pseudomonadota > Alphaproteobacteria > Sphingomonadales > Sphingomonadaceae > Croceibacterium_A. The sequence goes on along the minus strand of JBIQKN010000010.1, from coordinate 36,401 downwards.
ACGAGGATCCGCTCGAGGTGGCCGGTGCCGGGAATTTCGCCGGTACGCAGCGCGCCGACGAAGATGTCCCCCTTCCACTTGGGCAGTGCGTCGCCGGTGTAGAACATCAGGCCCGACACAGCGATCGCCGGCATCCAATAGACAACGGGCGGCTCGAACACTTCGTGCCCCGGGCCGCGCCCCGATTGCCAGGGCCCGGGATAAGTGCGCCCGAGACTGACGTAGGGCCAGCCGTAGTTCGCTCCCGGCTTGATGACATTGATCTCGTCGCCGCCGTTCGGTCCGTTTTCGCTCTCCCACAACGCGCCCGTGCCCGGATGAACCGCCAAGCCGAGCGCGCCGCGGTGGCCGAACGAGTAGACGTCTTTGCGGGCCGTGGTGCTGTTGGCGAACGGGTTGTCTTCCGGGATCGACCCGTCGGCGTTGATCCGGAACACCTTGCCACCCGCGGTCCCGAGGTTCTGCGGATCGGCGCCGGAGGTGGTGAAGAACAGGGTGCCGTCGTGTGCGAACGCCAGCCGCATCACCCCGGCGACCCCCGGATGCGCGAGCCAGATGTCCTCGAAGCCCTCGATCCGCTCGCCGGTCCAGCGCCCGCGCCCCAACGCCAGCACCCGGCCGTCGTCTCCCTGCGGCTTGTTATAGGCGATGTAGACGTAGCCGTTGCTGGCGAACTCGGGATGGAGCGCGATGTCGACATAGGCATGTGAGGTGCCGAGCCCGCCGGATTCGCCGGCGAACACCCCGACTGGCCCGCCGTCGACCACCCGGGTGCGCGAGGCGCCCGCCGGCAACAGGTGCAGCTCGCCCTTGCGCGCCACGACCAGCATGTCGCGGTTCGGCAGGAAGGTGAGCGCCATCGGGTATTCGATGTCGCGAACGACCACTTCGACGCGGATGTCCATGCCTTCGGCGGTGCGATAGCGGAACGGTCCCTCGGGCAGCGGATTGTCGGCCACGCCGGTCGGCGCGATCGGCACGCCCCCGTCGTAGCGCGGTACGTCCTGCTGCGCGTGCACCCCGGCGGCGCAGAGCGCCGTCAGCCCGAACGCCGCGCCCATCGCGCCCCACCGCCGGGTCGGCCGAAATCCCGCCATGTCGATGTCCTCCCCTTCGCCAGCCCTTTCTCGAGGGGATTATCTGATTGCTCGCCAGAGCGAAATGGCCGGCGGCCCTGCACTTCCCGAGCGAGGGTTACCGGGCGGTTCAGGATGATCGATCATCCCAAATTAGCCCCGTTCTTCAAGGCCGGGTGAAGGTTATGGGGCGAGAATTCGTCAACAGGGCCCCATGCCCCCATTCTCGATTCAGGGACATCGACGATGAAGGCGACCTGTCGTTCGCAATCGGGCGTGAAAGTCGATCTGGACGTGCTCGACCTTTCGCCTATCGGCTGCCTCGTGCGTCGCCGCGCATGGTCCGCACAGGCCAAGGATCGCATCCTGGTGCAGCTTCCCGGTCTCGGCTTCCAGCCGGCAACGATCAGCTGGGTCGAAGGCGAACTCGCCGGAATAGAGTTCGAGCAACTGATGCACGAGGCCGTGCTCGAGCGCCTGCAAGCGAGGTTGGCCGACGAACTCCGGTCCGCCGCCTGAGCAGACTCCTGGCGCACCGGTTCCGCTCATCGAGGGCGATATCGGTACCAATTGGCAACCGGTTGGCGCCAACTGCAAAGCGGAGCCCCGTACCTCACGCCTAGGGGACGCGCGTCCGTGACTAGCGGGTGCGGGGTCCGGAGCCCTTCAAGGGTCGCAAGCTAGCCGTCGCGAATCTTCGAGTGACCCTTCGGTCGCGACAGCTTCCGCGCTCACACTCTTCGCCGCCGGCGGTCTGCCCCTCCCCCCATTGGACCGTCGGCGGCGAACCCCTCACCCTCAGCCGAGAATCGCCCGCGGTCCCGCCCCCTTGGCGCCCAACCGGTCGTCCTTGTTGTAGAGCTGGCACTTCTGCAGGCTCAGGCAGCCGCAGCCGATGCATTGGTCGAGCTGGTTGCGCGTGCGCGTCAGCAGCATGATCCGCTGGTCGATCTCGAAGCGCATCCGGCGGCTGATTTGCTGCCAATCGCTGAGCGTCGGCGCACGGCCCTGCGGCAGCCTCGCGAGTTGCTGCTCGATCTCGGCGAGCGCGAGTCCGAGCTTCTGGGCGATCAGGATGAAGCTCACGCGGCGGATATCCGAGCGCAGGAATCGCCGCTGGTTGCCACGCGTCCGCAGCGCCTGCAGCAATCCCTTTTCCTCATAGTAGCGGATCGCCGAGACGGCGACGCCGGTGCGCGCCGCGAGCTGGCCGATGGTGATGAAACGGTCCTCGGCCATGCGACCTTCTCCCGATTTCGTTTGACCTCAAGTTAGCTTGAGGTTGCACAAGCGGCAAGTCGAGTGATTCGCGAGCCGGACGAGATCGTCAGGAAATCGCGACAAGACAGGTATTTGCTGCAGGAGTTTGGCAAGTGGCCCAAGGACGCATCGAGCACGTCAACCTCACCGTCAGCGACATCGAGCGCTCCGCGGCGCTCTTCGAAAGGCTGCTCGGCTGGCGTCAACGCTGGCGCGGGCCGGCGATCGACGACGGCGAAACGATCCATGTCGGCGAGGACGAAACCTACCTCGCGCTCTACACAGACCGCGCCGATCACGCAGGCCAGCGCAAGGGCCGCCCGCTCAATCACGTCGGCCTGCTGGTCGACGACCTCGACGCCGCCGAACGCGTGGTGATCGAGCACGGCCTCGAACCCTTCAACCACGCCGACTACGCGCCCGGCCGCCGGTTCTATTTCTTCGACTGGGACGGGATCGAGTTCGAGGTCGTCAGCTATGAATGAGCCGCTCAGACCCCCGGAGCTAAAGTTCTTCCGCCGGACCGATCTCGTAGGCCGCGACCTGGCGGTCGAAAAACCCGAACGCCGCGCGCTGCTCGGCCCAGGCCTTCATGTGCGGCGTGTCGAAGTGAGCTGACAGGGCCTCACGGCTGTCCCACCGCTCGACCACGCGGAACAGGCCCGGCTCGGCGACATCCTCCGCGTAGCTGTAGGCGCAGCATCCTGGCTCGGCGAGCGTCGCCGCGATCACCGCGCGCATCAGCGGCCGGGCCTGCTCGATCGCTTCCGGCGGAAAACGGAAGCTGCCGAGCACCGCTATCATCAGAAGCTCTCTTCGTAGATGCGGGCGATGTCGCCGCCCCACTCGCCGTGGAACTTGTCGAGCAGGCGCTGCGCCGGAACCTTGCCGCTGGCGACGATTTCCTCGAGCGGCTCGAGGAAGCCGGCCTCGCTGTCGCCGGCCTTGTTGAGCCGGCCGCGAGCGACCAGGCCGGCCCGCGCGATCGGCAGCACCTCGCGGGCAAGATCGAGCAAGGAACCGCCGCCCGGGATCGGCGCATCGAGCGCGAGCCGGGGCACCGCGCTGCGCAGCGCCTCGCGCTCTTCCATCGTCCAGTGCTTGACGAGGTCCCATGCGGCGTCGAGCGCTGGTTCATGATAGAGCAGCCCGACCCACAGCGCGGGCAGCGCGCAGATCCGGTTCCACGGCCCACCGTCGGCGCCGCGCATCTCGAGGAAGCTCTTGAGACGGACCTCGGGAAATGCCGTCGAGAGGTGGTCGGTCCAGTCGCTCGGTCGGGGAAGCTCGCCCGGGAGTGCCGGCAGCTTGCCTTCGAGGAAGTCGCGGAAACTCTGTCCGGCGGCGTCGATGTACCTGCCGTCGCGGAACACGAAGTACATCGGCACGTCGAGCATGTAGTCGACGTAGCGCTCGTAGCCGAACCCGTCATCGAACACGAACGGCAACATCCCGGTGCGCGCCGGGTCGGTGTCGGACCAGATGTGACTGCGGTAGCTGAGAAACCCGTTGGGCTTGCCCTCGGTAAAGGGCGAGTTGGCGAACAGCGCGGTCGCCAGTGGCTGCAGCGCGAGGCCTACGCGGAACTTTTTCGCCATGTTGGCTTCGGAACAGTAGTCGAGATTGACCTGGATCGTGCAGGTCCGCAGCATCATGTCGAGCCCGAGGTTGCCGACCCGCGGCATGTGCCGCAGCATGATCGCGTAGCGGCCCTTGGGCATGACCGGCAGCTCGTCGCGCCGCTTGTCCGGCCACATGCCGAGGCCGAGGAAGCCGACGCCACATTTCTCGCCGACGGTCTTGACCTGCTCCAGATGGCGGCCGGTCTCGGCGCAGGTCTGGTGCAGGTTGTCGAGCGGCGCGCCCGACAGTTCGAGCTGGCCTGCCGGCTCGAGACTGACGTTGCCGTCGGCACCCGACAGCGCGATCACCTGGCCACCCTCCTCGACAGGCTCCCAGCCGAACTGGCGCATTTGCATGAGGATGTCGCGAATGCCGCCGGGCTCGTCGAACGACGGTGCGGAGTGGTCCGCGATCCGATAGACGAGCTTCTCGTGCTCGGTACCGATCCGCCATTGCTCCGGCGGCTTCTCGCCAGCCTGCATCGGCGCCACGAGCTGCTCGCGCCGCTCTATCGGCGCTTCCTCCCCTTCGGACGCCTGCCGCGTACTCATGGCGCGCCGTTAGGCGACCCGCGAGGGGTGCGCCAGTCTCAAATTGTCACGGCCGATGACCAGTCCCCCACTGTCGCCATCCAGAGCGCCGTGCCCGCAATCGCTGCCGTCTCGCCGCGCAGAATTCGCGGGCCCAGCGAGATCGGGCGGGCCTGCGGCAGCGACCGCACCGCGTCGCGCTCGGCGTCGTCGAATCCTCCCTCGGGCCCGATCAGCAGCGCGGCCGGGCCGTGGCTGGCCGCGAAGGCCTCGGCGGCAGGCTCCCCGCCTAGCTCGTCGGCGAAGAACAGCGTGCGGTCCGAGGGCCAGCCGCGCAGCAGCGCGTCGAGCTTCATCGGCTCGCACAACTCGGGCAGAGCCGTCCGCGCGCATTGCTCGGCCGCCTCCGCCACGATCGTCCGCGCGCGCTCGAGTTTGAGCCGGTCAGCGACGCAACGCCGGGCGAGGACCGGCCGGATACGCCGGACGCCGAGCTCGGTCGCCTTTTCGAGCACGACGTCGAACCGGTCTTTCTTGAGCAGCGCCGCGCAGAGCTCGAAGTCGGGAACCTGCTCGCGCGGGCGCAGCAACCGGGACGGAGCAAGCACGACTTCGCGTTTTCCGAGCGAGACGATCTCCGCCGCCCACTCGCCGGTGATATCATCGCACAATATCACGATATCGCGCTCGCTCATCCGCATGACTCTGGCGAGATAATGGGCCTGGTTTCCGTCGATCGTCAGGTTCCGGCCTTCGCCGAGCTCGGCCGTCACGAACAGCCGCGGCGCGCTGCGCGGGGGCCAGGCAGGCGTGGCGGGCATCAGATGGAGGCTCCGATATTCTTGAGCGCCTCGCGGCGCGACAGCCCGCTCAGCCGGTCGGCGTGTGCGGAAACATAGCGGCGCACTTCGGCCGGGTCGGTCCAGGCGTATTGCCGCAGCGCCCAGCCGATCGCCTTGCGCAGGAAGAACTCCTTCGAATCCAGCGAAGGTTCGACGCAGGCGTAGAGCAGGTCGAGATCGGTCTCAGCCTTGGCCTTGATCTGGCAGAGGATCGCACTGCGGCGCTTCCACATGTTTGCGTCGGTGCTCCACGTGAGCATCGCCTTGCGCATCGCCGCGCGCTCGTTCGCGAGCAGCAGCCACAGCCGCTGGGTGGCGATCACGTCGACGTAATCCCACCACGCCCCCGTAACGATCAGCTCCTCGTAGAGCGGCAGCGCCGAGAGGTCCTGATAGGGCTTCGCCGCGCGAACTCCGGTCAGCGCGATCGCGGCATAGCGCTCCTCGCGGAAGGCTGCGCCGCGCCAGATCGCAAGCACGTCCCGCTGCCAGGCGTCGCTGTCGGGCCAGTCGAGCCCGGCGAAAACGGCGCGACACGCCTTGCGCAGCGGTACAGCGGACACGCCGAGGTAGGGCATGGCGGACTTCATGTAGGCCTGCATCCCCGCCGCCCGCGACGGATCGGCGGCCGCGACCAGCGCGGCGCGGACGCATTCGGCAAGGGGAGAGGCGTGTCGGCCGATCACGACCGCCGGCTTACAGCCCCCGTCATCCCGGCGAAAGCCGGGACCGCGTGCCATAAGCGCCGTACCCGGGGACGCGAGGTCCCGGCTTTCGCGGGGAGGACGAGTTGGCTAGGGCCGCAGCGATGAGCGAGACCATCGTCCCCGACAGCGAGCATCGCGGGCTGGTCGCGCGCCTGCCGCAGCGCCTCCGCGATTTCGCGCTGCTCGCGCGGTTCGACCGGCCGATCGGCTGGTGGCTGCTGTTCTGGCCGTGTGCCTGGGGCGTCTGGCTGACGGGCGCCGGCGTGCAGTGGCAGCTCGTCCTGTGGCTGCTGCTCGGCGCGATCGCGATGCGCGGGGCGGGCTGCGTCTACAACGACATCGTCGACGCCGATCTCGATCGGCAGGTCGCACGGACGGCGAACCGCCCCGTGGCGAGCGGACGGGTGAGCGCGAAGGAAGCCTGGGCCTGGCTTTTTGCACTGTGCGCCGTCGGCCTCGTCGTGCTGTTGCAGCTGCGCTGGCAGGCGCAGCTCGTCGCGCTGGGTAGTCTCGTGCTGGTGGCGGCCTACCCGTTCATGAAACGGATCACCTGGTGGCCGCAGGCCTGGCTCGGGCTGGTGTTCACCTGGGGGGCGCCGGTCGGCTGGATCGCACTCCGGTCGGACCGGCTCGACGTCATGGCGGCGCTTTACGCGGGCGCGATCTGCTGGTGCATCGGCTACGACACGATCTATGCGCTGCAGGACCGCGAGGACGATGCGCTCGTCGGCATTCGTTCGAGCGCGCTGCGGCTCGGCGGCAACGTCCAGGCCGGCGTGATCGCGTTCTACTGCCTCGCACTGACCCTGTGGGGCCTCGCCTTCTGGCTGCTGCGCGAGGACTGGGTCGCGCTGCTGGCGCTGCTGCCCGCGGGCGCACACCTGATGTGGCAGGCCTTCACGCTGGACCCCGCCGACCCGGACAACCCGCTCGCGCGGTTCCGCTCCAACCGCTTCGCCGGACTGCTGGTCGCCGCGGCCTGCCTCGTGGTCGGGAGCGCCTGAGCGCCTATTCGGCCGGCTACCCCTGCAGGCGGCGCGGGTGGACCTTGGCGAGCGCGCGCGTGAGCGGTGCCGTGATGAGTCCGTATCGCTCCATCCACACGTGATACTCGCGGTACTTCGGGTCCTCCGCCAGCAGGTGCGCCTCCTCGGTCTTCGCCCGCCAGAAGTAGATTGCCCCGATCAGGCCGAGGAAGACCGCGTTGCGCACGCCTTCGAGCAGCGAACCGGTGGTGACGAGGAACGGCATCGCCGACGACCACCAGAACAGGTTCTTCGACAGGTAGGCGGGATGGCGCGTGTAGCGGTAGGGTCCGTTGGTGAGGACCCCGCGATAGGTGAGGTTCGAGAACCGCACGCCGAAGGCGACCGTCGCCCACGCGTAGATCGCGGTGAGGAACACCAACCAGGTGGCCCAGGCCCACAGCAGCGCGTCGTGGCCCGCGAACCAGTACCCCCAGTTCGCGGTCTGGTACTCGTACTGGATGATCCCGCCCTGCCCCATGAAGCCGTAGACGAACGGCGGGTAGCAGAGCAGCGCGGCGATCCAGCCGGCGAGGAACGGGTTGCCACTGCGGATGTGCGCGTCGAGCGGGCGCAGCGTCAGCAGGTAACCGACGGTGCCGATCTGCACGTCGACCACGAACAAGAGCTCGAACAGCACCGTGCCGAGCCGCACGGGATCGGCGGCGATCGCGGAAAGGTCCGCCTCGACCACCGCCGCAAAACCCGGCGGGAGGATCGAGATCATGAAGGCGCTGAAGAAACCCTTGATGATCCACGCGCGCCAGTGGCGCTTTACCTCGCCGGGATCCCACGGCTCGCGGCCGATCAGCATAGCGCCGAAGTGCCAGGCATGGTCGCGCGGCTCGACGAGGTAGCGGTCGAGCCACAGCACGTAGGGCACCGACAGCACGACCATCGGCGCAGCGGCGATGGCAAGCACGCGCATCGCGAACAGGTATTGCCCATCCCAGTACCACCGCCCGAGGCAGTAGACCCCGGCGATCGCGAGCCAGGTGATCCACAGCCCGACGAGCTTGGTAACCGAGACGTCGATGACTGCCCGGAGCGGTCTCGGCCGGCTCCAGTCGATCCCGGTCGACGGGTTGCGGTGCACCTTGTCGACCGCAAGCGACCAGGCGGCCATCGCGAGCCCGGTGACGATCATCGCCGTCAGCGCCGAATGGGGCCCCGAAAGGACTTCGCGCGGCCCGGGCAAGTCGAGTGCGCCCGAGATCTCGGGCCACAGGCGCGCGAAGGCGATCCACCCGAACAGGGCGGCAACGCCGACGAGCCCGACCCACGGAGAGACGTCACTCGGGGGCAGGCGCGGCGCGGCTGGAACTGGCGCGCTCATCGCGCCGGAGCTAGCGAAGAAGGGTTAAGGCGCCGGTAAGAGCCGCCTCACCGCCAGGCGGTGATACGCCCGCTGTCGTCGAGGATGTAGAGGATGCGGTTGGCGACGATCGGCGGCAGGGAGACCGGGTTGTTGAGGTCGGTGAATTCGGCGGTCTCACCCGTGGTCACGTCGGCCGACAGGACGATGCCTTCGGAACTGGCGATCCACAGCCGGTTGTTGGCGAGCACCGGGCCGGTCCAGAAGATCGGTCCGGTCTCCTTCTTGGGATTGCGCCACCGCTCGAGCTGGGTGACCCAACGCACGCGTCCGGTCGTGCGCGCTATCGCCAGCAGGCGAGCATCGTCGGTCAGCGTGAAGATCCACTCGCCGGCGACTGCAGGGGTGGAAATGCCGGCGAGGGTGAGCTCCCACAGGCGCTGCCCGGTGACGAGTTCGTAGGCCGCCATGCGGCCGCCTTGGCCGAGCGCGTAGACGCGGCCGTTGTCGATGATCGGATCGGCGTCGACGTCGGTCAGCGTGCCGACCTGGGTCGAGATCGATGTCCGCGCCAGCGCGTCGGACCACAAGTCGCGCCCGTTCTCGTAGCGATAGGCAACCAGCTCACCCGACGAATAGCCGGCGATCACGGTGCCCTGCCCCGCGGCCGGCGCGGCGACGCCGAACACGCCCGACGGGCCCGTTGCGGCCGCCTTGTCCCAGATCGGCGTGCCGTCGGTAATGCTCAGCGCGTGGATCTGGTTGTCGGTGGTCATCACGTAGACCGCGTTGAACGCGACGGTTGGCGATCCGCGCAGCGGCCCGGCCGGCTTGACCCGCCACAGTTCCGCACCGGTCTGCGCGTCGAGCGCGAACACGTCCCCGGCACCGTTGCAGGCATAGACCTTGCCGTCGAAATAGCTGGCCCCGCCGCCGAAGGTCGAATGGCGCAGGTCGCTGGCCACCTCCACCCGGTGCGACCACCGCCGCGCGCCGGTTTCGGCATCGAACGCGTGGACGACGCCCTGGGTGTCGACCACGAACAGCATCCCGCCGCCGACCACGGGCGCGGTGGCGAGGCGACGGGTCGAACTCGCGCCGGAGACGCCAGCGGTCCACAGGCGCGTGGGCGCGTCGCCGAGCGCGAGGTGCCCGGCCGACTTTGCGGCGTTGCCGCCCGGCTGCGCCCAATCGCTGTTGACCTGGGGCGGCGGCAGCACGACCGCCACGCTCGCGAGCGTCGGATCGGCCCGAACCTCGTTGGCGATCCGCGAGAGGATCGGCGTGCGGTTGCCGATCGTCGGCGTACGGTTCTTGTCTCCGTCGCCACCGAGACCAATCGTGCCGCAGGCGGCGAGACCGGCCAGAACCAGCGCAAGAGCCGGCAGACGGAGCAACGGGCGGGAAATCGAATGCATCGGTCGGTCCATCTTCATTCGGCCGGAGCCACTGCAGGCAGGCCCGGTGCCCCACCCTCGGCGCGCACTTCGGCGAGCATCTCATCGACATCGGCAACCGCATCGTAGCCGAGTTGTCCGGCGACCTGACGGGTCCGCGAACGCAGGGTCTGCGGCACGCTCTCGTCCTGGGCGATCGCCACCAGCAGCGGCCCGGCGAGGTCCGTCTTGTTTTGCTTCAGGTAGGCCATGGCAACGAGTTCGCCGGCGCTGCCGAACCACGGGTTTCCGGGCGTGGCAAGCGGCTTGAGCCGGTCGACAACGCGCTGCGGATCGATCTCGTCGAACTGGATCGCCATCGAACGGATCGTCGCCAGGTCCCGATAGGGCCCGGGCGCACCGTTGGCGCCGGCGATACTCTCGTAGAGCTCGATCGCCTCGGCGCGCCGATTGTCCCGCAAGGCGATGCCCGCGCGGGCGAACTTGGCCGAAACCGCCGTCGCCGAGCTGCCGTCTTCGGACAGCGGCAGGAGTTCGCCGGCCGCCTGTTCGATCCGCCCGGCGTCGATCATGTCGAGCGCGCTCACCAGCTTTTCGGAGCGCTCCTCGAGCTGTCCCTCGCGATGGTCGCTCCAGAGCAGCCAGCCGCCGAACAGCGCCAGCGCCAGGACCAGGCCTCCGCCGATAGCCCAGCCGTAGCGCCTGGCGAAACTGTCGAGCTCGGCCTTGCGCACGGCCTCGTCGACCTCGCGCATCAGGACTTCCTGCTCGCGCTCGAGCTTCTGCTCGCGATTGTTCGGGGATTCTGGAGTGAGAGCCACTGGGCGTGTCGATTCCGGGCTGGGCTGGAAGTGGAACTTACCGATTTTGGCGGGCTGTTTAGCGGATGGGCCCGCCTTTTCAATTGTCGTCTCGACCCTGTCCCCCGCGCGGTGAATGCGGGATGAAGACCAGCGCCCTATCGCACGATGGCAAGCCCCCGATAGAGAGCGCCGTAACGCTCGATCATCCGGCTCTGGTCGTACTCGGCACGGGCCTTCGAGCGGTTGGCTTCGCCAATGCGGCCGCGCAGGTCCGCGTCCTCCGCGAGGGCCGCAAGCGACGCGGCAAGTCCCTCCTCGTCGCCGGGCGCGACGAGCCACGGCCCGTTGTCGGTCGCGACCATCGAGGCGATGTCGCCGACCCGAGGCGCTGCAACCGGCAGCCCGGCGGCCATCGCCTCGACGACGGAGATCGGGAACTGCTCCGAAACCGACGACAGCGCGAACACGTCGAACAGGCCGACGGCCTTCGCCGGATCGGCGACGAAGCCGGGCAGGTGCACGCGATGCTCGAGGCCGCAGGCTTCCGCCTCGGCGAGGATCGACGCTCGCTCGGGCCCTTCACCGACGATGACCAGCTGCCACGGCTCGGGCAGCGAACGGAAGGCGCGGACCAGTGCGGGCAGGTTCTTGACCTTGCGCAGCCCGGCCAGCGTGCCGACCCACAGCTCGCCCTTCTGCTTGATCACGCGCGGTAGCGCGTCGCGCTTCTGCCTGCGCCCCATGCGCACGGTGTCGATGCCATTGGGGATCAGGCGGACCTTGCTGCGCGGCTGGTACCAGGTCTCGAGCGCGATCCGCTCGAGCGTGCGCGAGGGCACCACGAGCGCCGAGCAGCGACCGAGCGCGATCCTGCGGTAGAAATTCCGGCTCGGCTTGAGCGCGCCCGCCTCGTCCTCATTGAAGCCGTCCTCGTGGTGGACCAGCGGAGCGAGCTTGAACACGTCGGCGAACATTGTGTGCGCGAGCGCCGCGTCCATCGCGCCCCAGTTGTAGGTGCAGATGAGATCGTAGCCGCTCATGGCTTCGGCGAGCTGCTTGAGCCGCGACGGCCACGGGTTTCCCGAAAGCGGCGGGAATTTCGGCCAAACGACCCTGGCCTCGGGATCGAGCCCGGCCGCGGCCGACCGCCGCGCGGGATCCCCGGAGACGATGGCGTGCTCGAATTCGCGCCCGAAGGCGTTGATCAGCTGCACGCAGCGCAGCTCCTTGCCGCCGGCGTCGAACGTCGAGTGCAGGTGAAGGATGCGCGGGGTCCGACTCATGCGATTCTGGCAAGTAGGGCAGCGATCGCCTGCTGGCCTGCAGGCTCCTCGAGCGTCGGCGCATGACCCACGCGCGGCACCGTGACGGCGTCGAGGCCGGGCACTTCGCGGGCCATGCGCGCGAGCGTCGCCGCGGAGAGAATGTCCGACATCTCGCCGCGCAGCGCCAGTGCCGGCCTCCCCGCGAGAGCACGGAATGCCGGCCACATATCGACCGGAGCGCTGCCTTCCGGCCGATGGAACGGCTCGGCGATCTTCATGTCGTAGTCGAACGTGATCCGCCCGCCGGGGCCGACGGCCATGAGCCGCTTGGCGAGCCTCAGCCAGTCGGAAATCGCGAAATCGGGATAGGCGATACCGGCCTGCTCCCTGAGCCCGCGCGCCGCGTGCATCCAGGTCGGAAAGCTGCGGCCCTGACCGACGTATTCGCGAATACGCGCGAGCCCGGCGGGTTCTACCTCGGGACCGATGTCGTTGATCACCGCCGCCGCAATGCGCTCGGGTGCCGCCGCCGCCAGCAGCATGATCACGATTCCGCCGAGCGAGGTACCGAGCATGACGGCGCGATCGATGTTCTTCTGGTCGAGCAGCGCGGCGACGTCAGCGACGTACTGCTGCGGCATGTAGCTCGCCGGATCGCGCGCGTAGTCGCTCTGTCCGCGGCCGCGCAGGTCGACTGCGATGATTCGCCACTCGCCCGCGAACGCGGCGGCAACCGGCTCGAAATCGCGGCAATTGCGCGTGAGTCCGGGAATGCAGAGGATCGGGGGACGGTCGGTGCGGCCCGGGTAATCGCGGTAGCGCAGCGTCAGACCGTCGTCGCTGGTCCACTCGCCCTCGCTCCACGCGGGAGGGGTTTCTGGCATGGGTCGGCTTGTTCCCCCGCTCGTGCGCCCCCACTAATGCAAAGATGCGCGAGGAACCGCAAGCCGCCCCCTATCGGCCCGACACGCCGATCCTCCCGCTGGCCGAATGGCTTGGCGACGCGGTCGAGCCGGCGGACTTTCCGAATACCGAGCTGCGGTTCCGCAACCGGCGGTGGGACAAGGCCGTCGGCCTCGGTGAGCTGTCCGACGAGCAATGGGTGCAGCATTTCGGTCGCTTCGAGCCGTTGCCGGACAACCTGCCGCAGCCGCTCGCGCTACGTTATCACGGGCACCAATTCCGCGTGTACAACCCCGAGATCGGCGACGGGCGCGGGTTCACTTTCGCCCAACTGCGCGACGCCGAGGGGCGGCTGCTCGATCTCGGCACCAAGGGCAGCGGGCTGACACCCTACAGCCGGACGGCCGACGGGCGGCTGACCCTCAAGGGCGCGGTGCGCGAGATCCTCGCGACGGAAATGCTCGAGGCACTGGGCGTCTATACCTCGAAGACCTTCTCGGTGATCGAGACCGGCGAGGAGCTGGTTCGCGGCGACGAGCCCTCGCCGACACGCTCGGCGGTGCTCGTCAGGCTGAGCCACTCGCACATCCGTATCGGCACGTTCCAGCGCCTGGCGGTGCTCGGCGAGGGCGCGCATATGAGCGAACTCGTCGACTACTGCCTCGCGCAGTTTCCGGGGCCCCTGCCGCCCGAGGACGCGCCGGGGCGTGACCAGCCGGCGGTGGTGCTGATGCACCAGGCGGTCGAGCGGCTCGCGGATCTCGCCGCTTCGTACATGGTCGCCGGGTTCGTCCATGGGGTGCTCAACTCGGACAACATGAACGTGACCGGCGAGAGTTTCGATTACGGCCCGTGGCGCTGGCTGCCGCAATGGAATCCCGGGTTCACCGCGGCCTACTTCGACCACGGCGGGCTCTACGCGTTCGGCCGCCAGCCCGAGGCGATCCGCTGGAACCTCGCGCAGCTGGCAATCGCCCTGCGCCAGCTGGCCGACGCGCCGCCGCTGGTGGCCGCCTTCGAGCGCTTTCCCGACCTCTACCACGCCGCCATGGCGCGCCGGTTCACCTGGCGGCTCGGCGTCGAGAGCCGGGGGATCGAGCGTGACATCGCGCTGATCGAGGCCTCGGAACGGACGATGCGCGAGCGCGAGATCGGTCCCGACGCGTTCTTCTTCGCGCACCGCCGCGGACGAGACGCGAGCGGGGCGCTGGCCGATGCGCTCGACGGCTACGCGCCGCTGGCCGGCGACCACCCCTTGTGGTCCGGTGAGGGGCCGCAGACGATGTTGATCGACGAAGTCGAGACGATCTGGGCCGCGATCGCGGAGCGCGACGAATGGGAACCCTTGGCTGCCAAAGTCGCAGCTGTGCGCGAGATGGGCCGGGCGCTCGGGCCGGCTCCCGTCCCCGCCGGTCACGCACCGGCCAGACTGGCATGATCGGGACACAGAAGCTATCACCGCGCAGCGCAGGCCCCCCGAGCGAGAGTCAACCGACCGTCCCGTGAGCGATACCGAGATTGTATCCTTTGAGCCGGCCACGGGCGCGGAGCTGTGGCGCGGCGCGATCGGCAGCGTCGACGAGATCGTTGCGCGGGCGCGCAAGGCCTGGCCGCAATGGGCGGCGCAGCCCGTCGCCAGGCGGATCGAGCTCGTACGCCGGTTCGCCAACGAGGTCCGCAAGGAACAGGACGCCTTTGCCGAGCTGATCGCGCGCGAAACCGGCAAGCCGCTTTGGGAGGCGCGCACCGAGGTCGATTCGGTCATTGCCAAAGTCGAAATCTCGATCAGCGCCTACGCCGAGCGAACCGGCCAGCGCAGGCTCGACAGCGCGCTGCAGGGAACCGCCGCGGTCAGGCACAAGCCGCACGGAGTCATGGCCGTGCTCGGCCCGTACAATTTCCCGGCGCACCTGCCGAACGGGCACATCGTCCCGGCGCTGATCGCGGGCAATGTCGTCATCCTCAAGCCGAGCGAAAAGACGCCGGCGAGCGGCGAGTTCCTGCTCAAATGCTTCCATCGCGCCGGCATTCCCGAGCACGTCGCGCAACTGCTGATCGGCGGCCCGGACGAAGGCAAGGCGCTGGTCGCGCATGACGCGATCGACGGGGTCCTGTTCACCGGCTCGGCCCAGGTCGGCATCGCGATCAACCGCAAACTCGCCTCGAACCCCGGCAAGATCGTCGCCCTCGAGATGGGCGGAAACAACCCGATCGTCCTGTGGGACACGCCCAAGATCCCCGACGCGGCGATGCTGATCGTGCAATCGGCCTTCGCCAGCGCCGGACAGCGTTGCACGGCGGCGCGGCGGCTGATCGTGAAGTCGAGCCTCTACGAGCCGATCGTCGACGAACTCAAGCGGCTGACGAGCCGAATCATTGTCGGCGCTCCGTTCGACGACCCGGCGCCGTTCATGGGCCCGGTGATCGACGAACTGACCGCCGACCTGCTCACGGAGAGCTTCCTTTACCTGATGTCTCACGGCGGCAGGCCGCTCGCGCACATGCGCCGCCTGCGCGAAGGCCTGCCGTTCGTCTCTCCGGCGCTGATCGACACGACCGACATGGCGGAGCGGCCCGACGTCGAGCTGTTCGGCCCCCTGCTGCAGGTGCTGCGCGTCGACGACTTCGACCAGGCGATCGCCGAAGCGAACAACACCCGCTTCGGCCTCTCCGCTTCGCTGATCGGCGGCAATTCGCACGACTACAACCGGTTCTGGTCGCATATCCGAGCCGGCATCGTGAACTGGAACCGTCCCACCAACGGCGCATCCTCAGCCGCGCCCTTCGGCGGGATCGGCTACTCGGGCAATCACCGTCCGGCGGCGTTCTACGCGGCCGACTATTGCGCCTATCCCGTTGCCAGCACCGAGATGGAGCAGCCCCGCGCCAGCATCGGCGTGGGCTTCAAGTCCAAGTGAGCGGCCGTCAGGCGCCGCTGGCGACGAGATCGACCTCGGTGTTTCCCGAAGGCAGCCGCCGGGCGAAGATCGTGTACGAGGCTTTCCCCTTCACTCCGCCGAGCACGTCGTCGCCATCCTTGAGCACGCGCTGAGCGGAGAATCCGGCGGCGATCGCGCGGCTGTAGTAGAAATCCATGACTTCATCGAGCGGCACGGGCGTGACGAAGTTGACCACGCGCAGCGAGCATCCCTCGTCGTCGGTTCCTGCCGCTTCCTGCACTGCGCCGCGTGGATAGACGGGGAACGCCGCGGGCAGCCGAGCGGCCCAGCGCATCGTGTATTGGACTCGCGCCGCGCAGTCGGCATTGGCGCCGGGTGCCACCGCCGCGCGTGCCGCGGCGCTCAGCTCGGCGCCGGCCGGGATTTCACCGGCAATCGGCTCGGGGGCCGGTGCCTTGCGCAGTTTTCCCGGACCGCCAAGCAGCTGCAGCGCCTCGGCTCTCGCAGCCGCGACCGCTTTGGTGCCGTTGTCGACCGTGGGCAGGGAGCCGTCGTACGACGGGATCGAGGCGATGCTGTCGCCCCGGTTCTGGTGGGCCAGGTCGGGATCGATCGTTATCGGGTCGGAGAGCGCCGCGACCGTCGCGGGATCGTACTCGACTTGCGTCTGCTGCGGCTCCTCCCCGGTGTCGCAGCCGGAGAGCAGCAGCAGGGTCGCCGCGAGGGCCGAGGTTCGGATCGATCCGCGCATCGGCGCGTCATAGCATCCCCGCGTTGAAAAGTGATTGCGCCGGGCGGATGCCTGACGAACGAAGCGCCCGGGAGGCGGATGGCCTCGCGGGCGCTTCGGCGCGACCACTCATGAATTCGATCGAAGGGCCGCGCTCCGGCCGAGGACGAACGGGGAAGGTCCTCGGCCGGTGGTCACGGCAGCTCAGCGGCAGCGCGTGCCGCCGGCGATCTCCTTGCCGAGAAGGGCCCCGGCGGCAGCACCGAGGATCGTGCCGGTCGAGCGGTTGTAGCCGCCGTCGATCTCGCGGCCGAGCAGCGCGCCGACCGCACCGCCGACGATCAGGCCGGTCGTGCCGTCCTTCTTCTGGCAGTAGCGCCGGCCGTCATTGCCGCGCCAGACGCGCATGTTGCGGTGGACCGGCTCGCCGTAGCCATAGCGGCCCTGGTAACGCCGGTCGTAGTCGCGACCGCGGCGGTCGCTGCGATGGCGCTCCCATGTGTCGGTCTGCACCGCGGACGGGTGATAGCCCGGAATCTGGAAGTCGGCCGCGGCGGCCGGAACCGCCGGCAGGGCGACGGCGGAAGCCGCCAGGGCGAGGGAAATGAGCTGGATCGGGTTCTTCATGTTTCGACTCCTGCAAACCCTGTTGCATTCATCTTTACGGCCCGATTCCTGAACATCCCGCAACTCGCTCGTCAGGTTTGCATTTTTCTCGCATCGCTTGCCGGAGGTGCCGCCCGCCACTAGGCGAACGCGCGTGAATCGCTCCGCGCCCAGTCCCTCCAGCGGCCTTCCCTATGCGCTCGGCGCGCATGCGGTATGGGGGTCGATGCCGCTCTACCTGCTGCTGGTGCAGACCGTGCCGCCGCTCGAGTTTGTGGCCTGGCGGCTCGTGTTCACGCTGCCACTGTGCCTGATCTTCGTCGCGGCGACTCGAAGCTGGAAGGAATTCGTCGGTGTCCTGCGCGACCGGCGCGCAGTGCTGACGTTGTTCGGCAGCGCCTCGATGGTCGCCGTCAACTGGTGGCTCTACGTGTGGGCCATCCACAACGGCTACATCTACGCCGCCAGCCTCGGTTACTACATCCTGCCGCTGATGATGATGCTGCTGGGACTGGTCGTGCTCGGCGAGAAGCTGTCGCGCCGGCAGTGGGCCGCCGTTGCGCTTGCCGGGCTGGGAGTCGGGATCCTCGCGATCGGCGCGCTGACGACGATGTGGCTCAGCGTCTCGATGGCGGTGACCTTCGGGATCTACGGCCTACTGCGCAAGACCGTGGCGGCAGGGCCGCTTGCCGGGCTGACCGTGGAATCGATGATTCTCTACCCGGTCGCGCTTGCGATCGTCGGCTGGTACTGGAGCACACCCCAAGGCTCGGCAATCTTCCAGGGATGGGACGTGGCCCTGGCGGTCGCGTGGAGCGGGCCGATGACCGCCGTCCCGCTGATGATGTTCGCTACGGCGGCGCGGCGGATGCCCTACACGGTGATCGGGTTCCTCCAGTTCAGCTCGCCGACGATCGTGTTCCTGCTCGGGCTGACCGTGTTCGGCGAGGAACTGCGGCCGGCGCAGCTCGCCTGCTACGTGCTGATCTGGATCGCGGCGGGACTGTTCACTTGGGAGCTGCTGCGCGGGCGCCGGCCCGAGGAACCGGTGCCGGCGTGAATCCGCCGCGAGAGCGGGTCAAGAAAAGAGGGACAGTCCCTCATTTCGGCCCGCCTCGCCAATCAGGGACTGTCCCTCTATTCCGGTGGGGACTGTCCCTCTTTTCCGGTGTCAGCCTAGCCGGCGAAGCGCCAGCCCAGCGTCTCGCCCGCGTGGAACGGGACGATGCCGGCGATCTCCGCCGGCACTTCGCAGGGCGCCCGCTCGAGCGTGACGGTGCCCTCGTTGAGCGGCAAGCCGTAGAAGCGCGCGCCGTTCTCGCTGGCGAACGCTTCGAACCGGTCGAGCGCGCCCTCCTCGTCGAACACCGTGACGTAACTCTCGAGTGCGTGGGGCGCATTGAAGAGGCCGGCGCAGCCGCAGGCCGCTTCCTTGGCCTCGCGAAGATGCGGCGCCGTATCGGTGCCGAGGAAGAATTTCTGCGAACCCGAGGTTGCCGCCCGGCGCAGGGCGAGGCGGTGCTGCTCGCGCTTGGCAACCGGCAGGCAGTAGGCATGTGGGCGGATGCCGCCGACGAGCATCGCGTTGCGGTTGAGGTGAAGGTGCTGCGGGGTGATCGTCGCCGCGACGTTAGGACCGGCAGCTTCGACGAAGGCGACCGCTTCCTCGGTCGTGACATGCTCGA
This sequence comes from Sphingomonadales bacterium, assembly GCA_044506565.1. Classification (GTDB taxonomy): domain Bacteria; phylum Pseudomonadota; class Alphaproteobacteria; order Sphingomonadales; family Sphingomonadaceae; genus Croceibacterium_A. The sequence continues at coordinate 17,734 of JBIQKN010000010.1, read as the reverse complement.
ACACGACCTTGAGGTCGGGCAACTCGCGGAGCAGCGGGCCGAGCACGCGCTCGATGAACACCGCCTCGCGGTCGAACACGTCTACCGCCGGGTCGGTCACCTCGCCGTGGACGCAGAACACCATGCCGAGGGCCTGCATGCGCTCGAGCACCGGGCGGATCTTCGCGAGATCGGTGACACCGCTCGCCGAGTTGGTCGTCGCGCCGGCCGGGTAGAGCTTGGCGGCGGTGAAGACGCCGTCGGCGAACCCGGCGGCGAGATCCTCGGCGTCCGTGCCGTCGGTCAGGTAGGCCGTCGTCAGCGGCGTGAAGGCCGTACCTTCGGGCAATGCTGCGAGGATACGCTCGCGATAGGCGGCCGCGGCGCTCGCGGTAGTCACGGGCGGCGTCAGGTTGGGCATCACGATAGCGCGAGCGAACTGGCGCGCCGTGTGGGTCGCGACCGCGCGGAGCATGTCGCCGTCGCGCAAGTGGACGTGCCAGTCGTCGGGCCGGCGGATCGTCAGCGTGTCGCTCATCGCGCGGCCCATGGCACAGCGGCTTGACTATCGCCAGTGGCCGCCCGACTTGAACGGCCATGGCCCACGAACGCCTCCTTTCGCGCGCGGTCGTGCGCGTCGCGCCCGACGCCGAGGACGAGGACGCCGCCCAGTTCCTTCAGGGCCTCGTCACCAACGACGTCACCGGGCGGTTGCCGGTCTATGCGGCACTGCTCACGGCGCAGGGCAAGATGCTGTTCGATTTCTTCGTCTGGCCCGGGGGCGACGGCACCCTGTTTCTCGACTGCGAAGCCGAAGCCGCCGAGGAGTTGGTGAGGCGGCTGTCGCTCTACCGGCTGCGGCGCAAGCTCACGATCGGCGTCGGCCCGTCGCTCGGCGTCTACTGGCAGGCCGATCTCGGTGACGGCGGCGCGCCCGACCCTCGGCTGTCGGCGCTAGGCCAGCGCTGGATCGCCGCGGCGTCCGGCGGGGATGTGCCCGTCGATGACGCCTACCTGCGCCACCGCCTCGCGCTCGGCGTACCGGAGGGCCGCGCCGAGCTGGGCGATGTGCTGTGGCTCGAGGCCAACGCGGCCGAGCTCAACGGCGTGTCGTTCTCGAAGGGCTGCTATGTCGGTCAGGAGAATACCGCGCGGATGAACTGGCGTCAGAAGGTCAATCGGCGCGTGCTCGTCGTGCCGCTTGCGCGATCGGACGAGAAGCGGCGCAAGGCGGCCTATCCGGAGCTGGGGCTGGCGGTGGACCATTTGCGGGTCGAGGATCTCGATCCGACCTTGCTGCCCGCGTGGCTGGAGATCGAGGGGCCCTCGTCCAACTCGGAGTAGGGCCCGCTTTCGCAGACCCGAGCCTGCGTGACCTTGTTCGGGTGGGAGAAGAAGGGCGAAGCTTAGTCGCGAAGCGAGTCTAGCTTAACTTGGACGAGGGCCTCTACCCCTTCCAGTCCCCCACCTCGACCATCGATTGCGCCAGCATGGCCTCGGCCCGGTCGCGCGCAGTGCAGCGGCGGACGCCGAGCGAGGCGGCCAGGCGCTCGCCGATCATGCCGTCGCCGAGCGCCATCAGCACGAGCGCGAAGGTCTCCTCGTGGATCAGCCGGCTACCCTCCCCACCGTGCTCCTGCGGATGCAGCTCGTCGACCAGCGCGTGGATCGTGTCGACCAGCGGGTCGAGCGCATTTTCGTTTCCGGTCAGCAGCATCCAGCCGACCAGCGCCGCCCCACCCTCGCGGTCGAAAGCGTCGAAGGTCAGGTCCACCACCTCGCGCGGAGAGCCGATTCCGGCGCGCGTCGCCCGGACCGCCTCGGCGATCGATTCGCACACGGTCTTCGTCAGGTGCGCAGCAAGCGCATGCTGCAGCCCGGCGGCCGAGCCGAAATGATGCAACAGGTTGGCATGCGTGCGGCCGATCCGCGCGGCCACCGCCTTCAAGGTGACGGCCTGCGGGCCGCTTTCGATCAGCAGCGCCCGCGCCGCTTCGACCGCGGCGCGGCGACTTTCCTCGGGCGGAAGGCGTCTTCTAATTGACATATGTGTCAGTTAAACCCATTCTCTGCCGATCATGAATGCTCAGACGCCGATCGACCTAGGCCTCGCGCCAACCGACAGCAAGTCACCCGCAATCGTCGTGCGCGATCGTCGTTTCGGCCGTGGCGACACTCCGCCGCGCTGGTGGCTCAACGGCGACCCGATTGCGACCGCCTGGTTCAACGCGCTTTCGGCGACGTTTCCGCGCGGGGAGACGCTGTTCATCGATTCGGTCAAGGCGTTCCGCGAGGGCGCACCGCCGCAACTCGCGGCCGAAATCCGCGCGTTCGTCCGGCAGGAAGTCAACCACACGCGCGAACATCTCGCGTTCAACCGCGCGGCGGAAGCTGCCGGCTACGACATGTCGGCCATCGACGCGCGGGTCGAGCGGCTGATCGCCGACGTCTACGCGCGGCCGAAAGTCGCTTGGCTGGCGGTGACGATGGCGCTCGAGCACTTCACCGCGATGTTCGCGCACGAGTTCCTCGCGCACCCCGAGCATTTCGTCGGCGCCGAGGTCGAACAGGCCGAGCTGTGGCGCTGGCACGCGGTCGAGGAACTCGAGCACAAGGGCGTCGCCTACGACACCTGGCTCCACGCGACGCGCGACTGGAGCCGGTGGAAGCGGTGGAAGGTCAAGGCGCTGTCAATGCTCCTGATCACGCGGCGCTTCGTCCGCAATCGCTTCATCGACGCCAGCGAGCTGCTCAAGCAGGACGGCATCATCGGCCTGCGCGCGAAGATGGCTCTCATCTGGTATCTCGTCGGGCGGCCCGGCGTCCTCCGCCGTGTGTTCCCCGCCTGGTGCGCCTATTTCCTCCCCGGCTTCCACCCCTGGAACCGCGACGACCGGGCGCTGATCGGCAAGTACGACAGCGCCTACGCCGCGGCGAGCGCCGGCTGATGTACGCGCACACCATCTCGGTCGATCCGCGCGACATCGACCACATGGGGCACGTCAACAACGCGGTCTACCTGCGTTGGGTGCAGGACGCCGTCACGCGCTACTGGGAAACCGTCGCCCCGGCCGAAGCCGTCGCGCGACACCTGTGGGTCGCGCTCAAGCACGAGATCTCGTACCGGCGCCCCGCCTTCCTCGAGGACGGCCTCGTCGCCGAAGTCGTCGCCGAGGGCATGCAGGGCGCGCGGTCGCAGTTCACCACTTTCATCCGCCGCGGCGAGGAACTGCTGGCCGACGTCCGCAGCAGCTGGTGCTGTCTCGATTCGGCGACGCTCAGGCCGGCACGGCTGGCCCGCGAAGTCGTGGAGCGGTTCCTGCCCGCAGCTACGCCGCGATGACCCCGGGCGTATAGACGTTCGGCGCGGCCCAGCACGGGCTCGCCGGCCCGGAGCCCTCCAGCTCCACCGCGTATTCGGGGGCGACGAGCCCGTCCGTTGCGCGGCCGAGGCTGCGGAACGGGCGCGCGCGGCCTGTCGGACGGAAGCCCGCCTTCCACAGCACCCGCCCCGAGGCCGGATTGTCCATCGCGTGGCGGCTGACGATTCGCCGATGCCCGGCCAGCCGCGCGAGAGACAGCAGGCCGCACAGCGCCTCGGTGGCAAAGCCGCGGCCCCACGACCCGGGCTCGACCCAGTAGCCGACCTCGGCCTGCCCCTCTTCCTCGTGCAAGCCGACGGATCCGACGATCCGCCCGCCCTCGTCGGGCCGGGTGATCAGCATGTTCGGCAGACAGGGATCGCGCTGGGTCTCGATCCACTCCCGAGCATGGTCCTCCCGATAGGGCCACGGAACGCGGGCGAGCATGCGCACGACCGCCTCGTGCCCGATCGCGCGAGCGAGCTCGGCAGCGTCCTCGGGCCAGGCCGGCCTCAGGAACAGGCGTTCGGTGCGCAGGAACATCGTCGTCCTCCTCTCCTGCCCCCGGCCTGCGATGGCAGGCCGATGTGACAGTGGCTTTGCGAGGGAGACGAAAAAAGGGAGACGGGCTGGCCCGATCTCCCTCTACGTCCGGGCGTTTCGCCGCCCGGCGGGCCATCCCGGTGGATGACCCTTTCCTTGAGTCATCCGGTTATTCGGCGGCGTCTGCCATCATGTCGACCGACACGTACTTGCGGCCGAGCTTGCCGTCGTGGAATCGGACCTTGCCCGCGCTGAGCGCAAACAGGGTGTGGTCCTTGCCCATGCCCACGTTGGTGCCCGGATAGAACTTGGTGCCGCGCTGGCGCACGATGATGTTGCCGCCGATCACGTCCTGACCGCCGAACTTCTTCACGCCGAGGCGACGACCGGCCGAATCGCGACCGTTGCGCGAGCTACCGCCTGCTTTCTTGTGTGCCATCTCGAACTACCTCTTACTTCTTCGCGGCGGGCTTCTTGGCCGCCGGCTTCTTCGCCGGAGCCTTCTTCTCGGCGGGCTTTTCGGCCGCGGCTTCCTTCTTGGCAGCCGGCTTCGCTGCCTTGGCTTCCTTCGCTTCGGCAGTCTTCGCCGGAGCCTTGGCCTTCTCGGCCTTGGGCGCGGCTTCGGCCTTCGGCGCTTCCTCGGCCTTCGGCGCGGCGGCCTTCTTCGGCGCGGCCTTCGAATCGCCCACCGAGACGATGCGCAGCAGCGTCATCTGCTGGCGGTGCCCGGCCTTGCGGCGATAATTGTGCCGGCGGCGCTTCTTGAAGACGACGACCTTCTCGCTCTTCGCCTGCGCGATGATCTCGGCCGAGACCGTGACCTTGCCCGCCTCGGCCAGCTTGTCGCCGTCGCCGGCCAGCAGGACGTCGCCCAGCTGGATCGTGTCGCCGGCGTCGCCCGCCAGCTTCTCGACTGCGATCTTGTCTCCGGCGGTCACGCGATACTGCTTGCCGCCCGTGCGCACTACTGCGAACATGGTCATCAAATCCGTTCGTTTCGACTGCCGTTCCTTCGGGCGGGCCCGCATAAACGACAAAAAAGGCGCCCGAAGGGCACCGAAAGTGCGCCGCCGTTAGGCCAACGGGGCCCGGCTGTCAACGCCGCGGCGGAGCAATTTCGCCCACGTCCGGCGCGCTGGCGTCAGCGGCAGCGGCGAGCTAAGGCGCAGGCGATGGATTTCAACCGTGCCTGTCTGATTGCCGCGCTCGGATGCACGCTCGGTGCCTGCGCGGCTTCGGCGCAATACCCGAGCCTCGCCATCCGCGACGCCGAACGCGTGACGGGCACGATGGAGCCCGCCCAGCCGGAGCCCTACGTGCCCCCGCCACCGGCCCCTGCGGTACTCGGCCAGCTGGACCGGCTCGCTGGCGACGCGGCCAGTGCGCACCGGGCCTTCCTGGCCGCCGTGCCGCAGGCCCGCAGCGCCATCGCCGCAGCGAGCGGCGCCGCTCCCGGAGACGATTCCTGGGCCCGCGCGCACATCGCGCTCGCCGACCTCGAAGGCAGCCGCAGCCCGGCGACGATCGCCCTCGCCGACCTCGATCGGCTGCACCTGGAATCCTCGCTCGAAGGCGCCTCGCTCGAGCGTATCGATGCGGCACGGGCGCAAGTCGCGGCGCAGGTCGCCGAGCAGGACCAGGCTCTCGCGGCGCTACAGGCGGAGCTGCCTCGATGAGCCTCGACTGCGAACATTGCCCGGTCCGCGACCGCGCTGCTTGCTCGGTGCTCGACCCCGAAGAGCGCGAGGCCCTCGCCCGCTCGGGCCGCACGCGCAAGTTGCGGCGGGGCGAGACACTGTTTGCGGCTGGCGACGAGAACGCGGCCTGCGCGACGCTGCTCAGCGGTGCGCTCAAGATCGCCGCGGTTGACGAGGAAGGCACCGAGCGCATCCTCGCGCTGGTCCATCCCGCAGGCTTTATCGGCGAGTTGTTCGCCCCGTTTGCCCATCACGACGTGATTGCGCTGACCGACAGCGAGCTGTGCGTGTTCCCCAAGAGCGAGATGGGGCGTGCGGTCGAGCTGAACCCCAAGCTCGCCCAGGCGCTGCTGCGACGCTCGCAGGAAGAATTGCTGCAGAGCCGCGAGCTCCTCGCGCTGAGCGGGCGGCGCAGCGCCGCGTCCAAAGTCGCCGGGCTGCTGATGGGGCTGGCCGAGGCGGCCAGCGACTCGTCATGCCATCCGGCGCGCGAATTCGAGCTGCCGCTGACACGCGGAGAAATCGCGGGGATGCTCGGGCTGACTATCGAGACCGTGAGCCGGGCGATCACCCGGTTCGAGCGCGATGGCTTGATCCGGCGCAAGGGTGCGCGCGGGATCGAGATCCTCGATCCCGCGCGGCTGGGGTTCGAGGCCGCTTAGCTCCCTTCAGCGGACCACGGCGGCGATGGTCGCGATCGCCAGACCCCAGACAAACACCAGTCCCGGCAGGAGCAGAACCTGCACGCTCGCCGCGCCGGCCGAGGCATGACCGAACGCGGTCTTGATCCCGTATTGCCGGAAACGGCCCCAGGCGGTCAGTGTCTGAGGATTGCCGGGCTTCATCCGCATCCA
>JBIQKN010000010.1:9441-11199 GCA_044506565.1 Sphingomonadales bacterium | reverse complement strand
CGATCAAACGGGAATTTCAGGCCGTCCAGCGAGCCAGGTCGGCATGATCCTGCGCCCGTGGCTCGATCCAGCGCCACGCGCCTGCGCGCCTCTCGCGCTTCCAGAACCAGGCGTCCGACTTGAGGTGGTCCATCGCGAAATCGGCCGCCTCGAACGCGTCGCGCCGGTGCCGCGCCGCAGCGGCGACGAGCACGATCGGGTCGCCCGGCCGCATCTGTCCCACGCGGTGACGGATCAGGATGCCGTCGAGCGCCCAGCGGGCAAGCGCCTCGTCGGCCAGTGCAACGATCCCGGGCAGCGTCAGCGGCTCGTAGTGGCTCAACTCGAGCAGCTCGACGCCGTCGTCGGGCCGAACCTTTCCGATGAAGCTGGCGATTCCGCCCGCCTGGGAGTGCGCAGCGGCAAACGCGGCGAGCTCCGCTTCGGGCTTGAGCGCATGGTCTTGCAGGCGAACGTCGCAGGCCACGTCAGCCGCCGCTGACGGGAGGAAGCAGGGCGATTTCGTCGCCGTCCTTGGCCGCGAGCGCGGACTTGTCGGACAGCACGGCCCCGTTGACCGCTAGCCGGACCTTGTCGCCCTTCGCCGCCTCGCCGAGCGAACCCGGCAGCGCCGCGATCAGCCCCTCCCAGTCGAGCGGCCCCGCAACGTCGATTTCCGACGCACCCGCGAGGTCGGCCAGCTTGCCGAGGAAGACCAGCCTGACGGTCACGGCTCAGCCTCCGGTGAGCGACATGTGCCGCGGCTGCGCCGGGCCGGCACCGCGCTCGATGCGGAAATGGTGCCGCTCGGGCTTGATCCGCATCGCCTCGTCGAGCGCCGCGGCGAGGTTCGTGTCGGGGTCGCCGGAACGCAGCGCGGCGCGCAAGTCGACCTTCTCGGCGCCACCGAGGCAGGCAAATAGCTCCCCGGTCGCCGTCACGCGTACGCGGTTGCAGCTGGCGCAGAAATTGTTGGTCAGCGGGGTGATGAAACCGAGCCGGCCGCCGGTTTCGGCGACGTCGACGTAGCGTGCCGGTCCGCCCGAGCGGTGATCGCTCGGTGTCAGCGTCCAGCGCGCCTCCAGCACGTCGCGCACCGCGGTCAGCGGCAGGTAGTGGTCGACCCGCTCGCCCTCGACTTCCCCCAGCGGCATCACTTCGATCAGCGTGATGTCGTGCCCGTGCGCATGGGCCCACTCGACGAGGAAGGGAACTTCGTCCTCGTTGAGCCCTTTCAGGGCCACGGTGTTGAGCTTGACCTTCAGCCCCGCTTCGCGCGCCGCGGCGATGCCCTGCAGCACCTGGCCGAGCCGGTCGCGGCGGCTGAGCTCTTCGAACAACACCGGGTCGAGCGTGTCGAGCGAGACGTTGATCCGTCTCACGCCGGCGGCGGCGAGATCGTCCGCGAACTGCGCGAGCTGGGTGCCGTTGGTGGTGAGTGTGAGTTCCTCGAGACCGTCCCCGAGCTTGCGCCCGATGGCATGGACCAGCTCTATCACGTCGCGCCGGACGAGCGGCTCCCCGCCGGTCAGGCGGATCTTGGTGATACCGCGGTCGATCATCGCCAGCGCGAGCTTGTGCAGCTCCTCGAGGCTGAGCACGTCCTTGCGCGGCAGGAACTGCATCTTCTCGGGCATGCAGTACGTGCAGCGCAGGTCGCAGCGGTCCGTGACCGACAGGCGCAGGTAGGTCACCCGCCGGTTGAACGCGTCGACGAGGGGGGAGGAGCAGCTCATTGCGGACTATTGTGGAGCCAACGGCCGAAGATTGAAAGGGCGG
>JBIQKN010000010.1:0-9341 GCA_044506565.1 Sphingomonadales bacterium | reverse complement strand
TCGGCGTAGAAAAGCGCGGCCGCTGCCGTCGGTCCGTCCGCAAGCTGGGTAACCTGCAGGACAGCCTGCCCCATCATCGCCGCTCTCGATGAAGGGTGATGCCGATCTTCTCGTCGGCTTCGCTCAGCGCCAGCTTGACGATCTTGACCGTCACCGCCTCGACCCGCGCATCCTGCAGGAACAGCGTCTCGCAGACGTGGTCGGCCACCGCCTCGATCAGCTTGAAGTGGGTCTCGCCGAGCGCCTCCGAGCAGGCGAACTTCAGGTCCATGTAGTTCTTGCTCGCGTCGAGCGAGGTGTCGGCGTCGTAGTGCTGGATCGGCCTGAGCTGCACGCTGACCGAAAAACGAAGCGGTTGCGGCTTGCCGGTCTCTTCCGAGTAGATCCCGGTGTGGACCATGTGCTCGAAGTCGGCGAGCTCGAGGGTGAGGCTGTCGGCCATGGGCGCGCGAATGGCAGCGCCGGACGAGTCTGTAAACCTGCGGGCGCAACGGACCGGCGCGACGCTGCCTTTTGGCACTGGGCAGCCGCGGCCGCTTGCGGTTAGGAGTGCGCCCGTGAGTGCCGAGGGGTCATTGCGAAATCGCCGCCTGCTAATGGGCCTCGCCGCATTGGCGATGCTGCCCTTGCTAGGCGGCTGCATCGCCGCCGCGGCGCTGGTCCCGGTCGCAGCCGCGGCCGGCATGATCGGGACGAACGTGCGCGTTCGCGCGGCCACCCCGGTGCCGGAGCGAACGGGAGACGCGGCACGCGTGACGGTGCGTCCGGGTGTCGTCCTGACCGACCTCACCGAACTGCCGCCTCCCTCCGGCCCTATCCCCGCCGACAGCCCCTGGCAGGGGTTCATCGACTACGCGCTGAGCAGGGCCGGAAACCAGGCACGCGCGGTTTCGGCGCTGCTCGATCCCGGCGCGAGCAGCCGCCTCGTCGAACGGCGGCTCGCCTGCCCGGAGAAGCAGCCCGCGGTCATCGTCGACCTGGACGAGGGTTCGGCTCCGTTCACGCCGAGCGCCACCGGGCTGCCCTCGCCGGGCCTTGCCGAGGGGCTCGCGCAGTTGCGCCAGGCGGGGATCGTCGTGTTGTGGTTGTCGCAGGCCGACGCCAACCAGGTGAGAGAAGTAGCCGACGCGCTGGAGTTCTCGGGGCTCGACCCGACCGGCCGCGACCCGCTGTTGCTGATCCGCAATCCCGAGGACCGAAAGCAGACCCTGCGCTTCGAAGCCAACCTCGACGTCTGCGTGATCGCCATTGCCGGCGACCGGCGCAGCGATTTCGACGAGTTGTTCGATTACCTGCGCGATCCCGAGGCGGCGAGCGGGCTCGAAGGGATGTTCGGCTCGGGCTGGTTCCTGGCACCGGCTCCGTTCGCGCCGGTGAGGCCGTAGTCGTTCAGCGACTCCACCGTGCGAAGATCGCGGTCGGCAGCAGGCGGCCGCCCTCTCCTTCCTCGCGCACCGCAAGGTCGCCGTGCTCGATCGTGCCCGGCAGGTCGGCGAGATGCTCGGCGAGCAGTCCGGCGATCGCGAGGCTGCTCATGCGTACGGCGTAGACGGTCAGGAACAGGAATCGGCTGTCGCCGTCGAGAAGCTTGCGGCAATCGGCGATCAGCGGCGGCAATCCTTCCTCGAGCCGCCAGACCTCGCCTTCGGGGCCGCGGCCGAACTTGGGCGGGTCGAGGATGATCCCGTCGTAGCGCCTGCCGCGGCGCACCTCGCGCGCGGCGAATTTGGCCGCATCGTCGACCAGCCAGCGGATCGGCCGCTCGGCCAGGTCCGAAAGCGCGGCGTTCTCGCGTGCCAGGGTGACCGACTTCTTGCTCGCGTCGACGTGGGTGACCGGGCCGCATTCGCTGAGCGCCAGCGTGCCCACTCCGGTGTAGCCGAACAGGTTGAGGCACCCCCGTCGTCCCGGACTTGATCCGGGATCGCGTGCCTCGGGCTCCGCGCCCTCCTGCACGGGGTACCGGCTTTCGCCGGGATGACGGAGTCGTTCCCGCATCCAGTCCCACACCGGCGCCATGTCGGGGAAGAAACCCAGGTGGCGGAAGGGCGTGCACTGCGCGGTGAAGCGAACCTCGTTCCACGCGAGCGGCCAGCCTTCGCGCGGCACGGGCTTCGCGAACTGCCAGCGGCCGCCCCCGTCCTCGTCCGAGCCGGGCACGAACTCGGCACCCGCGTTCCAGTCGCCAAGCCGCGGCGACCACATCGCCTGGCCCTCGGGACGGATGAAGCGGTAGCGGCCGTAACGCTCGAGCTTGCGGCCGTGACCGCTGTCGAGGAGCGCGTAATCGGCCCAGCCGGAGCCTTCCATGACCAGCGGTTGCTGGACCAGATCAGCCATCAAACGGACGGGGTCGCGTGCTCCGCGACGTAAGCGGCGACCGCAGCGTAGTCGCCGGGCAGTTCGACGTAGCGTTCCTCGCGGTCGAACAGGTCGCCGACGCGCGCCGGCAGCGGCGGACGCTGGCCGGTGGCGCGCTCGACCGCGTCGGGGAACTTGGCCGGGTGCGCGGTGGCCAGGGTGACGACCGGCACCTCGCGCGGCAATTCGGCAGCGCGGGCGGCGTGGAGGCCGATGGCGGTGTGCGGGTCGATCACCTCGCCGCATTCGCGGTAGGCCCAGGCCATCGCCTGCGCCATTTCGTTGGCGTCGGCGCGGGCGCTCGAAAACAGCGCAGCGGCGCCTTCACGCTGGGCGTTGGTCAGGCGCATCGCCTTGCTCGCCTCGAACCCGCGCATCTGCTCAGCCAGCGCCTGGCCGTCGCGGCCGCCGACGTCGAACAGCAGTCGCTCGAAGTTCGAGCTCACCTGGATGTCCATAGACGGCGCGGCGGTGGGCGTGACCGTGCCCGCCGAGTAGTCTCCGTTGGCGAGCGCGCGGTGGAGGATGTCGTTGACGTTGGTTGCGACGATCAGCCGTTCGACCGGAAGACCCATCTTCGCGGCGACGTGACCCGCGAAGACATCACCGAAGTTGCCGGTCGGCACGCTGAAGGCGACCTTGCGGCAGGGCGCGCCGAGCTGGAGGGCGGCGGCGAAGTAGTAGACCACCTGAGCCATCAGCCGCGCCCAGTTGATCGAGTTGACCGCACCGATGCTGAAACGTCCGGTCATCGCGGTGTCGCCGAACATCCGCTTCACCATCGCCTGGGCGTCGTCGAAGCTGCCGTCGATCGCGATGTTGTGGACGTTGGGCGCTTTGACCGTGGTCATCTGCCGCCGCTGGACGTCGCTCACCCGACCCTTCGGGTGGAGCATGAAGATGTCGACGTTGTCGCGGCCGGCGACCGCATCGATCGCGGCCGAACCGGTATCGCCGCTGGTTGCACCGACGATCGTGAGCCGCTGGTCGCGCCGGCCGAGGAATTCCTCGAACAGGCCACCGAGCAGCTGCAGGGCAACATCCTTGAACGCCAGCGTCGGACCGTGGAACAGCTCGAGCAGCCACTGGCGTTCGTCGAGCTGACGAAGCGGCGTGACCGCGGCATGGGCGAAGCGTCCGTAGGCCTCGGCGCTGAGCTCGCGCAGCCGGCCTTCGGCGAGACTGTCGCCGACGAACGGAGCCATGACGCGAACGGCGAGGTCGACATAGGACATACCCGAGAGCGCTGCGATCTCGGCCTCGCCGAACCGCGGCCATTCCCGCGGCAGGTAGAGGCCGCCGTCGGACGCCAGCCCGGCGAGCGTGACGCCTTCGAAGTCGAGCGCCGGGGCGCTGCCGCGGGTCGATACGTATTCCATCGTGGCTGCGCGGTTAGCGGCGGCTTGCGGGGGTGGCAAGCGAGCCGGTCGAGGCTGACAGATGTCGGCCCTCTACGTCGCTCTGTCTTGCCGGCGCCGTCACCCCTTCCAGCTCGCGCTTGAGCTCGCTCAGCTTCGCCGCGGCATGCGCCGCCAGGGGGCCGATCCAACGCTCGTGGATCGCCTGGATCGGCATCGCGTCGAGGTAGTTGAACCGCTCGCGGCCTTTGCGCACCGGCACGACCAGGCCCGCCTCCTCGAGCACCCGAAGGTGCAGCATGACGGTGGTTCGGTCGAGCCCGGTAAAGCAGGCGCAGAGCTGCTTGGTCGTCAGCGGACGCAACTTCAGCTCGTCGCAAATCCGCCTCCGCACGGGGTTGGAGAGAGCCTTGAACACGGCATCGAGATCGGCGTCAGTTGACATGTTATGTTTTTATAACATAATTGCCCTCGACTCAAGCGAGAGGATCGCGCGATGGAACTGAAATTCAGGGTGGCGGCGCGGATCGCCAGGCCCGTGCACGAAGTGTTCGAGGCGGTCGCCGACCCGTCCCAGCTGTCGAACTATTTCACCACCGGCGGCGCGCAGGGCCGGATCGAGGAAGGGGCGACGGTGACGTGGGACTTCCACGACTATCCCGGCGCGTTTCCGGTCTATGTGACTGAAGTGGTGCCGGACGAGCGGATCGTGCTCGAATGGCAGGCCAGCGAAGGCGAGGCGCCGAACGTCGAGGGCGGCGGACCCGAGGAAGCGGACTACCGCACCACGGTGATGATGACCTTCAAGGCGCTGGACGACGGCCGCACGCTAGTCGAGATCGCCGAGGAAGGCTGGCGCGAGAACCAGGGCGCGCTGCAGGCGAGCTACGGCAACTGCCAGGGCTGGAGCCAGATGCTCTGCGCGATGAAGGTCTGGCTCGAGCACGGCATCAACCTGCGCGAGGGGATGTACAAATAGCCTAGCCGCGCCACCGCCGCCGCAACGCAAGGACGTAGATCACGACCGCCGTCAGCGCGAAGAAGAACCATTGGCCGGCGTAGGCGAGGTGGTTGTTGGGCAGGTCCCCGGGGTCGGGAGCGGCAAGCGGCTCGAGACCCGGCGCCGGGGGCGTCGCGTGGAGAACCCCGCCGAAACTCCCGCCCGGCCCGATGATCCCGCTGACCCGGCCACCGTCCCATTCGAGCTGCTGCGTCGGCCGCGACCAGCCGAGCGCGACCTCGGCCTCGCCCCCGCCGTCGAGCTCGCAACGGGCGACCTGGGCAACACCGGATTCGCCCGATGCGCTGGTCGCGGCGGTCGTGCGGAGCCCGAGCACCCGCTCGCAATCGAACTCGCTCCAGCGGAACAGCACCTGTTCGAGCCCCGAAGGATCCCGTGGCCACGGCACGCTGGCCGACATCGCCTGCGCCGCGCGGTAGCGGTCGAGAAGATCAGCCTTCCATTGGGCTCGGCGCAGCTGCCAGACGCCGAGCGCGATCATCGTCGCCACCGCGGCGGCCACGATCAGGGTCGACACGACCGGCAGCCGGCGGCTCACTTGCGCTCGCGCCCCTCGCCGGCCTTGTTGCGGTACTCGGATTGCAGCAGCGCGCTCTTGGCGAACCGCAGGCCGAGGATCACGCCGGTGGTGGTCAGCGGGATCCACAGCAGCACATGGACCCACCACGGCGGCCCTACGGCGAGCTGAAGCCACAGCGCGAGGACGACGATCAGCGCGCCGACGATCATCGTCAGGAAGGCCGCCGGGCCGTCGCCGACGTTAAACCGCGCCGGCTCGAGCCCGCAGACGTGGCACCGGTCGGCGAAGCGGACCCAGCCGGCGAACAGCGTCTTCGAGCCGCAGCTCGGGCAGAGACCGAAAAGGGCAGCCTCGGCCAGGCCGGGCTGCCCTTTCGTGCCGTCAGGCGTGTCGGCCATCGGCGCGGCCTAGTGGAATTCGGCGCCCCAGCCGCCCCAGACGTAGACGACGACGAACAGGAACAGCCAGACGACGTCGACAAAGTGCCAGTACCACGCGGCCGCCTCGAAACCGAAGTGCTGCTTCGGCGTGAAGTGGCCGAGGTAAGCGCGGCGCAGGCAGACGATCAGGAAGATCGTGCCGACCAGCACGTGGAAGCCGTGGAAGCCCGTCGCCATGTAGAACGCCGAGCCGTAGGTGTTGCCGCCGAAGCCGAACGGCGCATGGGCGTATTCGTAAGCCTGGATGCAGGTGAACAGCACGCCGAGCCCGATGGTCAGCCACAGGCCCTTCTTGAGGCCGTCACGGTCGCCATGGATCAGCGAATGGTGGGCCCAGGTGACCGTCGTGCCCGAGCACAGCAGGATCAGCGTGTTGAGCAGCGGCAGTGCGAACGGATCCATCACCGCCTCGATCGCCTTCGGCGGGAACACCCCGCCGACGACCTCGGTCAGTTCGTTGGGAAACAGCGCGAAGTCGAACCAGGCCCAGAACCAGCCGACGAAGAACATCACCTCCGAGGCGATGAACAGGATCATGCCGTAACGCAGGTGCAGCTGCACGACCGGGGTGTGATCCCCGGCTTCCGCTTCCTTCACGACGTTCGAGAACCAGGTGAAGAAGGTCGCGATCAGGCCGGCGATGCCGAGACCGAGCACGAGCCAGTGGTTCGGCAGATCGTGCATGAACAGCACCATGCCGCTGGTGAACGTCACCGCCGAGATTGCGCCGATCAGCGGCCAGATGTCGGGCGGCAGGATGTGATAGTCGTGGTTCTTGGCGCCGGCCATTGATGCTTTCCTGATCCTTGCTTGGCGATGGCCCTTAATCGGGCGTCGCGGGCGGGTCTAGAGGGTTGGTGGCGGTTATCGGGTCCTGTGGAAGGTATAGCTGAGGGTGATCTGCTCGACGTCCTTCATGTTCGGATCATCGAGCGCTTTCGGATCGACGAAATAGAGCACCGGCATGGTCACCTGCTGACCCGGTTGCAGCGTCTGCTCGGTGAAGCAGAAGCACTGGATCTTGTTGAAGTACTTGCCGGCCTGCTCGGGTTCGACGTTGAAGCTGGCGGTGCCGGTCACCGGCACCGACGAGTGGTTCTTCGCCTCGTAGATCGCCATGTCGCGCTGGCCGAACTGAACGGTGTCGGTAACCTGCCGCGGACGGAACTCCCAAGGCATGTCGCGGGCGACGTTGGCGTCGAAGCGGATCGATATAGTCGGGGCGCCGCCGCTGAGCGCCGCCGCCCGCGCCGCGTCGGCCTCGGTCGCGACCTGGGTGGTGCCGGCGAAGCCGGTGACACGGCAGAACAGGTCGTAGAGCGGCACCGCGGCGAACCCGAGCCCAAGCATGCCGAGCGAGGCGCAGAGCGCGATCAAGCCGACACGGCGGTTCTTCCGGGCAAGTGCGACGCTGGCCATCAGTCGAGCATCTTCACGATCGTGATCGCGTAGAACAGCGCAACGAAGCCGGCCAGGACCAGGGCCAGCGCGATGTTGCGGCCGCGCCGGGCCTTCTTGAACCGCTCTTCCTCCTCGGGCGTCATGCGAGCACCATCCGGTCGACGACGAGCGCCGTGAACAGCGCGAAAAGGTACAGAACCGAGAAGCTGAACAGGCGCTTCTCGGGCTTCATCCGGTCGCCCTCGCCCGCCCGGCGGAACGCGACCGGGAGCGAAAGCGCGACGAACAGTCCCGAAAGCACCAGAGCGGCGAGACCGTAGATAGCCCCGGTGCCGCCGATCCACCACGGCGCGAGGCTTACGGCGAGAAGCGCGACCGAATAGAGCAGGATCTGCCGCCGCGTGGCGGCCTCGCCCGCGACCACCGGCATCATCGGGATGCCGGCCTTGGCGTAGTCGCTGCGCACGAACAGCGCGAGCGCCCAGAAGTGCGGCGGGGTCCACATGAAGATCACCGCGAACAGCAGCACGGGCATCAGCGTGATCTCACCCGTCACCGCGACCCATCCGATCAGCGGGGGAAAGGCCCCCGCCCCGCCGCCGATGACGATGTTCTGCGGCGTGCGCGGCTTGAGCCAGATCGTGTAGACGACCGCGTAATAGAGGATCGAGACCGCGAGGATCGCGGCCGAGAGCCAGTTGACGGCGAGCCCCATCGTGCCGACCGAGGCGACCGACAGCGCGATGCCGAAGTCGCGGGCGTCCGTCGGGCGCAGCCGGCCCTGGGGCAGCGGACGACGGGCGGTGCGCTTCATCTTGGCGTCGATGTCGACTTCCCACCACATGTTGAGCGCGCCCGCGCCACCGGCGCCGAGGGCGATGCACAACACCGCGGTGAAAGCGAGCACCGGATGAATGCCGCCCGGTGCCGCGAGCAGGCCGCACAGGCCGGTGAAGACGACCAGGCTCATCACGCGCGGCTTGGTCAGGGCGAAGAAATCCTGCCACTCGGCCGGTAGCGGGCTGGTCCGGATCTCGGTTTCGCTCTGTGCGGTTGCGGTCATGTCTCTGTCTGCGAAAGGGGGCACGCCGAACCCGGCGCGCCCCCCTTCCTTATCCTGTGCGGTCCTTGCGGACCACCGCTCAGTGGGCCGGCGCGGCGCCCTTCGGGCCGATCGCGTCGTGGTGCGAGTGATGGTCCTCGATCACCGGCAGCGTCTCGAACTGGTGGTACGGCGGCGGGCTCGACAGCGACCACTCGAGCGTCGTCGCGCCCTCGCCCCAGTAGTTGGCCGACACCTTCTTCCCGGCGAGGAACGCGTAGACCATGTTCACGAAGAAGAAGAGCATCGAGGCGGCCATGATGTAATAGCCGTAGGTCGAGATCTCGTTCCAGTACTGGTACGCCGGGGTGTAGTCCGGATACCGGCGCGGCATGCCCTGCATCCCGAGGAAGTGCTGCGGGAAGAAGATCACGTTCACGCCGATGAAGAACACCCAGAAGTGCAGGTGCGACAGCAGTTCGCTGTGCATCCGGCCGCTCATCTTCGGGAACCAGTAGTAGAACCCGGCGAACAGCGAGAACACCGCGCCGAGCGACAACACGTAGTGGAAGTGGGCGACCACGTAGTAGGTGTCGTGCAGGTTGTCGTCGACGCCGCCGTTGGCCAGCACGACGCCGGTCACGCCGCCGACGGTGAACAGGAAGATGAAGCCGAGCGCCCAGACCATCGGGCTCTTGAACTCCATGCTGCCGCCCCACATCGTCGCGATCCACGAGAAGATCTTGATGCCGGTCGGCACCGCGATGACCATCGTCGCCGCGGTGAAGTACATCTTGGTGTTCACGTCGAGGCCGACGGTGAACATGTGGTGCGCCCAGACGATGAACCCGACCACGCCGATCGCGACCATCGCGTAGGCCATGCCGAGGTAGCCGAACACCGGCTTGCGGCTGAATGTGGCGACGATCTGGCTGACCATGCCGAAGCCCGGCAGGATCATGATGTAGACCTCCGGGTGCCCGAAGAACCAGAACAGGTGCTGGTAGAGGATCGGGTCGCCGCCGCCGGACGCGTCGAAGAAGGTCGTGCCGAAGTTGCGGTCGGTGATCAGCATGGTGATCGCCGCGGCGAGCACCGGCAGCGCGAGCACGAGCAGGAACGCGGTGACCAGCACCGACCACACGAACAGCGGCATCTTGTGCAGCGTCATGCCGGGCGCGCGCATGTTGAAGATCGT
>JBIQKN010000087.1:0-10111 GCA_044506565.1 Sphingomonadales bacterium | reverse complement strand
CGAACAACCTGCCCTACTGGCTGTCGACCCCGGGCAACTCGTGGGGCTCGGTGATCGGCAACGCGCTCGACCGCGGGGTCGGCTACACGCCCTACGGCGAGAACACCAAGAACCTGTGCGGGCTCGAGGTCGTGCTGCCGACCGGCGAGGTCGTGCGGACCGGCATGGGCGCGTTCTCGGGCGCGCCGACCTGGGGCGCCTACCCGTTCGGGTTCGGCCCCGGGTGGGACCAGTTGTTCGTCCAGTCGAACTTCGGCATCGTCACCAAGGCCAATATGTGGCTGATGCCCGAGCCCGAGAGCCTGATGGGCATGGACGTCGAGTTCGACCGGCCCGAGGACCTGAAGCCGCTGGTCGACGTGATCGGGCCGCTCAGGCGCGAGCGTGTGCTGCAGCAGAGCCCGTCGATCGGCAACTGGCTGCGCGCCGCCGCGGTCGCCACCCGGCGTGACGAGTGGACCGACAAGCCCGGCGCGCTCGACGACAGCGTGATCGACGCGATCCGCAAGCGCTTCGGGCTCGGCTGGTGGGGCGTCTCGCTCAGGCTCTACGGGCGCGAGGAGGTCAACAAGGCCGCCTACGCGATCCTGGAAAAGGCGATGAACGCCATCGACCCGCTGCTGATCCGCAGCACCATGTGGCGCAAGGGCGAGCCGATGGAATACTCGGGCTGGACCGGTACGCCGATCACGTTCCCGATGCAGAACGTCAACTGGTACGGCGGGCGCGGCGGGCACATCGGCTTTAGCCCGATCATCCCGCAGAACGGCAGCGCGGCGCTGGCGCAGTTCCAGCGGACCTATGCCCGCTACAAGGAATACGGGATGGATTACCAGGGCAGCTTCGCCTTCGGCGAGCGGCACCTCGTCAACGTCAACGCGATGCTGTTCAACAAGGACGATCCGGCGATGATGGCGCGGATCGACCCGTTCTTCCGCCAGCTCGTCGCCGACGCCAAGGCGCAAGGCTACGGCGAGTATCGCACGCACCTCGACTACATGGACCTGGTGGCGCAGACCTACGACTGGAACGGCGGGGCGCTCGGCAAGCTCAACGCCAGGGTGAAGGATGCGCTCGACCCGAACGGCATCCTCGCGCCGGGCAAGAGCGGGATATGGCCCAAGGGGCAGGGACCGCGGGCGGGAGAGCGCGGATGAGGAAGCTCCTGATCGCGGCGCTGCTGCTCGCCGGGGGCGCGGCAGCGATTGCCCAGGCCCCGCCGCCGCCCAAGCCGACAACGCTGGCGAGCCGCCCGGGCGCCTCGGGCGGTGAAGCGCTCTACCTCGAGCACTGCGCGAGCTGCCACACGGCCAACGGCATGGGCACCGGCCTGCTCGCGCGCCGCATCCAGCCCGCACTGCTCGAGGCACGCGACAACCTGCCCGCGCAGTACGTGATCGTCGCCGTCCGCCAGGGCATCGGCAACATGCCGGCGATCCCGCGCGGCGAACTGAGCGACGCCGACCTCGAGGCGATCGCCGAGTACCTCGCCGCCGGCCCGCACGAGGCGGCGCAGTGAAGGCGACGCGGCGCGGCGTGCTCGGCGGCGCGGCCGCCGCAACGGCGGTGATCGGCGCACCACGCGCCGCCGCCGCGAGCGCGGGTGGCGCCATCCTGCTCCACGACCCAGCGCTCGAAGCGGGCCGTCGTCTCGCCAAGGCACACTCCGGCGAAGCCCTGCCGATCGAAGGCGACCGCATCCGCTTCGCTCGCGCGGTGTTCGCCCGGCGGCCGGCTTATGTGATCGGGGTGACCCGGCCGGCCGATGCGCTGCTGATCGAGGACGTGGCGCGCGAGGCGGGCTATGCGCCGGCCGACGACCGGACTGTGCGCGAGATGACCGAGGCCGCCCAGCCGCTCGACCGCGGGCTGGTGCTGGGGTGGGTCCTGGCCAGGAAGGGCTAAGGAGCCCTCATCCAAGCTCCGGTAAGGTCCTGACGGACCTAACCTCCGCTATCCTTCTCCCACCAGTGGGAGAAGAAGATGCCTGACAATCTCGCGTCATTTCTTCTCCCGCTGGCGGGAGAAGGATACGAAGACTTAGCCCCGAAGGGGCTTAGTCGGAGTTGGATGAGGGCCCCTTGAATCTAGAGGGCAAACTCCGCGCCTCACGCAGGATCACGGCCAGAACCGCATCCGTGTTCCCCAGGGCATCGTTGTTCCAGAACCGGATCACCCGATACCCCAGCTCCTCCAGCCGCGCCGTTCGCTCCGCGTCCCCCTCGGCCGTGTGCTGTCCGCCATCCAGCTCCACCACGAGGCGCTTCTCGGCGCAGAGGAAATCGACCACGTGGCACCCCACAGTCGCTTGGCGTCGGAACTTGAGCCCGCCAAGCCGCCGATCGCGCAGATGCCGCCAGATCCTGCGTTCGGCGTCAGTAGAATTTCGCCGCAGCGCTCGCGCAAAGCGATTGGTCGATCCGATGGTCATGACGCCAGCTTACGGCATCGCGGCCCGACGCTCCGACTCGAACCGCCTCCATTACGGAGATTTGATAAAGCCGCACCTCACCGCCGGATGATCAGCGACTCCGGCCGTTTCCGCGCAACCCACTGCCCACGCCCGGGGAAGTTCTTGAGAACCTCGCCGTCCCACAGCCGCACGGTGCGGCGGCGGAAGCGCCACTTGCCGTCGGTGCCCTTGACCGCGTGGTCGTCGTACCACCCGGTGAAGCGCAGCAGGTAGGGCGGCTCGCCCTCGCATTCGGTGACGAAGGCGAAGCTGCGCAGCTCGACCGTGCCGTCGTCCTGCGGGCGGTACTGGACCTGGGTGACGTGGTGCTGGCGGCCGGGAAAGCCCGGGGCGTTGGCGTAGTGGTTCATCAGGCCGCGAATGCCGTCGTGGCCTTCCCAGATATCGGGATCCTCGAACACCTCCTCGCTCATCACGCAGTCCTCGGTGAAGCAGGCGACGAGCGCCTCTGCATCGCCGGTGTCGAGCGCCCACGAGTAATCGGCGATCAGGTCCTGCAGGCCGAGGCGGTCTTCGATCGAAAGCGCGGTCATGGTCTCTCCCGTCTTGTTGCCACGACCGTAACACTCGTTATGATTGCCGCCAAGAACGGGAGAGACCCTTGGGCAAGATCATCGTCACCGGCGCCTCGGGCCAGTTCGGCAACGCGGCGGCCCGGCAACTGCTCGAACGCGCGCCGGCGGAAGACCTCGTGCTGCTGAGCCGCACGCCGGACAAGCTCGCCGACCTCGCGGAGAAGGGCGCGAGCGTGCGCTACGCCGACTTCGACGACCCCGCCTCGCTGGGACAGGCGATGGAAGGCGGCGAGACAATGCTGCTGATCTCGACCGTGCGCGTCGGCAGCCGCGTCGAGCAGCACACCGCGGCGGTCGAGGCGGCGAAGGCGCAGGGCGTGAGCCACGTGGTCTACACCTCGCTGCTCGGCGTCCGGACCCCGAACAACCCCTCTGTCGAAGGGTTCGACCACATTGCCACCGAGCGCATGATCGAGGCCTCGGGCCTCGCGTGGACGCACCTGCGCAACAGCCTCTATGCCGAGGCGGTGGCGACCGCGATGGCGATCCCGGCGCTGCAGGCCGGGCACAAGCCCGAGAACGCCGGGCCGGGCCGCGTGCCGATCGTCAGCCGCGACGACTGCGTGGCGACCGCGGTCGGCGTGCTGACGCAGGAAGGGCACGCCAACAAGGCCTACGACGTGACCGGGCCCGAGCTGTGGACGCTGCCCGACGCGATGGCGCTGATTGCCCAGATGGCGGGGAAGCCGATCGAGGTCGAGCTCGTCGACGACGAGGGCATGTTCGCCTACTTCGATTCGCTCGGCGTCGCGCGCAAGGCGTCGGACGTGGTCCCCGACGGGCCGATCCCGTGGGCCAGCGAGGGCATGGTCACGTTCGGCCAGTCGATCCGCGAAGGGTTCATGGACATCGAGTCCGATGACGTCGAGCGGATCACGGGCCGCAAGCCGCGCACGCTGCGCTCGGTCCTCGAACAGTACCGGCACCTCTGGCCCGCATGAGCCTGCTTGCCCGTTTACGTACCAGACTCCCCCTCCCCGGCGGGGAGGGGGTAGGGGGAGGGGGAGCGCGGCGAACGCCGCGCGGCGGCGCCGGCGTCGGGCACCCCCACCCAACCCTCCCCCTCAAGGGGGAGGGCTTCTCGTTGCGCGCTATGGCTGGTGCCGCACTGTTCGCGCTCGCCGCGTGCTCCTCGGGCAGCGATGCCCCCGAGGTCGACACTTCGGTGATCGGTGCCGGCGACAACTGGGACAACCCGGGCGGCGACTGGGCGGGCAGTCACTTCTCGCGGCTGACCGACATCACGAAAGACAACGTCGGCGAACTCGGCCTCGCCTGGGAGTACGACCTGGGCACCGCGCGGGTGCAGGAAGCGACACCGGTGGTGGTCGACGGGGTGATGTACACCTCGGGCAACCTCGGCCGGGTCTACGCGCTCGACGCCGCGACCGGCGCGGAGAAGTGGCGCTTCGAGCCCGAGGTCGACATGCAGGCCAACCGAGCCGCCTGCTGCGACCAGGCCAATCGCGGGGTCGCGCTGGCCGACGGCAAGGTCTTCGTCGCCTCGCTCGACGGCTGGCTCTACGCGCTCGACCGGATCAGCGGCAAGGTGATGTGGCGGGTCGACACGATCGCCGACCGCAAGCGCGCCTACACGATCACCGGCGCGCCCGAGATCGCCGGCAACCTGGTGATCATCGGCAACGCCGGCGCCGAGTATGACGTGCGCGGCTACGTCACCGCCTACGACGTGCGCAGCGGCGACCGGAAGTGGCGCTTCTGGACCGTTCCGCATGACCCGAAGGAGGGGCCTCAGGAGAGCGAGGCGCTGGAGAAGGCGCTCGAGACCTGGGACCCGGAAAGCCGCTGGGACATCGGCGGCGGCGGCACCGTGTGGGACGCGATCCAGTACGATCCGCTGTTCGACCAGGTGATCATCGGCACCGGTAACGGCGGGCCCTATCCGCTCAGGACGCGCTCGCCGGAGGGCGGCGACAACCTCTACCTGAACTCGCTCGTCGCGCTCGACCGCAAGACGGGCGAGATGAAGTGGCACTTCCAGGAAACGCCGCAGGATTCGTGGGACCTCACGGCAACCCAGCCGATGGTCTTCACCGAGTTCGAGATCGGCGGGGCGAAGCGCCCGGTGATCCTGCACACGCCGAAGAACGGGTTCTTCTTCGTGGTCGACCGCGAAACGGGCAAGCCGCTCGCGGCCAACGCGCTGGTGCGCACGAGCTGGGCCAGCGGCTGGGACCTCGAGAGCGGCAAGCCGATCCTGACGCCCGAGTCTTCCGACTATTCGACCGGGCCCAAGATCGTCTTCCCGGCGAGCTCCGGGGCGCGCAACTGGCACCCGGCGGCCTACGACCCGATGCGCAAACTCTACTTCGCGGCGGTGGTCGACATGGGCAACCTGATGTTCATCCCGCCGGGGCAGGAGCGCCCGCCGCACCGCAAGAGCGCGATGAACCCGGCCGCGGCACTGATCTTCACCGCCGATCTCGAGGCGGCCTTGGGGACGCTGCCGCCGCCGATGCAGGAGGCGGTCAAGGCGCTGCCGCAGTGGCGCCAGGTGCTCGACAAGCCGTTCAGCTCCGAGATCCGCGCGATCGACCCGCTGACCGGCGAAACGAAGTGGGCCGCGCCGTTCGACGGCTGGCAGGACCGCGGCGGCGTGCTCGCCACGGCGAGCGGGCTCGTGATCCACGGCACGCTCGCGGGCAAGCTGATCGTGCGCGACGCCGACACCGGCGAAGTGCTCAAGTCGATCGACACCGGCAGCTCGATCCTCGCCGCACCGATGACCTACAAGGTCGACGGCGTGCAGTACGTCGCGGTGCAGACCGGCTGGGGCGGGGGCGGCTGGGGCTTCGTGCCGCCGTATGCGGCGGCCTATGCGAAGGGCAACGCCAACCGTCTGTTGGTGTTCAGGATCGGCGGCGGCGAGTTGCCGATCCCGCCCGACCTGCCGCCGCTGCAGCCGGCACCCGAACCCCCCGCGCAGTTTCCGGGCGTGACGCCCGAAACGATCGCGATGGGCTCGGCGCTGTTCACCGAGACCTGCTCGATCTGCCACTCGAACCAGCCGCGCGCGCCGCTGCCCGACCTCAGGCGGATGCAGCCGGGAACGCACGAAGTGTTCGACCGGATCGTGCTCGAAGGCCTGCTGCTGCCGAACGGCATGCCGCGCTTCGACGACCTGCTTCGGCCCGACCAGCTCCGGGCGATCCACGCGTTCCTGATCGACGAGCAGCGCAAGCTCCGCGCCCGCGAGCTGCAGTTCCAGCGCGAAGGCAAGCCGCTCGACAGCCGCAGTTTGACGATATTGTCGAGTTACTAAGGAGAAGGAAGGAGCCCTCATCCAAGCTACGCTAGCTCGCTTCGCGAGCAAGCTTCGCTATCCTTCTCCCACCAGTGGGAGAAGGAGCCAGGCCGCAAGCGCCGTGCCCCTTCTTCTCCCGCTGGCGGGAGAAGGATACGGAGACTTGGCCCCGCAGGGGCCTAGTCGGAGTTGGATGAGGGCCCCCGCCTTCGCCCCGAACGAGGAGACCCGCGATGACCCCCGAAGGCGTCAACATCAAGCATCCCGACAAGCTGTTCATCGGCGGCGAATGGGTCGCGCCGACGAGCGGCGAGCAGCTCGAGATCGTCAATCCGAACAGCGAGGAAATCGTCGCCCGCACGGCCGCCGCCGGCCCCGAGGACATGGACCGCGCGGTCGCGGCCGCGCGCCAGGCGTTCGATCATGGCCCCTGGCCGACGACCCCGCCCGCCGAGCGCGGCGCGGTGCTGATGAAGATGATCGACAACCTCGAAGCACGGGTGCCCGAGCTCTGTGCGGCATGGGTGGCGCAGGTCGGCGGGCTCGCCAGTTTCGCACCGATCATGCACGGCGGCAGCGTCGCCGGGCTGCGCGGGATCGCCGCGCTCGGCGAGAGCTTCGCCTGGACCGAGCAGAAGAAGGGGCAGGTCGTCGACACCGCGGTGATCGCCCGCGAGCCGGTCGGCGTCGTCGTCGGCATCGCCCCGTGGAACGCGCCATTCGGGATCATGGCCAACAAGGTGTTCTACGCGCTCGTCGCCGGCTGCCCGATCGTGATGAAGCCTTCGCCGGAGACGCCGCTCGAGGCCTACATCATCGCCGAGGCGGCCGAGGCCGCCGGCCTGCCGCCGGGGGCGGTCAATCTCGTACCGGCAGACCGCGAGGCCTCCGACTACCTGATTCGCAGCCGCGACATCGACAAGGTCAGCTTCACCGGCTCCTCTGCCGCGGGCATGCACATCGCCTCGATCTGCGGCGCCAAGATGACCCGCTGCACGATGGAGCTCGGCGGCAAGTCGGCGGCGATCGTGCGCGACGATTTCCCGATCGAGGCCGCCGCCGGCATTCTCGGCAACACGATCACGGTGATGAGCGGGCAGGTCTGCGCCATGCTCAGCCGCGCGATCGTCCCCAGGCACCGCCACGACGAGCTGGCCGAGGCGATCGCCAGCGTGATGAAGGGGATCAAGATCGGCAACAGCGAGGATCCCGAGACCCAGCTCGGCCCGCTGGCGATGAAGCGCCAGCTCGAGCGGGTCGAGATGTACATCGAGGAGGGCCGCAAGTCCGGCGCCGACCTCGTCACCGGCGGCCAGCGCCCGGCGCACCTCAACAAGGGCTACTTCATCGAGCCGACGCTGTTCGCCAACGTCGACAACGCCAGCCGCATCGCCCAGGAGGAGATCTTCGGGCCGGTGCTGTGCCTGATCCCCGCCGAGGACGAGGAAGACGCGATCCGCCTCGCCAACGAGTCGAACTACGGACTCAACGGCTCGGTGCTGACCACGGACCCGCAGGCGGCCTACGACATCAGCCGCCGCGTGCGCACCGGGGTGATGGGCCAGAACGGCATGCGGATGGAGTTCGGCATGCCGTTCGGCGGCTTCAAACAGTCGGGCATGGGCCGCGAGGGCGGCGAGGAAGGGCTGTGGCCGTACCTCGAGACCAAGACCATCCTGCTGGATGGGGCACCGGCGCGGTTGTGAGGGGAGAGGGGAAAGGGGCCCTCATCCAAGCTTCGCTAACCGCCTTTGGCGGTAAGCTTCGCTATCCTTCTCCCACCAGTGGGAGAAGAAGGCTGGCCGCTAGCGCAGTCTCTTCCTTCTCCCGCTGGCGGGAGAAGGATACGAAGACTTAGCCCCGAAGGGGCTTAGTCGGATTGGATGAGGGCCCCTTCTCCTTCACCCCTCGAGCAAGTCCGCCGCGTCCTCCAGCCCGCGCTTCCGCGCGACTTGCGCTGGCGTCTCGCCCTCGGCGTTGCGCGCCGTTCGGTTGGCGCCGGCCGCGAGCAGCACCTCGACCACCGCGGCCGCAGCGTCCTCGTCGTCGGGCAGCGAGAACAGCGGCGGCGTGCCGCGCGGCCCCGGCGCGTTCGCCAGCGCCGGGTGTTCCGCCAGCACCGCGCGCAGGCGTTCGGCCCACCCGGCCCAGGCGAGGTCGTGCGGGTCGCGGCTGAGCGGGGCGATCAGCTCGATCACCGCGCGGTTCTTCCAGAACACCCCGTGGCCGAGCGGGGTCGCCTTGTAAGGTCCGCCGCGCCGGTCGATGTCGGCGCCGGCCTCGATCAGCAGCCGGATCGCCTCGAGCGCGCCAGCCCCGGCAGCGCTGTGCAGCGCGCGCTGGCCGTTGCGCGCGGCGAGGTCGACCGGCATGCCGAGGCCGAGCAGCAGGCGCAGCACGTCGGTCCGGTTCTGCGCGGCCGCGGCGAGCAGCGTGCTCGGGTCCCGGAGGAACCACGGCCGCCAGCGGGCCAGCCGGCGCGCCTCGGCCTCGTCCATCCGCAGGCATGCGGCCTGGAAAGCCTGTGCACCCGACAACGCGGGAGCGCTGGCGCCGTGCCGCCGCAGCAGCGCGGCCATCTCGGCGAAGCCGTGCAGCTCGGCGACGTGGTGGTGCGGCTGCCGGCTGTAGGCGTTGCGCCCGTTCGGGTCGGCGCCGTGCGCCAGCAGCCATTCGGCGCGGGCGAGGTGGTCCTGGTTGACCGCGTTGCCGAGCAGGTAGTCGAGCGTGCTGCGCTCCGCGCCGCCGAGCGAGACCTTTCCCAGTTGCCGCCAGCGGTGCTCGCTGCCTTGCGCCACCGAATGCGACCACATGAACTCGAGCCAGCAGGTGTCGTCGCCGACGATCGAGGTGTTATAGAGCGCCTGGATGTCGAACGGGTCGGCGCCGCGCTCGACCAACAACGCGGCCAGCTCGCGGTCGCGCGGGTGGGGAGGCCGAACACCCTCGCCGAGCGCGATCACTCCGGTCAGCACCTTGAACGCGTTGCCCCAGCCATCGTCGAACGCTGCGTTGGGGTCGGCCCCGTGGTCGAGCAGCAGGTCCGCCAGCGCGAGCGCGTTGTCCTCGACTGCCGGAAGCGGCAATCGGCTGTAGGCGAGGTACTGCAGCGGCTCCCAGCCGTGCGGCCCGCCTTTCGAAGTCGCCGAGGTGGGATCGGCCGCCAGCCGGCGGCGGACCTCGTCGAGGTCGCCGAACGCCACGGCCGCGTGCAGGCCGTGGCGGGCGAGCTGCGGATGGCGTTGTGCGATCCGCGCAGCGGCGGCGCGGTCGCCGTCGTCCCACGCGCCGCGCAGCACGATCTCCACGAGCGCGTCGGCGTCCATCGCGGCGTGGACGCGTTCCTCGAGCGCCTCCTTGAGCTTCGCCCAGCCGCCGAACCCGTATTCGCGCGCGAGCGCCTGCTGCACGTCGCGCAGGCCCGGTTCGGACGGCGCGCCGGGCCAGGCGTCGCGCAGCCGTTGTCGGGCGTCGGCATCGCCGGAGCGCAGCGCCTTGAGCCAGCGCTTCGCGTCTTTCCTGAGATTGTCGAGATTGGCCCGCGGGCCGAGCGTCCTGGGCATGGGACCTTCCTTCCGAGATCGCCTGGCGTCCGCTCGAGACAGGCCGGAAGAAGGTTGCGTACGTCCGGTGTCGAGTGGGTGGGAGCGAGCTCCCTTGCCGCGGACAGGTGGCGCCCCAGTGCGCTCTGGAGGCAAGACTTAAGCGCTCGCGCGAAGCTGTCAATTCGCGCCCGGCCCGCTCTTCCGCTCAGCGGCGGGGCGGCCTAGGACCGGTGACATGACGAGAGTGGGGGCA
>JBIQKN010000173.1:0-1663 GCA_044506565.1 Sphingomonadales bacterium | reverse complement strand
TTGCCGCTCCACAGCTTGCCCTGCAGCTCGGGCGGCAGGTCGTAGTACAGCTCTTCGGGTAACCGGGCGACGATCTCGATGTGTGCCGGGCTCGCGCCGATCTCCTCTTTCAGCTCGCGCAGCATCGCCTTGTCGAGATCCTCGCCGTCGTCGACGCCGCCCTGTGGCATCTGCCACCAGTCGCCTTCCCGGTTGTCGATCCGCTTGCCGACGAAGGCCTTGCCCTCGGCGTTGACCAGCATGACCCCGACGCAGGGGCGGTATTTCGTGGCTTCGGACGCGTTCATGGCCGCGCGATAGGCAAGCGCAGTGGGTATTTCCAGCCGGACCATTGCCTGCGCGACAGAAAAACTTAATTGCCGAGACAGGAACGGAATCCTACCTCGCGGGCCATACGGCACAAGATAGGCGCCCGCGCGCGCCAGCAGGACCAGACCATGGCAACTCTCGCGGCCGAACGACCGGCCCAGGCACAGGCTCCCGAAGCGGTCGTCGTCCGCTTCGCGGGCGACAGCGGCGACGGCATGCAGCTGACCGGAGGACAGTTCACGCTGTCGACCGCGCTCGCCGGCAACGACCTCGCCACTTTCCCGGACTTCCCGGCCGAGATCCGCGCGCCGCAGGGCACGCTGTTCGGCGTCTCGGCGTTCCAGATCAACTTCGGCTCGACCGAGATCGACACCGCCGGCGACGCACCCGATGTGCTGGTGGCGATGAACCCGGCCGCGCTCAAGGTGAACCTCGCCGCGCTCAAGCCCGGCGGGCTGATCATCGCCGACACCGGCGAGTTCACCAAGCGCAACCTCGAGAAGGCCAAGTACGAGAGCAATCCCCTCGAGGACGGCAGCCTCGCGAAGTGGGACGTGCTCGCGTTCGACATCTCGGCGCTGACGATCGAGGCGGTCAAGCCGTTCGGCCTCGGCAACAAGGACGCGCTGCGCTCGAAGAACATGTGGACCCTCGGCCTCGCGCTGTGGATGTTCGACCGCGACCGCCAGCCGCTAATCGACTGGCTCAACGCCAAGTTCGCCAGGAAGCCCGAGATCGCCGCCGCCAACGTCGCCGCGCTCAACGCCGGCCACGCCTATGGCGAGACTGCCGAGCTCTCCGGGCCGCTGCGCCAGTTCCACCTCGCGCCGGTCCAGACCGAGCCGGGCTTGTACCGCACGATCACCGGCGCAGAGAGCGTCAGCCTCGGCCTCGTCGCGGGCGCGCAGCTCGCCAGCCTGCCGATGTTCTTCGGCGGCTATCCGATCACCCCGGCTTCGGCGATCCTGCACCACCTCGCGCGGCTCAAGGAGTTCGGCGTCACCACCTTCCAGGCCGAGGACGAGATCGCCGCGATCTGCGCCGCGATCGGCGCCTCCTACGCCGGCCAGCTCGGGGTGACCTCGTCGTCGGGCCCGGGCATCGCGCTCAAGACCGAGGCGATGGGCCTCGCGATCATGACCGAGCTGCCGCTGGTCATCGTCAACTCGCAGCGCGGCGGGCCCTCGACCGGCCTGCCGACCAAGACCGAGCAGAGCGACCTCTACCAGGCGGTCTACGGCCGCAACGGCGACGCGCCGATGCCGGTGATCGCCGCGCGCTCGCCGGCCGACGCGTTCGAAGTGGCGATCGAGGCGTGCCGCATCGCGGTGCAGTACATGACCCCGGTCATGCT
>JBIQKN010000086.1:0-10321 GCA_044506565.1 Sphingomonadales bacterium | reverse complement strand
ACGATCGCCTCGAAGAACTGCTCGGTGGTCATCCACGGCTGGTCGGGGCCGATCAGCAGCGCGAGGTCCTTGGTCATCTTGCCGCTTTCGACGGTCGCGATGCAGACTTTCTCGAGCGTCTCGGCGAAGCGGACCACCTCGGGCGTGCCGTCGAACCGGCCGCGGTAGATCAGGCCGCGGGTCCAGGCGAAGATCGAGGCGATCGGGTTGGTCGAGGTCGCCTTGCCCTGCTGGTGCTGGCGGTAGTGGCGGGTCACGGTGCCGTGCGCGGCCTCGGCCTCGACGGTCTTGCCGTCGGGGGTCATCAGCACCGAGGTCATCAGCCCGAGCGAGCCGAAGCCCTGCGCCACCTGGTCCGACTGCACGTCGCCGTCATAGTTCTTGCAGGCCCAAACGAACTTGCCGCTCCACTTGAGCGCGGAGGCGACCATGTCGTCGATCAGGCGGTGCTGGTACTCGATCTCGGCGGCGGCGAACTTCTCCTTGAAGCCTTCGGTGTCGAACACTTCCTGGAACAGGTCCTTGAAGCGCCCGTCGTAGGCCTTGATGATCGTGTTCTTGGTCGAGAGGTAAACCGGCCAGCCGCGGTCGAGCCCGTAGTTGAAGCTCGCACGCGCGAAGTCGCGGATCGACTCGTCGAGGTTGTACATCGACATCGCCACGCCCGACGCCTTGAACTGATAGACCTCGCGGTCGATCGTCTCACCGTTTTCGCCTTCCCAGACCAGCCGCAGCTTGCCGGCGCCGGGGACGAGGAAGTCGGTCGCGCGGTACTGGTCGCCGAACGCGTGGCGGCCGACGACGATCGGGTCGGTCCAGCCGGGGATCAGCCGCGGCACGTTCTGGATCACGATCGGTTCGCGGAAGATCGTCCCGCCGAGGATGTTGCGGATCGTCCCGTTGGGCGACTTGTACATCTCGTGCAGGCCGAACTCCTCGACGCGCGCCTCGTCCGGCGTGATCGTCGCGCACTTCACGCCGACGCCGTGCTGCTTGATCGCGTTGGCCGCGTCGATGGTGATCTGGTCGCGGGTCTCGTCGCGCTTCTCGATCCCGAGGTCGAAGTACTTGAGGTCGATGTCGAGGTAGGGGAGGATCAGCCGTTCGCGGATCCACTGCCAGATGATCCGCGTCATCTCGTCGCCGTCGATCTCGACGACGGGGTTCACGACCTTGATCTTCGCCATGCGGGGAGAGTCCTGCTGTAGGGTTCGGATGGAATTTCCGCGGACCCTTACGGAGCGGGGCGCGCCTGCGCAAGACGCGCTTCGGGCTCGAACCGGCTCGCTTGCATGAGCCAGTGGATTAGAGGCGGCAGTCGCGCGGCAACGCCGATCCCTAGCCTTGCCGCCAGCGGGGTCTCCGCGAGCGCCCAGGCCACGCGGGCCGTGCGGACGGGGCGACGCGCGCGGCGGGTAAAGGCCCGCTGGTAGCTCGCCGCTCCCGCGGGACCGAACTCGAGCCAGGCACGCGCGGCCGCGGTGCCGCTGGCGAGCGCCATGGCGATGCCCTCGCCGGCGAGCGAGGGGATAACCGCGGCCTGGTCACCGAGGCGGAACAGGCCGGGCCGCGGTCCGCCGGCGATCCACCCGTAGGGCACGGCGCCGACGGTCTCGATCGCTTCGCCGGTCCAGTCGTCCGACAGGCGGCGGCCGAAGGCGGGATGGTCAGCGGCGAGCGCTTCGAGCATCCTCCGGGGGTCCCCGCCGCTGCGCGCGAGGAGCGTCTTTCGCACTGCCAGACACACGTTGGCGCTGCCGTCCTCCTGGAGCACGACGCCCGCGTAGCCTCCGGAAAAGAGGTGCAGTTCGATGCTGTCGGCGATCAGCGTCTCGCGCCCGCCGCTTGCCGGCAAGCGGATCCGCAGCCCGAGCGCAGGGTCGTCATCGGCCCGCGGCCGGCCTGTCCCCCGCACGTCGTGCTTGCCCGAGGCGAGGAACAGCGAGTCCCCTTGCCATTCGCGCTTCCGGCCGATTGCCGTGCCGCCATCCAGCGCGCGGATACTGTCGACTTCGAGCGCGGCACCGAATTCAAGCGCGCGGCGCCGCAGCGCGCCGTCGAGCGCGCGCCGCGAGAGGGAAAAGGCCGGGGCGGGAAGCGGCACGGCCACTTCGCGGTCCTGGGAGAAGAGGGCGAGCCGCGCGACCCGGCGCGCTCCCAGGCCGCGCGGATCGACGCCGATAGCGCGAAGCTGCTCCGCCGTCCGCCAGCTCAGGAAGCCGCCGCACAGGACGTCTCGCGGCTCGGCATCCCTGTCGATGAGCAGCGGGCGGACACCCTCGGCGGCCAGCGCGACCGCGGCGGCACAGCCGGCCGGCCCGGCGCCGACGATCAGCGGAGGCGTTCGACGCACAGGCGAAACGGGAACCAGCGACGCACCTGCGCCTCGTCGAGCCCTTCGCGCGCGAGCAGGGCGTGCCACTCGGCGGGGCGGAATCCGCGGGCAATCGAGGTTCGTCCGTCGAGCCGGACGATCCGGTGCCAGCTCATCGCGCTCGCGAGCAGCGGCCAGCTCTGGTAGGCGAGGCGGTGCCGGTGCAGGTCGTTGACGAACCAGCCGATGGCCGCCTCTCGTTCCATGAAGTGCAGGAAAGCGGTCAGCTCGGTGCCGCTCATGTGGTGCGCGACGAGGCTCGAGATCACGCAGTCGTAGCCGCCGCCGGCGAGCTGCGCATAATCGCCCGAAAGATAGCGGATCGGCGCGCCGGCCGGCGTCGACGCCTCGGCTGCCGCCTTGCTGCGGGCGTTGAGGTCGATCCCGGTCAGGTCGGCGGCGATTCCGCGCCGGCGTGCCCAGCGGGCGATGGCACGCAGCATGTCGCCGTCGCCGAAGCCGACGTCGAGCAGGGTGAAGCGCGATCGCTTGCCTACGGCTCGGCGCAGGAAGTCGAGCGTCGGGCGATAAGCGAAAGTCAGGCGATTGACCCTGGCGAGATCGGCGAGCACCGCGTGGTAGGTCGCGGTGTCGAGCGCCGGGTCGTCCATCAGCTCGTCGGCATGCGAACGTGTTGCGAGCCTATTCGGCATCGCCGTTGCTCCAGCCGAAGCGCAGGCCTTCCATGGCGAGACCCGGTCCGAATGCGAGCGCGATGCCGCTCGCGGGCCGCTCCGCCATCAACCGTTCGAGCACGAACATCACGGTCGCCGACGACATGTTGCCGTAGTCCTGCAGCACGGCGCGCGATGCGGCAACCTTCTCGGGGGGCAGGGCAAGGCCGCGTTCGACGGCGTCGACGATCGACTTGCCGCCAGGATGGACGGCCCAGGCGTCGATCGCCTCTACCGGCCTTCCGGCGGTGACGAGTTCGGCTACGCCGTCTCTGCCGAGCGCTTCGGCCAGCCGGCCGGGCACTTCGCCGGACAGTTCCATGGCGAACCCGGTGTCGCCGATCGTCCAGGTAATCAGGTCGTGGCTGTCCTCGAGCGTGAGGGACAGTCCCTCGCCGAGAAGCAGGCCCGAGCCCTCGGCCGTCACGAGCGCGGCGGCTGCCCCGTCGGCGAACTGGCCCATCGCCAGCAGGCGTTCGATGCGGTCGGTCGGCTGGAGGTGCAGCGTGCACAGCTCGACCGAGAGCACGAGCACTCGTGCTCCGGGGTCGGAGCGGACGATGTGGCCAGCCGTTCGCAGAGCGGTCACACCGGCGTAGCAGCCCATGAAACCCACCACGACCCGCTCCACCGTCGGTGCGAGGCTCAGCCGGCGGGCGACGACCTGGTCGAGCCCCGGCGCCGTGAAGCCGGTGCAACTGGCGACGACCATGTGGGTCACCCCGTCGAGCGGCCCGAGCCCGGAGATCGCTTGGAGCGCGAGCTCAGGCGCCTCACACGCATAGACGGCCATCCGGTCGAGCGTGCTCGGCGGTTCGGGCACGTCGTAGAAGCTTCCCTCGGCGCGATAGGTCTCGTCGCCCGAGAGCACAGTGAAGCGCTTGCCGATCCCCGAGCGCTGCATCATCCGCTCGAGCAGGCCCGCCTCGCGGCGCCCTTCGAGCTGCCGCAGGGCCCAATCGTAGTAGGTCCGGTCGCACTCGCTGGGAGGAACCGCGGTGGCGATGGCGGCGATGCGAGGCACAGGCTGGGTCACGCAGCCCAAACGGACGAACGTGCCAGCGGTGCCAGACGCCGGGCCGCAGTGTCGCAAAAAGCAAAAGGCGCCGCTTTCGCGACGCCTTTCGATGCCTGCCGGATGGTGGGCGTAGGAAGGTTCGAACTTCCGACCCCTGCGATGTCAACACAGTGCTCTACCACTGAGCTATACGCCCATGCCTGTCCGGACGACGGCAGGCGGCGCATCTAGCGTCGGCTGCCTGCGATGACAAGGGGGCTCAGGGCCGGAACGACGCTTCGGTCATCTGGTCTTCGAAGATCCGCTCGACTTCGAGCACGAGGTCGCGCAGGTGGAACGGCTTCGACAGCATTTTCGCCCGCGGCGCTTCGCGGCTGGCCTTGAGCGTGACCGCGGCGAATCCGGTGATGAACATGACCCGCGTCCGGGGGCTGATCTCGGCGCAACGCTGGGCGAGCTCGATGCCGTCCATCTCGGGCATGACGATGTCCGACAACAGCAGATCGTAAACGCCGTCTTCGAGCAGCGGGAGCGCCGCAGTGCCGCGATCGACCGCGTCGACTTCATAGCCGGCCTGTTCGAGCGCTCGCGCGAGGTACGTGCGCATCGCTTCGTCATCTTCCGCCAGCAGTATGCGGATCATCGGTGGCTCCCAGTGCGTCCCTGTGAGACTCGCTTCTATCGCGAGCGCCGTTAAGAATCTTGCCAAATATCCGAGGTGACCAGCTTTGACACAAATCCAATTGCAGGCCAGCTAGGGGCCATGGCGAAGACAGGGCGGGAAGCAGCCGATTCGAACGGTCCGACCCGCCGTACGGGCGAGGGGCCGAAGCGCGGCCACCCCGCTTTCACGCTGAAATTGCGCGATCCGGCGCCGGTTCCGGTCCTTCTCGCCGTGCCCCATGCCGGGAGAGACTACCCCGCGGCCGTCGTCCAGGCCATGCGCAATCATCCGCTCGCCAGCCTGCGCCTCGAGGACCGCCTGGCCGACCAGCTCGCCGAGGTCGTCGTTCGCGAGACCGGCGCTGCGCTTCTGGTGGCGCACGCGCCCCGCGCGATGATCGATCTCAACCGCTCTCCCGAGGACGTCGACTGGGACATGGTTGCCGGCGGGGCGCCCGATCGGCGCGTGCGCCATGCCGCAGGCCGCCGGGCCCGCAGCGGCCTCGGCCTCGTCCCACGACGGCTTCCCGGGCTCGGCGAGCTGTGGAAGCAGCGGCTGGCGCCCGACGAGCTTACCCGCAGGATCGCCCGCGTTCACGAGCCCTACCATGCCGCCTTGGCCGACGCGCTCGAGACCTTGCGCGATCGTTGGGGGGCGGCGCTGCTGATCGACCTGCATTCGATGCCCCCGCTCGGCCCCAAGCGGGGCACGGACGCGGCGCCCGACTTCGTGCTCGGCGATCGCTTCGGCGCGTCGTGCGCGGCCTCGCTGAGCGCGGCGGCGTTCGACTTCCTCTCGGCCGGCGGACACCGCGCGGCGCACAACCGGCCTTACGCCGGCGGATACGTGCTCGACCGACACGGGGCGACCGCCCGCGGGGTACATGCCTTGCAGGTGGAGATCTGCCGATCGACTTATCTCGATGCCGAACTGCGCGAGCCCGGCGAGGGCTTCGCGGCGGTCGCGAGCGTGCTCGCGGGGCTCGTCAGGCGCCTGGCGGAGGAACTCGCGGGCTTCCGCCGCCTGCCGATGGCAGCCGAATAGTCTCTCGGATCAGGCGTTTACCGCAGGTTTCGAGGGGCGACATGAAAAGACCACCTCGTGCTGAGCACGAGGTGGCCAAGGTTCAGGGAGGAGGTACGCCGAAGCGTACCTATCCGGCCGGGCCATGAGGGAAGCGCCGACCGGACCCTCCATATGTAGTCGATAATCGTGGCGCTTCAAGGGCCGTCAGGCGGCAGCGTTCGCGGTGGCTCCGGGGCCCTTGCCCTGCATTGTCTGCTTGGCGAAGATCACCCGCATCAGGTCGAGCGAGAACAGGTGCGCGTAGATCAGCGGCAGCAGGCCGATGTCGAACCACTGCTTGATCGTCTCGGCCGGCAGCTCGCGTAGCTTGTCCTGGTTGATCATGCGGAAGCCGCGGTAGACGTAAGGCTGATCGGGCTTGTCGTTCTGCTGGATGGCAACTTCGCCGTCCATCAGCAACTCGGCCTTGTTCAGCTCGTCGATGAACGCCTGGGTGCGCGCGCCCGCCTGCTCGAACTGTTCGCAGAAGCCGAGCAGGCTCTTGGTGTGCTCGCTGGGCTGGCCGTCGGCGAACAGCGCCTCGCCTTCCTCGAACTCGCCAAGCAGGTCGCTCGACGGGTCGAAGCACAGCGACATCTCCTCGGCGTCGGGCCGCAGCCGCGCGAGCAGGAACGGATAGCGGCGGATGTACGCCGGGACATAGGCGTCGTCGACCTGCTTGCCTTCGTCGTCGAAGAAGACGTTGACGCCTTCGTTGAGCCCCATCAGCGCTAGCGGCACCGGATTGTCGCCGGCCGAGAAGACGATCGGGAAGAACCTCTGCGCCTGCGAGAACTCGTCGACCGTCAGCGGAATCGCGTGCTGGTTGCCGATCCAGGCGGCCTTGTCGACCGCGCGGGCATGCCAGGTGCCGTGGTCGCGGCTGTTGAGCGGCATGAGGTCCTTGTAGAACAGGGGCAGTTGGGCTTGCGGCGCGCTGGCCATCATCTCTCTCCGGTAAGGCAGATTGCATGTCCCGGAGCGATGACCCCGGTTCGAAATCGGCGCGGTTTAAAGGGCGATCCTCGCCTGCGCAAGCCGTCAGCCGTCGGGTGGGACGAGCTTCCCCGGGTTGAGCAGTCCTTGCGGATCGAGCGCGTGCTTGACGCTGCGCAGAATCGCGAGGTGCACCGGATCGCCCAGCCGCGCCAGCTCGTCGCGCTTGAGCTGGCCGATGCCGTGCTCGGCGCTGATAGAGCCTCCCCATTGGGTCACCAGGTCGTGCACGAAGCCGCTGATTGCCTTGCCCTCGCGCTCCTCCCATTCGCCGCGCACCGCTCCCTTCGGGGCGAGCACGTGGAAATGCACGTTGCCGTCGCCGAGATGCCCGAACGCGACAGCGGTATTGCCCGGAAAGCGCGCCTCGACTTCGGGGATCGCGGCGGCGACGAACTCGGCCATCCGCGCGACCGGCACCGAGATGTCGTGCTGCATGGCGGGGCCGAGCGCCCGCTCGGCCGGGGCGATCTCGTCGCGTAACAGCCAGAACCGCTCGGCCTGGGCTTCGTTGGCGGCGATCGTAGCATCTTCGACGAGACCGGCCTCGAAAGCGCTTTCGAGCAGTGCCTGCGCAAGCTCGGGCAGGGCGGCGGCATGCGCGGCGTCGGCGGCGAGCTCGATCAGCGCGTGCCATTCGTGCTCGCCCGCGAGCGGCGACCGCGATCCCGGCACGTGCGCAAGCACCGCCTCGAGGCTGTGCCGCGGCATGACCTCGAACCCCTCGAGGGCATCGCCTGCAACCTTCTCCGCATAGAGCAGCAGTGCCCGGGCATTGCGGATCGAGCCTAGCCCGGCCCACAGCACCGCGCGGTCGGCGAGCGCGGGGAGCAGCCGCAGCGTCGCGGCGGTGACGATCCCGAGCGTCCCTTCCGAACCAATCAGGAGCTGCTTCAGATCGAACCCGCGGTTGTCCTTCTTGAGCGGCGTGAGCGCGTCGAACACGGTGCCGTGCGCGAGCACCGCCTCGATACCGAGCACCTGCGCGCGCATCGAGCCGTGGCGCAGGACCTGGGTCCCGCCGGCATTGGTCGACACCAGCCCGCCGATCGTCGCCGAACCCTTGCCCCCGAGCGTGAGCGGGAAGCGCAGACCCTCGGCCGCGGCCGCCTCGTGCAGCGACTGGAGGATCACACCCGCCTCGCAGGTCGCCTCGCGCGCTTCCGGATCGAGGCGGCGGATCGTGTTCATGCGCCTGAGCGAAAGGAGCAGGGCGTCGCCGCTGGCATCGGGCGTGGCACCGCCCGACATGCCGCTGTTGCCCCCCTGGGGGACGATCGGCACGCCGTGCTCGGCGCACAGGCGGACCAGCGCCGCCGTTTCGGCGGTGGAAGCCGGCGATGCAAGCGCCAGCGCCCGCCCGCTGAAGCGGCCGCGCCAGTCGGTCAGCCACGGCTGCATCAGCTCCGGATCGCGGGTCAGTCCGCGCTCGCCGAGCAGCGAGGCGGCTGCCGCGAGCAAGCCCTCGGTGTCGCTCATGCGGCGGCCTTTGCCAGCAGGCCATCCGGCTTGCAAATCCCGAGTTAAGCGGACATTCAATGTGCCGCTTTAGAAAGGGGGGGACGGGCCTGCCGCAGCGCGGTCCTCAACGCAGCGAGCCCGATACGAGTGATCTCTCCCCGATGAACGCTTTTGTCGTCTTACTCGCGCCGTTGGCGCTGCTGCTTCCGGCCGCGGCGAGCGAGCGATTGGCAGACAGCGAGGGTGCCGAGTCCGGCATGGCGGCAGGGGCCACCGGAGCGGCGCACGGCTTCGATACCGTGGCGAAGGAGCCGTTCGAGGTGTTCAGGCAGGCCCGCCGGACTCCGCAGCTGGGCCAGGTGCGCATCGAGCAGCGGGTTATCGTACGGATTACGCCGAGCTCACCGGCCGCCCGCGAACGGATGATGGCCGACCTCAGCAGCCGTTCCTCGTCCGCCAGCTTGCGGGAGGAGCGGCTTCGCGGATGCGTGCCGCTTTCGGGCATCATCGGGGTGCAGCCGGCTCCCGAGCAGAACCGCCTGCTGCTGTTCATGCGCGACCGGCGCATCCTCAGTGCCGCCCTCGAACGGGCCTGCAGCCCGCGCGAATACTACGCGGGCTTCTACGTCGAGCGCAGCGACGACGGGCAGCTCTGCGCCAACCGCGACCTGCTCCAGTCGCGCGCAGGTGCCAGTTGCCGCGTCGCTGAGCTCAATCGCCTGGTCGCAGTCCGCGACTAAGCGATACACGCGTTTCCTTGACTTTCGCGGGCGCCGAGGCTTAGGCGCCGCGCATCGTGGCGGCTCTCGGGCCCGCCCGACGCAAGGCGGGCGACCCGCTCTCCGATCCGGACATTGAGAACCTATGAAATTCGCCGATCTCGGCCTCTCAGACGAATTGCTGCAGGCGGTCGAGGCCGCCGGCTACAGCGAGCCGACGCCGATCCAGGCGCAGGCGATCCCGCAGGTCCAGATGATGAAGGACCTGATCGCGATCGCGCAGACCGGCACCGGCAAGACCGCGAGCTTCGTGCTGCCGATGATCGACATCCTCAGCCACGGGCGCCGGCGCGCGCGCATGCCGCGCTCGCTGATCCTCGAACCGACACGCGAGCTGGCCATGCAGGTGGCCGAGAACTTCGAGAAGTACGGCAAGAACCACGATCTGAAGATGGCGCTGCTCATCGGCGGCGTGCAGATGGGCGACCAGGTCAAGGCGCTCGACGAGGGCGTCGACGTGCTGATCGCCACGCCGGGCCGGCTGATGGACCTGTTCGAGCGCGGCAAGATCCTGCTCACCGGCTGCGACCTGCTGGTGATCGACGAGGCCGACCGCATGCTCGACATGGGCTTCATCCCCGACATCGAGTTCATCTGCGAGAAGCTGCCGGCAAACCGCCAGACGCTGCTGTTTTCGGCGACGATGCCGCCGCCGATCAAGAAGCTCGCCGACCGCTTCCTGTCGAACCCCAAGTATATCGAGGTGGCGCGTCCGGCATCGGCCAACGTCAATATCGCCCAATACAAGGTCGCGGTGTCGAGCCGCGGCAAGCGCGAGGCGCTGCGCGAGCTGCTGCGCACCGACGACGTGCAGACCGCGATCATTTTCGCCAACCGCAAGACCACGGTGCGCGAACTCAACAAGAGCCTGCGCCAGCACGGCTTCCGCTCGGGCGAGATCCACGGCGACATGGACCAGGCGAGCCGTATCGCCGAACTCGAGCGGTTCAAATCGGGCGAGGTGAACATCCTCGT
Source organism: Sphingomonadales bacterium (assembly GCA_044506565.1). Taxonomy (GTDB): domain Bacteria; phylum Pseudomonadota; class Alphaproteobacteria; order Sphingomonadales; family Sphingomonadaceae; genus Croceibacterium_A. The sequence goes on along the minus strand of JBIQKN010000086.1, from coordinate 315 downwards.
CGCCTCCGACGTCGCCGCGCGCGGGCTCGACGTGAAGGGCGTCAGCCACGTGTTCAACTTCGACACTCCGTGGCACCCCGACGACTACGTCCACCGCATCGGCCGTACCGGCCGCGCGGGCGCCAAGGGCCGCGCGTTCACGCTGGTCACACCCGAGGATGCCGAAGCGATCGCCAACGTCGAGAAGCTGACGGGCATGCAGATCCCGGTCTACGATCTCGGCGCGGGCGGGGCGGAGGCCGAGGAGCGTGCGGCCGAAAAGCCCAGGCGCGAGGGCCGCGATCGCAAGTCCGACAAATCGCGCCGCGAGCGTCA
>JBIQKN010000085.1:4236-10425 GCA_044506565.1 Sphingomonadales bacterium | reverse complement strand
ATGCTGCTGGCGGTGCTCGAGGCGCGCTGCGGGCTCAATTTCTCCTCGGCCGAAGTCTATCTCAACGTCGCGGGCGGCTACCGCCTCGCCGATCCTGCGGCCGACCTGGCGGTTGCCGCGGCGCTGGTCTCGGCGCTGGCCGACAAACCGCTGCCGCTGCGCGCCGTATGGTTTGGCGAAGTCTCGCTGTCGGGCGAAATCCGCCCCGTGGCCCACGCCGGGCTTCGCCTGCGCGAGGCCGCCAAGCTCGGCTTCGACCTCGGGAACGGCCCCGACGACGGCGGCCGAGGTGTTGCCGGATTGCACTATTCGGGACTTTCGACGCTGCCCAAGCTCGTTGACCGCGTGATGGCATCGGCATAATTTCGCCGCCGAATGACGGGCTTCGACATCATCGTGCTGCTGATCGTCGGCGTGGCCGCGATTGGCGGGTTCATGCGCGGCTTCGTGCAGGAAACCCTGTCGCTGCTCGGCTGGGCGCTGGCGATCTTTGCGATCCGCTACCTGCATACCGACGCGACGGCGTTCCTGTTCCAGTACGTCGGTACGCCGTCGGTCGCGGCGGTCATTGCCTTCGCCCTGCTGCTGGTGATTCCCGCGGCGGTGATGAAACTGATCGCCGGGCGCGTCGGGCTGACCACGCGCAATTCGGTGCTCGGCCCGATCGACCGTGTGCTCGGCTTCGGCTTCGGCGCGGTCAAGGGCGTGGTCGTGGCGATCATGGCGTTCTCGCTCCTCGTGCTCGGATACGACACCGCCTGGGGCCCGGCCGGGCGCCCGGTATGGATGACCACCGCGCGCACCTATCCGTTCGTGAACGCGGCCTCCGAGGCGATGGTCCAGCTGATCGACGAGCGCCAGCGCCGGCTCAACGGGGAGGGCGAGGGGGCGGGATGACCGCCGCCGCGCGTCTCTACACGCCCGAACTGCTCGCGCTGGCAGTCGAGCTCGCGAAATTTCCTCCGCTCGACGCCGCCTCGGCACACGGAGAGGCGCGCTCGCCGACCTGCGGCAGCACGCTCGCGCTCGACCTGGCGCTCGGCGGCGACGGACGGATCGAGCGCCTCGGCCTGCGCGTGCGGGCCTGCGCCGTCGGCCAGGCGGCCGCGGCGATCTTCGCTCGCCACGCGCCCGGCAGGGACGCCGGCGCCATCCACGAGACCCTCGAGAGACTGGAAGCCTGGCTCGCCGGCGACGGTCCGGCACCCGACTGGCCCGACCTCGCGCTCATCGAACCGGCGCGGGCCTATCCCGCCCGGCACGGCGCGATGCTGCTGCCGTGGAAGGCCGCCTCGGCGGCCCTTTCCAGCGCCGCGACCGCGCAGTAATCGCCCCGGCGGACGAAGGGGGAATCGATGGCCAGCACGACAGCCGCACCCGGTGTCGAACCGGTGACACGCGAACCCGACGCGTCGGAAATTCGTCTCGTCATCAGCGCGTCTTCGGCCGGCACGGTGTTCGAGTGGTACGACTTCTTCGTCTACGGCACGCTCGCGCCGATGATCGCGGCGACGTTCTTCCCGTCGGACAACCCCACGCTGTCGATCCTGCTGAGCTGGGCCGGATTCGCGATCGGCTTCGGCTTCCGCCCGCTCGGCGCGATCCTGTTCGGCTTCCTCGGCGACCGGCTCGGCCGCAAGTACACGTTCCTGATCACCGTCACCCTGATGGGCGCGGCGACGGCGGCGGTCGGCATGGTGCCGAGCTACGCGAGTCTCGGCATTGCCGCGCCCCTGATCGTCATCCTGTTGCGCATCCTCCAGGGCCTCGCGCTCGGCGGCGAATACGGCGGCGCGGCAATCTACGTCTCCGAGCATTCGCCCCCGAACCGGCGCGGCTTCTTCACCGGGTTCATCCAGGCGAGCGTGATCGGCGGCTTCGTGCTGAGCCTGGCGGTGGTGCTCGCCTGCCGGCTGCTGATTCCGGCCGACGCTTTCGCCGTCTGGGGCTGGCGCCTGCCGTTCCTGCTGTCGATGCTGCTGCTGGCAATCTCGCTGTGGATGCGGCTCAAGTTGTCCGAGAGCCCGGTATTCAAGGCGATGAAGGAGGAAGGCACCACCTCGCGCAACCCGTTCGTCGAGAGCTTCACTTACCCCGGCAACAAGAAGCGCATCTTCGTCGCGCTGATGGGGGTCGCCTGCGGGCTGACTATCATCTTCTATACCGCGCTGTTCTCGACGCTGTCGTTCCTCAAGGGCCCGATGCGGGTCGACGACACGGCGGCCGAGCTGATCGTCGGCGCCGCCTCGCTGATCGCGGTGCCCTCGTTCGTCTATTTCGGCTGGCTGTCGGACCGGGTCGGGCGCAAGAAGCCGATCGTCTGGGGCTATCTCGTGACGATCGTCCTGCTGTTCCCGCTGTTCTGGGGCATCGCCGAACTCGCCAACCCGAAACTCGCACAGGCGTCGCGCTCGATCCCGGTCGAGGTCAGCGGCCCCGGCTGCAGCTTCAACCCGTTCGCTTCGCAGCAGGCGACGCCCTGCGGCCTGCTGATCGAGGACCTGACCGCGCTCGGGGTCCGCTACGAGTTGGCCGAAAGCGAAAGCCTGCGGCTCACCGCCGGCGGCGCCCCGCTACCGATCCGCGACTACGCGTGGGGCGAACGCGACGCGCGCCGGGCGCAGATAACCCAATGGCTCGGCGAATACGGCTACGACCTCGGCAAGCAGGTCCCGCCGGCGGCCAACATCGTCGGCATCGTGCTGATTCTCGTCGTGTTCGGTTCGCTCTCCGGTGCAACCTTCGGGCCTGTCGCGTCGTTGCTTTCGGAGATGTTCCCGCCGCAGATCCGATACAGCTCGATGTCGATACCCTACCACATCGGTACCGGCTATTTCGGCGGGTTCCTGCCGCTGATCTCCGGTACGATCGTCGCGCTAAGCGGCAACATCTTCGCCGGGCTATGGTATACTTGGATCCTGCTGGTGATCGCGGTCGCGGTCGCCTGGTGGGGCTTGCCTTCGGGCCCGCCGCGCGATTTCGCCGATGAACTTGCCTGACCTTCCGCCTCCGACGCTCCGCCTCAGGCTCGATCTCGACGCGCTGACCGGCAACTGGCGGGCCCTCGACCGGCTGTCCGGCACGGCCGCCGCTGGCGCGGCGGTCAAGGCCGACGCCTACGGGCTCGGGGTCGACAGCGTCGTGCCTGCGCTGCTGAAAGCCGGCGCGCGCGATTTCTTCGTCGCGCACTGGAGCGAGGTGCCGGCCGTTCTGCGCCATGTCGAACCGGCCCGGCTCGCCGTGTTGCACGGCTTGCTGCGCAGCGAGGATGCGCAATTCGCGCGCCAGGCCGGCGTCCGCCCGGTGATCAACAGCCTGCACCAGGCCAAGCTGTGGCTCGATGCCGGCAGCGGGCCGTGCGACCTGATGGTCGACACCGGCATCAACCGCCTCGGCCTGCCGCCGGGAGAGATCGGCGATCCGCTGATTGCGGCGCTCGAGATCGACACGCTGCTGTCGCACCTCGCCTCTGCCGACGAGGATGCTGCACAGAATGCTGCGCAACATGAACTGTTCGCGCAGGTCGCCGCACAGGTACCCGCGCGTCGGCGCAGCCTCGCCAACAGCGCGGGAATCGCGCTGGGCGAGCGCTACGCGTTCGACCTCACGCGGCCGGGAATCGCGCTCTATGGCGGCGTGCCACGGCCGGAACTCGCGGGTACGATCCGGCAGGTCGCGTGGCCGCAGGCCGCCGTGCTGCAGCTTCGCGACCTCTCGCCGGGAGACAGCGTCGGCTACAACGCGACCTTCACCGCCGACCGGGCCCTGCGCGCGGCGACGATCTCGCTCGGCTATGCCGATGGTTTCCTGCGGGGCTGGGGCGGCGGCGTGCTCCGCCACGCGGGGATGGCGTTGCCGCTCCTGGGGCGCGTGTCGATGGACATGGTCGTCGTCGACGCGAGCGACAGTCCGGGGCTGAGGGAGGGCGACTGGCTCGACGTCCCCTATCACCTGCCCGAGGCCGCTGCGACGAGCGGTCTTTCGCAGTACGAGCTGCTGACCGTGCTCGGCCGCCGCTTCGCAAAAACGCCCTAGCCTTGTTGCACTGCACATAATGCAGGTGCTAAGGTCGTCTTCCGCGCGCTGGGGAGTAGCCGGATGGCCACCGAAAGGGGCGACGAGCCCATTATCATCAAGAAATACGCCAACCGGCGCCTCTACAACACGCGTTCCTCGAGCTACATCACGCTGGACGATCTCGCGCGGATGACGCGCGAGGGCATCGACTTCCAGGTGCTCGACGCCAAGACCGGCAACGACATCACGCACCAGATCCTCACCCAGATCATCATGGAAGAGGAGTCGCACGGCGAGCAGATGCTGCCGATCAGCTTCCTGCGCCAGCTGATCTCGATGTACGGCAACTCGATGCAGGCGCTGATGCCGCACTACCTCGAAGCCACGATGGAGAACTTCCGCGCCAACCAGCGCAAGCTCCAGGAGACCTGGCAGGCGAGCATGGGCCCTGACGCCTTCGCCAAGATGGCCGAGACCAACATGGCGATGTTCAAGGCCGCTGCGAGCGCGTTCATGCCCGGCGCCAAGGAGCCGCCCCCGCCGCCGCCCCCGGGCGACAGCGACCTCGACGCGCTCCGCCGCCAGATGGCCGAGATGCAGCGCAAGCTCGACGAGCTCGGCAAATAGGCCCACCGAAAAGAGGGACAGTCCCTCTTTTTTCCCACCGATCCGCAAGCGCTGCGAAAAGAGGGACTGTCCCTGTTTTGCCGCGAACTAGTGCCTCGACTTTGCGCGCCCCGAAAGGCTAGGGGCGCGGCGCAAAGCCCATGTAAGGTAGCCCCATGTCCGCCATCCGCCACGCCCTGACCCTCAAGCGCGAGGACGACTTCGCCGCCTGGTACCAGGAGGTCGTCTCCGCCGCCGACATGGCCGAGGAATCGGGCGTGCGCGGCTGCATGGTGATCAAGCCGTGGGGCTACGGCATCTGGGAGCGGATGCAGCGCCTGCTCGATGCGCGGATCAAGGCCGCGGGGGTCGAGAACGCCTACTTCCCGCTGTTCATCCCGCTCGGCAACTTCGTCCGCGAGGCGGCCCACGTCGAGGGCTTCGCCAAGGAGATGGCGGTGGTCACGCACCACCGACTGATCGCCGACGGCAAGGGCGGCCTGATCCCCGATCCCGAGGCGAAGCTGGAGGAACCGCTGATCGTCCGCCCGACCTCGGAAACGATCATCGGCGACGCGATGAGCCGCTGGATCCAGTCGTGGCGCGACCTGCCGCTGCTGCTCAACCAGTGGGCCAACGTGGTCCGCTGGGAGATGCGCACGCGCATGTTCCTGCGCACCAGCGAGTTCCTCTGGCAGGAGGGCCACACGGCGCACGAAAACCGCGAGGACGCGATGCGCGAGACGATGCGCGCGCTCGAAATGTACCGCGCCTTCGCCGAGGAGGACGTCGCGCTCCCGGTCGTTGCCGGCGAGAAGCCCGAGAACGAGCGCTTCCCGGGCGCGGTCTCGACCTGGTCGATCGAGGCGATGATGCAGGACGGCAAGGCGCTCCAGGCCGGCACCTCGCACTACCTCGGCACCAGCTTCGCCGAGGCCGCCAACATCCGCTTCCAGGACCGCGAGGGCGGCCAGCAGCTCGCCCACACCACCAGCTGGGGTGTTTCCACCCGGATGGTCGGCGCGCTGATCATGACCCACGGGGACGACGACGGCCTGCGCGTGCCGCCGGCGCTCGCCCCGCAGCAAGTCGTGATACTGCCGATGCTGCGCGACAACGACAGCGACGCCGCTCTGCTCGAATACTGCGAAACGCTCAAGACGGCGATCGCGGCGCAGGGCGCGCTCGGCGAGAAGGTCCGCGTGCTGCACGACACGCGCCCCGGCAAGGCGGCCGCCAAGCGCTGGGACTGGGTCCGCCGCGGCGCGCCGGTGATCGTCGAGGTCGGCCCGCGCGACATGGACGCCGGCACCGTCAGCCTGCTGCGCCGCGACCGGCTGTGGGGGCCCGACGGCAAGCCGGCCTTCGAAACCCCAGCCCGCGACGCGCTCGCCCCCGCGATCGGCGCGCTGCTCGAGGAAATCCAGGCCGGCCTGCTCGCCGAGGCGAGGTCGCGCCGCGACGCGAACATCGTCCGCGATGTGAAAAGCTTCGACGAGCTCGCCGCGTTCTTCGGCGAGGACCGCCGCTACCCGGGCTGGGTCGAGGTCCAGTGGTCGCGCCCGA
>JBIQKN010000085.1:2049-4136 GCA_044506565.1 Sphingomonadales bacterium | reverse complement strand
CCTGGCAAGGATCAGCGATCCTTCTCCATCTCGGCCCGGTAGGCATCGAGGCTCACGTCGCGCCCGAGGAAATCGCGCACCAGCTCCGCCGCGGGCTTGGTCCCGCCCGGGTTCAGCACGGCCTCGCGATAGGCCTGCGCCGTTTCCGGGTTGCGCAACCCCTCGGCGGCGAAGCGGGTGAACAGGTCGTCGGCGATCACCTTCGACCAGCGGTAGGTGTAGTAGATCGCCGAATAGCCGTTGAGGTGCCCGAACGCGTCCTGGAACTGCACCCACTCGGGCGCCGGCACGATCGCGTACTGGTCGCGCCACTGGCGGGTTGCCGCGCCGAGGTCCTCGGGCACCGGGTTCTGGTGGAACTGCAGCGAAATGTTCGCATAGCCGAGCTGCGTCATGTCGCCGAGGCCGAGGTTGAAGTAGCGCGCGCGGTTCATCTTCTCGACCAGTTCGCGCGGGATCGTGTTGCCGTCCTTGTCGACCGCGAACCCGGCGAGCGTGTCGTAGTCGTAGACCCAGTTCTCGAGCATCTGGCTCGGCGCTTCGACGAAGTCCCACTCGGTGGCGACGCCCGACTGGCCGAGCCAGCGCGTGTGCCCGCCGAACATCCCGTGGATCATGTGGCCGAACTCGTGGAGGAAGGTCGTGACCTGGCTGTGCTCCATCAGCCCGGTCGAGTGGTCGCCCTTGGGCAGGTTCATGACCAGCGCCGCGACCGGCGGCTCGCCGTCCGCCCCGGGCCGGAGCGGGATCATGTTGGCATGGGTGTACTTGCCCGGCCGCGGGTGCGAGTCGAAGTAGAACCGGCCGATCACCCGGTCGCCCTCGACCATCTCGTAGGCCTCGACGTCCGGATCCCACAGCGGCGTGTCCCACGGCCGGATGTCGACACCGAACAGGTCCTCGGTCAGCCTGAGGATGCCGTCGCGCACGTTGTCGTAGGCGAAGTACTGCCGCGCCTCCTGCGGGTCGTAGGCGTAGTACTTCTGCTGCACCTTGGGCGACAGCCAGCCGGTCTGCCAGAACTGGATCTCGTCGGCCCCCGGACGCAGCTCGCGCAGCACCTCGAGGTTCTTCTCGTAGTCGCGCATCGCCGCGGGCCGCGCCGCCGCCGCCATCTCGGTCAGCAGCTCCTGCACCCTGGCCGGGCTGTCGACCATCTTGTCCTCGAGCACCAGCGAGGCGTAGTTCGGCCTCCCGAGGATCTCGGCCAGCTCCTGCCGCAGCGTGAAGATCTGCTTCAGCACCGCGTCGTTCTGCGGATAGGCGCGGCGATTGTAGACTTCCGACAGCCGCCGCCGCAGCGCGTCGCTCTCGGCATAAGTCATCACCGGCTGATAGTCGGGGGTGTCGGTCGAGATCTCGACCATCCCGTCGACGCCCGGCTTGTGCGTGGCGATGAAGTCCGCCGGCAGGCCGGCGAGCTCGGCCGGGTCGACCTTGATGACCTGGCGTCCGTTGGCGATATTGGTGTCGAACTCGGTGCCGAGCCGCGCCAGCTCCTCGTTGAGCTCCTGCACCCGCGCGCGCTGCGCCTCGTCGAGCGCGACGCCCGAACGCTCGAACGCCTGCAGCGTGCGCGACACGTAGAGCGCGGTCGCCTCGTCGGCGCCCTGCGGGTCGATCGCCTTGAGCCGGTCGTAGATCGGCCGCGACAGGCTGAGCTTGCTACCGAGCGCCGACAGGCGCACCTGGCAGTTCGCCCCGGCATCGCGCCGCGACTGGTCGGCCATCACCTGCTGGTAGAGCGTGAACTCGCCGAGCCCGCCGTTGATCAGCGCCGTAACCTCGTCGAACCGCGCCAGCGTGCCGTCGACAGTCGCCGGCCCGGTCTCGCCCTCGAGCGCCGCCTGGCGCGCCTCGATCTCGCCGACGTAGCGGTCGCACTCGGCGTCGAGCGTCGCCGCATCGGGCGCTTCCGCGAGGATCGGGCCCATGGTCTCGAGAATCCCCGCCGCATGCGCGGGGGCCGAAAGGGTCGTGGCCGCGAGCAGCGCGGCAGCGAAAGTCTTGGTCATGATGGGAAGCTTCCTGTCCACAGGTCGAATGCGCGTTTGTATCGAGTGCAACCGTCTCCGACAATCTCCCGC
>JBIQKN010000085.1:0-1949 GCA_044506565.1 Sphingomonadales bacterium | reverse complement strand
ACCGGCCGCGGCTGGACCGCGCACCCGATGAAGAAGCTCCCCGCACGCGGCGAGGGGCTGCTCGGCGTGGTCGAGCTCGACGGCAGCGGCAAGGCCTGGCTCGCGCCGACCGACAAGCGCGTCCGCAACGCTTCGCCGATCGCCGACCTCGGCGGCGCCGAGCCGGGCCAACTCGTGCTCGCCGAGCCCGGCCGCACCCCGCGCTCGGGCGTCCGGGTGGTCGAGGTGCTCGGCGATCCGCTGGCCCCGAAGAGCTTCAGCCTGATCGCGATCCACAAGTACGGCATCCCCTACATCTTCCGCGACGAGACGATCGCCGAGGCCGAACGCGTGGCGAAGCTGCCGCTCAGCGAGGAGCACCGCGAGGACCTGCGCAACCTGCCGATCGTCGCGATCGACCCGGCCGACGCGCGCGACCACGACGACGCGATCTGGGCCGAACCTGACGGGGAAGGGGGCTTCAGCGCGGTCGTCGCGATCGCCGACGTCAGCTTCTACGTCCGGCCCGGCGGCGCGATCGACAAGGAAGCGCGCCGGCGCGGCAACTCGGTCTACTTCCCCGACCGCGTGGTGCCGATGCTGCCCGAGGTGCTCAGCGCCGACGTCTGCTCGCTCAGGGCGGGCGAGGATCGCGCGGCGATGGCCTGCCACCTGCGGATCGACAAGCACGGCCGGGTGAAGGACTGGCGCTTCACCCGCGCGCTCGTGCGCATCGCCGAAGTCATCGCCTACGAAGACGCGCAAGCGCGGATCGACGGCGCCCGGCAGCCCTCTCCCCTGCAGGGGAGAGGGGTGGGAGAGGGGGAGTCGCGCGAGGCCGGCACCGCCAGGGAGGGGGAACAAGTCCCGCTCGAAGTCCTCCGGAACCTCTGGGCCGCCTGGCGGGCGCTCTACAGGGCCCGCGAAGCTCGCGACCCGCTCGAGCTCGAGCTGCCCGAGCGCCGCGTGATGCTCGACGACAAGGGCCGCATCGCCGAGATCGCCATCCGCGAGCGGCTCGACGCACACCGCGTGGTCGAGGACTTCATGATCGCCGCCAATGTCGCGGCTGCGAAGGCGCTCGAGAGCAAGGCCAGCCCGGTGGTCTATCGCGTCCACGAGCCGCCGACGCGCGAGAAGCTGATCGCCCTGCGCGATTACTTCGACAGCATCGGCAAGAAGCTCGCTCTCGGCCAGGTCATCACCCCGAGCCTGTTCAACCGCATGATCAAGGACGTGGCCGACGAGGGCGAGAAGGCGCTGGTGATGGAAGCCGTGCTGCGCAGCCAGACCCAGGCCTATTACGGCCCGAAGAACGTCGGCCACTTCGGCCTCTCGCTCGGCAGCTATGCGCACTTCACCTCGCCGATCCGTCGCTACGCCGACCTGCTGGTGCACCGGGCGCTGGTCGATTCGTTCCATCTCGAGCAACCGAAGCCGTCCGGCAGCCTGCCACCGAAGACGGGCCTGTCCGAACAGGACCGCGCCGACCTGTCGAAAGTCACCGACGCGATCAGCCAGACCGAGCGCCGCGCGATGGAAGCCGAGCGGGACACGATCGACCGCTACGTCGCCGCCTGGCTTTCGGGCCGTGTCGGCGAGACCTTCCCGACCCGCATCACCGGCGTGCAGAGCTTCGGCTTCTTCGCCACCATTGTCGGCCTCGGCGGCGACGGGCTGGTCCCGGTCTCCGCCTTGGGCCGCGAGTACTTCCGCTACGACGAGGCTGCTCGCGCGCTGGTCGGCGAGGAGACCGGCACCCGCTACGCGGTCGGCGACACGCTCGACCTGCGCCTCGGCGAAGCCAACCCGCTGACCGGCGCGCTCAAGTTCGAGGTCCTCGACAGCGACGGCGGCAAGCCCATCGAGCCGCGAGGTGCGCGGCCGGAGGCAAAGAAGAAGCCGCGCGGCAAATACCTGCAAGGCCAGCGCGGCCGGCCCGGGAACATTCGCCACCAGGGCAAGCGGCG
>JBIQKN010000009.1:23163-59878 GCA_044506565.1 Sphingomonadales bacterium | reverse complement strand
TCCTCGTACTCGACCTCGGCCTCGGCCAGCGCGGTCTTCTCGACCGGGCTCCACATCACCGGCTTGGCCCCGCGATAGAGCATGCCGGTCTCGGCGAACTTGAGCAGCTCGCGCACGATCGTCGCCTCGGCCTCGAAGTGCATCGTCAGGTAGGGATTGTCCCAATCGCCGCCGACGCCGAGCCGCTTCAACTGCTCGCGCTGCGTATCGACCCAGTGCTGCGCATAGGCGCGGCACTCGGCGCGGAACTCCTCGACCGGGACCTGGTCCTTGTCGAGCTTCTTCTTGCGGTACTGCTCCTCGACCTTCCACTCGATCGGCAGCCCGTGGCAGTCCCATCCGGGCACGTAGGGCGCGTCCTTGCCGAGCAGCGTCTGCGTGCGCACGACCATGTCCTTGAGCACGTGGTTCAAGGCGTGCCCGATGTGCATGTCGCCGTTGGCGTAGGGCGGCCCGTCATGCAGGATGAACTTCTCGCGCCCCTTGCGGCTTTCGCGCACCTGCCGATAGAGCCCCTCGGCCTCCCAGCGCGCGAGAATCCCCGGCTCCTTCTGCGGAAGGCCGGCCTTCATGGGGAAATCGGTCTTCGGGAGGAAGACGGTATCTCGGTAGTCGCGCTGCTCGCTCATAAGAGCGCGCGCCTTAGCCGGGGCGGGCGGTTCCTGCAATTTGGTTCGCGCAGAGAGCGCTGAGAGCGCAGAGGGGGCCCTCTTGAATCACGCGGAGACGCGGAGACGCGGAGGAGTCGCGCTGGCGGCGAAGCCGCTTTCAAACTGCGGCCCGGCCTTGCGCTGCGACATCCGGAATTGAGGGCGGCTTCGCCGCAGGGATTCTCCGCGCCTCCGCGTCTCCGCGTGAAAATCCCCTTCTTCTCTGCGCCCTTTGCGGTCTCTGCGCGACAATCAACCCAGCAGCTCCGCCGCGCGGGCACAGTCCTCAGCCATCTGCGTCTTCAGCGCCTCGAGGCTGTCGAATTTCGCCTCGGGCCGCAGGAAGTGGTGCAGTGCGACTTCCATCTCGCGCCCGTAGAGATCGCCCGAGAAGTCGAAGAAGTACGGCTCGAGCCATTCGCGCGCGGGTTCGAACTGCGGCCGGATGCCGAGGCTGGCGGCGCCCTTCAGCGTCTCGCCCGTATCGAGCACCCGGGCGGTCACCGCGTAGATGCCGTAGCGCGGTCGCAGGTAGGGGCCCATGTCGAGATTGGCGGTCGGGTAGCCGATCTCGCGGCCGCGCTTGTCGCCGTGCTGCACCGTCTCGCGCACCGCGAAGGGGCGGGTCATCAGCCGCGTCGCGACCTCGCACTCGCCGGCCTTGAGCGCGTCGCGGATGCGGCTCGAGGAGACCGGCAGCCCGCCTCCGGCGACCGGACCGACGGTGCGCGCGGCGATCCCGTGCCGGCCCCCTTCGCTCGCCAACAAGGCGACGTCGCCGGTGCGTCCGCAACCGAAGGTGAAGTCCTCGCCGGTCACCACGCCCGAGGCGCCGAGATGCGCGCCGAGCAGGCCGGCGACGAAATCCTCGGCGCCGGTTTCGGCCAGTTCGTCGTCGAACTCGAATACCAGCATCGCGTCCGCCCCGGCCGCGGCGAACAGCTCCTCGCGCTGGTCGAGCGTGGTCAGCCGGAACGGCGGCACGTGCGGCGCGAAATGCCGTACCGGGTGCGGGTCGAAGGTTGCCACCACCGCCGGGCGGCCTTCGGCGCGGGCCCACTCGACTGCTTCGCGCACCACGGCCTGATGGCCGAGGTGGAAGCCGTCGAAGTTGCCCAGCGCGATGACCGCGCCGCGCAGGCTCTCGGACAGCGGCTCGCGGTGCGAGACGCGCATCAGCGGGCGCGCTCCAGGGTGACGAAGCTGTGCGCCGGCCAGCGGCCGTCTGCCGCGCGTTCCTCGCGAGCGGTCTCGACCCACTCGGGCCCCGGATAGGGCATCGTCACGTCGCCTTCGGTGTCCTCGTGCACCTCGGTCAGCTCGATCCGCGTCGCCCAGGGCATGAACAGCGCGTAGATCTCCGCCCCGCCGACCACGCTGACGTTGCCCTCGCCGGCCAGCGCCAGCGCTTCCTCGACCGAGTGCGCGACTTCGGCCACCGGCGCCGACCAGTCGGGGTTGCGCGTCAGGACGATGTGGCGCCGGCCCTTGAGCGGTTCGGGGAAGCTCTCGAAGGTCTTGCGCCCCATGATCATCGGCGTGCCCATCGTGTGCGCGACGAACCGCTTGAGGTCCTCCCGGATGCGCCACGGGACCCGGCCGTCGCGAGCGATCACGCCGTTGTCGGCCCGGGCGATGACGAAAACGATGTCGCGGTGCTTCATCCGGGCCTCTCTATCCGAGCCGGGTCACGTGGCCCATCTTGCGCCCGTCGCGCGCCTCGCCCTTGCCGTAGAAGTGGAGGTGCGCGCGGGGATCGGCGAGCACTTCGGCCGCCTCTCGCGCCGCGTCGCCGATCAGGTTGCTCATCTCGATCCGCGGGAACAGTGTCGCCGTCTCGCCGAGCGGCAGGCCGCAGATCGCCCGAACATGGTTCTCGAACTGGCTCGTGAGTGCGCCTTCGATCGTCCAGTGGCCGGAGTTGTGCACCCGCGGGGCCATTTCGTTGAACACCGGCCCCTCGGCCGTGGCGAAGAACTCGAGTGTCAGCACGCCGACGTAGTCGAGCGCCTCGGCGACCGCCTGCGCCAGCCGCCTGGCGTCCGGCACCTGAGCCGCGACGGCCTCGGGAGCGGGCAGCGTCGAGCGCGCGAGAATGCCGCCCTCGTGGACATTCTGGGGGCTGTCCCAGAAGCGCACCTCGCCGTCCCGCCCGCGCACGAGGATCACCGAGAACTCGGCCTCGAAACGCACCAGGGCTTCGTAAACCAGCCGCTCCCCGGGGAATTCGAGCGTTGCGGCGTCGGCAGCCGAGGCCAGCCGCCACTGGCCCTTGCCGTCGTACCCTTCGCGGCGAGTCTTGAGGATGCCGGGCGCGCCGACCCGTGCGATCGCTCCGGCCAGGTCGGCAGCCGAATCGAGCGCGGCGTAGGGTGCCGGGCGGCCGCCGAGCTCCTCGACGAAGCGCTTCTCGCTCAGCCGGTCCTGCGCCACCTCGAGCGCGCGGGGTCCCGGTGCGAGCTTGCCTGCGGGGATCGCCGCCAACGGCGCCACCGGCACGTTCTCGAACTCGTAAGTGACGACCGCGCAGCCGTCCGCGAAAGCGGCGAGCGCCTCACGGTCGTGCCAGTCGGCGCAGGTGAATCCGGCGCTGACTTCGGCCGCTATCGCATCCCGTTCGGGCGCGTAGACGTGGCAGCGGTAGCCGAGCTGCGCTGCGGACATCGCCAGCATCCGGCCGAGCTGGCCGCCACCGAGGATGCCGATGGTCGAACCGGGCAGGATCATTCGTCGTGCGGGGCCTCGGCCACGGCCGCGGTCTGTTCGGCGCGGAACGCGCGCAGGCGCTCGGCTAGCGCAGCATCGGACGTGGCGAGGATCGCCGCCGCCAGCAGCCCGGCGTTGGTCGCGCCGGGCTCGCCGATCGCCAGCGTCCCGACCGGGATGCCGGCCGGCATCTGCACGATCGAGAGCAGCGAATCGTGACCCTTGAGCGCCTTCGATTCGACCGGAACGCCGAGCACCGGCAGATGGGTCATTGCCGCGACCATCCCCGGCAGGTGCGCGGCGCCGCCGGCACCGGCGATGATCACCTTGAAGCCATCGTCGGCCGCGCCCTTGGCAAAGGCGGCGAGGCGGTCGGGCGTGCGATGCGCCGAGACGATCCGCGCCTCGTGCGCGACCCCGAGCTTGTCGAGCGCCTCGGCCGCGCGGCGCATGGTCGGCCAGTCCGACTGGCTGCCCATGACGATAGCGACCGGTGCGGTCATCTCAGCGGTCCTTCAGGTAGTGGCGCTCGCCCGGGCGCATCTCGGCGTCGAACTCGTAGACGATCGGCTCGCCGGTGGGAATCTCGAGCCCGGTGATGTCCGCATCGGAGATTCCCGAGAGATGCTTGACCAGCGCGCGCAGCGAGTTGCCGTGCGCGGCGACCAACACCGTCTCGCCTGCGGTGAGCTGCGGCACGATCGCCGATTCCCAATAGGGCAGCACGCGCTCGATCGTCAGCTTGAGGCTCTCGGTCGCCGGGATCGCGATGCCGGCATAGCGCGGGTCGGCCGAGAGATCGTACGGTCCGCCGGCCTCCATCGGCGGCGGCGGCACGTCGAAGCTGCGGCGCCAGATCTTCACCTGCTCGTCCCCGTGCTTCTCGGCGGTCTCGGCCTTGTTGAGCCCGGTGAGGCCGCCGTAGTGCCGCTCGTTGAGCCGCCAGTCCTTGGTCTCGGGAATCCACAGCCGCCCGCAGGCTTCGAGCGCGAGATGCAGCGTGCGGATCGCGCGGGTCTGCAGCGAGGTGAAGGCGCAGGTCGGCAGCAGGCCGGTCTTCGCCAGCAGCTCGCCCGCGGCGCGCGCTTCGGCTTCGCCCTTTTCGGTCAGGTCGACGTCCCACCAGCCGGTGAAGCGGTTCTCGAGATTCCACTGGCTCTGGCCGTGGCGCACGAGGATCAGCGTAGGCAAGGAAAGGCTCCTGCAGCTTGGGAGCCCCGCCCGTTAGCCGCGCTCCGGCGCTTTGGGAAGGCCGTCGTCCCCGTGCTCCGCAGCGAGCCCGCGCTCGCGCGCCTGGGCCTTGCGGCGGCGCAGGTTCTCGCGCAACCGGGCCGCCAGGCGTTCTTCGCGGGTCATCGGGGGGGTGGCTTCACTCATCGGCAACGCCTTGCCGCTATAGGGCGGACGGCTCAAGCTCTGCTTGACATAGCGGCGGCGCGTGCCAATAGCGCCCGCCTTCCCGGCGCTGCTGTAGCTCAGTGGTAGAGCGCACCCTTGGTAAGGGTGAGGTCGAGAGTTCAATCCTCTCCAGCAGCACCATTCGCGCGGCTTGCCATCGGCCGGTGTATTGTCCATGTAGTTCACCATGGACGCGCCGGATCACGAGGGGGATGCGCTGACGCCGCTCCACCCGAACTACGTCAAGGTCGTGCGTCTCACGACGCTCGGCTGGGCGCTGCCGTTCGTGATCGGCGCGCTGGTGCTCGAATCGGCCGACGCGCTGCCGCGCGGCGCATTTCTCGCGCCGGTGCTGCTGGTGGCGCTGTACCTGATCGTCCGCGTGCCGCTGCGGCGCTACCAGGCGCGCGGCTACCAGCTCGGCAGCGACCGGCTGCGCGTGGTGCGCGGGCTGCTGTTCCGCTCTGACACCGTGGTGCCGTTCGGCCGGGTGCAGCACATCGACGTGCACCAGGGCCCGCTCGAGCGCGCCTACGGTCTCGCCACGCTGGTGCTGCACACCGCGGGCACACACAACGCCTCGGTCGCCCTGCCGGGCCTCGGCCACGCGGACGCGACGGCGATGCGCGAGGAAATCCGCGCGCACGTCAAGCGCGAGACGCTGTGAGCGAGCCGGCGACGGCCGCGCCCGAGGACTGGCGCCGGACCAGCCCGCTGAGCTTCGTCGTCCGGGCCATCACCGGGCTGCGCAATCTCGCGTTTCCGGCTGTCGCGGTGGTCTTCGGGAGCCAGGGATGGTCGGGTGGCGGGCCATTGGTCGTGCCGGCGCTCGTCGCCATGCTCGGCCTCGCCTGGCTGTTCACGTGGGTCGCCTGGCGGCATTTCCGCTATCGCGTCGGCGAGCACGATATCCGCATCGAGCACGGGCTGATCAGCCGCTCGGCCCGCGCGGTCCCCTACGAACGCATCCAGGACGTGAGCCTCGAGCAGAAGCCGGTGCCGCGGCTGTTCGGGATGGCCGAGGTGCGGTTCGAGACCGGAGCCGGGGGCAAGGACGAGGTCCGCATTGCCTACGTGACGCTGGAGGAGGCCGACGCGCTGCGCGAGACCGTGCGAGCGCGCAAGAGCGGCGAGGCCGTCGCGGCGGACGATGCCGCGGCGCCCGTGGAGGAGCCGTCGCAGACGCTCTTCGCGATGGACCCGAGGCGGCTCGTCACCTTCGGCCTGTTCGAGTTCTCGCTGATCGCCTTCGCCGTGATCGGCGGCGCGCTGCAGCAGTTCGACTTCCTGCTGCGGTTCGACATCTGGAATTTCGAGGCCTGGATCGAGCTGCTCGCGGGGCCCGGGCACCGGCTGCAGGAACTCGGCCCGGCGGTGCAGGCCGTCGGTGCAGTGCTGGCGCTGGCAACACTGGCGATCCTCGGCTTCGTCACCGGGCTGGTGCGCACCGCGCTGCGCGACTGGGACTTCCGGCTCGACGAGACGCCAAAGGGCTTGCGCCGCCGCCGCGGCTTGCTGACCCGCACCGATACTGTGATGCCGATTCACCGGGTGCAGGCGCTGCAGGTCACCACCGGCATCCTGCGCCGCCGTTTCGGCTGGCACGCGCTCAAGGTCGTCAGCCTGGCGACCGACGCGAAGGCGGCCAGCCACGTGGTCGTGCCATTCGCGCAGATGAGCGAAATCGCTCCGGTGATTCGCGTAACCGGGTTCGACCTGCCCGACGGGATCACCCACTGGCACCGCCCGAGCCCACGCTTCCGCTTCGACCGCGCGCTACTCGGTGCCTTGCCGCTGGCGCTCGGGGCCGTGGCGCTCGCGCTGGTGCGGCCGCTGTTCCCGGCCGAGGCGCAGGTCGGGTCGCTGCTGGGCGCGGTCGCGATGGCCGGGATCGCGGTCCTCGTCGCCGTGCGCGAGCGCTTCCTCTCGCGCTACGACCGTCATGCGATCGACGGCGAGCGGATCTACGTGCGCCGCGGCTGGCTCGCGCCGCGGCTCGACATCGCCTCGCGCGTCAAGCTGCAGTCGATCGAGATCGCGCAAGGACCGATCGCCCGGCGGCGCGGCTATGCGACGCTGCATTTCGGCGTGGCCGGCGGCACGCTGGCGATTGAGGGTATCCCGCTCGAGGACGCGCGCCTGCTCCGCGACGGAGTGCTGCATTCGATCGCCGGAGTCGACTTCTCGCGCCTGCCCGGCTGAGCGGTCAGCTGTCGGGCGTCTCGAGCAGGTCGGCCCAATCCGGGTGCCGGCGAAACTGCGCGGCGACGTAGCTGCACTGGGGCACGATCCGGAAGCCCTGCTCGCGCGCGTCGGCGATCAGCGCCTCGACGAGCTGCTGCGCGATGCCGCGGCCGCGCATCTCGGGCGGGACAAAGGTGTGGTCGGCGATCCGCAGCGGGCCGAGCGCGCGCCAGGTCAGCTCGGCAGGGCGGTCGACGCCCGGCAGCTCGGCGCGGTAAGCGCCATGGGTAGTCTCGTCGGTGTGGGTGATCGCGATCGCGTCGGGCATCGTTTCGGGCTCCTTCTTGCGCCGAACACCGCGGCGAGCCATGGCGTTCCCCCATGCAGTTCCTGTCCGACAACGCGGCAGCGGTCCACCCGCAAGTGTGGGAAGCGCTGCGGCGGGCGGATGCGGCCGACATGCCTTACGACACCGACGCGCTGAGCCGGCGGCTCGACGAGGCCTTCTCCGCATTGTTCGGGCGCGACGTCGCGGCGCTGTGGGTTGCGTCCGGCACCGCGGCCAACTGCCTCGCACTGGCGACGATGGTTCCGCCGCACGGAGCCGTGCTGTGCCACCGCGAGGCGCACATCGAGAGCGACGAGGGCGGGGCGCCGGGATTCTACCTGCACGGCGCCAAGCTGGTGCTGGCCGAAGGTGTGGGGGCGAAGCTCTCCCCCGAATCGGTCGGCGCGGCGCTCGCGGGGATCCGCGACGACGTGCACCGGGTGCAGGTCCATGCTCTGTCGCTGACCCAGGCGACCGAGTACGGCCTTTGCTACCGCCCTGACGAGCTCGCGGCGCTCGCGTCTCTCGCCCGCTCGCGCGGGTTGCGGGTGCAGATGGATGGAGCCCGGTTCGCCAATGCCGTCGCCTTCCTCGGCTGCCCGGCGGACGAAGCCTGCGGCGAGGTCGACGCGCTGAGCTTCGGCTGCGTCAAGAACGGGGCGATGAACGCCGAGGCGATCGTGTTCTTCGATGCCGCGCTGGCCGACGTCGCGCGTTATCGCCGCAAGCGAGCGGGGCATCTGCAGTCCAAGGGCCGCTTTCTCGCCGCGCAGGCGCTGGCGATGCTCGAGGGCGACCTGTGGCTCGCCAATGCGCGCGCCGCCAACGCCGCGGCCGCCGAAATCGCCGGCGCGGCTGGTGAGCGCCTGCTGCATCCGGTCGAAGCTAACGAGGTGTTCCTGCGCTGCAGCGGGGCCGAGCGCGAGGCGCTGCGCGCGCAGGGTTTCGGGTTTTACGACTGGGGCTCCGACGCGGCGCGCTTCGTCGCCGCCTGGGACACGCGCGAAGAGCATACTCGCGCGCTCGCCCGCGCCATCGGCGCGCTGTGAGCGAGCCCGCCCCGCCGCACGCGCTGCTGCGGCCGCGCGTGGCACTGCCGTTCCTGGCGATTTCGCTGATCTGGGGTTCGACCTGGATCGTGATCATAGACCAGATCGACGGCGTGCCGGCGCTGTGGTCGGTCGCCTGGCGGTTCGTGCTGGCGACGCTCGCGATGTTCGCTCTGGTGTTCGTGACACGTACCCCATGGCGGATGCCCGCGCGGGTGCACGGCCTCGCGCTGGCGGTCGGTCTGTTCCAGTTCAGCGGCAACTACAACTTCGTCTACCAGGCCGAGCTGCACCTGACCTCGGGGATCGTCGCGGTGATGATCGGCTTGATGCTGGTGCCCAACGCGGTGCTCGGGCGCGTGCTGCTGGGCCAGCCGATCACCGCGCGCTTCATGATCGGCAGCGTGATCGCGATCGGCGGCATCGCGCTGCTGCTGGTCAACGAGGCGCGCGCGGCACCGATTGGCGGCAACGTCGCGCTCGGCATCTGGCTCGCGCTCGGGGCGATGATCGCGGCCTCGGTGTCGAACGTGATCCAGGCCGGCGAGACCGGCCGCCGGGTGCCGCTGTTTGCGCTGATCGCCTGGGCGATGCTCTACGGCACGGTACTCGACCTGGCGATGGCCTGGGTATTCGCCGGGCCGCCTGTACTGCCGACCAACGCCCGCTACTGGGCCGGGACCGCGTACCTCGCCGTACTCGGCTCGGTCGTGACCTTCCCGCTCTACTACCGGCTAATTCGCGAGATCGGCGCGGGCCGCGCGGCCTATCACAACGTGCTCGTGGTGATCGTGGCGATGGGCCTGTCGACGCTGTTCGAGGGCTACCGCTGGTCGGCTCTGGCCATCGGCGGCAGCGCGCTCGCGCTGGTCGGGATGGTCATCGCGCTGAGGGCGAAGTCGGTCTGAGGATCGCGCGCAGCCCCTCGCGATAGGTCGGGTACCGCGGCTGCCAGCCGAGCACGCGCTTCGCCTTGCCGTTCGCGACCCGGCGGTTCTCGGTATAGAACGCGCGCGCCGGCGCCGGGAGGGCGGCCTCGTCGAGTGACTGCAAGGGCGGCGGCGGGACGCCGAGCAGGCGGCAGGCCTCCTCGATCACCGCGTTTTGGCTCGCCGGCAGGTCGTCGGCGAGGTTGTAGGCGCCGGGCGGAGCATCGAACGCGGCGATCACGCCCGAGGCGATGTCGTCGACATGGATGCGGCTGAACACCTGCCCCGGCAGGTCGATCCGGTGCGCGCGGCTGTCGGCCACGCGGTCGAGCGCGCTGCGCCCGGGCCCGTAGATGCCGGGCAGGCGGAACACCCGCGCGCCGCGCGCCAGCCACCCGGCATCGGCATCGCTCCGCGCCGACCGGCGGCCACGACCGATGGGGGCGCTCTCGTCGACCCAAGCGCCGCCCGTGTCGCCGTAGACGCCGGTCGAGGACAGGTAGCCGAGCCAGCCGTGCCGCAGCGCATCCGCGTAACGGGCCAGCACCGGATCGCCGGCTTCGCCGGGCGGGACCGACGAGAGGACGTGGCTCGCGCTCGCCAGCGCGGCGTGCACGCCCGCCTCGTCGTCGAACGCCAGCGCGGCTCCGCGGCCGGTTGCCGTGACGCGCCAGCCGCGTGCTTCCGCCGCCGCGCCGATGCGCTTCGCCGAGTAGCCGAGGCCGAAGATGAACAGATGCGCCATGCGTGCGTTCTACCCGCTGGACGGCACGGCGAAAGCGCCTAGGAGGTCACCCATGGACATTGCCCGCACCCCCTCGACACCCGACGGCAATCCCGAGATGGCCGACGCGGCCCCGGAGCCGAAGGAACCACTGCTGATCCGCCGCGAGGACTATACGCCGTTTCCCTGGCTGGTGCCCGAGATCGCACTCGAGTTCGACCTCGGGATAGACAAGACCAGGGTGCGTTCGGTGCTGACCGTGCAGCGCAACGCACGTGCGCCGGCCGCCCCGGTGATCCGCCTCAACGGCGACGGCATTGCCCCGCTCGAGGTGGTCGTCGACGGGCAGGCGGTCAATTCGTGGACTCTCGACGGCGACGACCTCGTCGTGCCGCTGTCGGGCGACACGCACCAGCTCGAGATCGCCACCGAGATCGATCCCTCGGCCAATACCCAGCTGATGGGGCTCTACGCCTCCAATGGCATGCTCTGCACGCAGTGCGAAGCCGAGGGCTTCCGCCGGATCACCTTTTTCCCCGACCGGCCCGATGTGCTGTCGACCTACCGCGTGCGCCTCACCGGTCCGAAGCGGCAGTTCCCGGTGCTGCTGTGCAATGGCAACCTCGAGGCCTCGGGCGAGGGCGCCGACGGCCTGCACTGGGCCGAGTGGCACGATCCCTGGCCCAAGCCGAGCTACCTTTTCGCGCTCGTCGCTGGCGATCTCGTCGCCAACCGCGACCGCTTCACGACCCGGTCCGGCCGCGAGGTCGAGCTCGCGATCTGGGTCCGCGAAGGCGACCTGCCACGCACGCAGCACGCGATGGATTCGCTCAAGCGGGCGATGAAGTGGGACGAGGACACCTTCGGTCGCGAGTACGACCTCGACACCTTCAACATCGTCGCCGTCTCCGACTTCAACATGGGGGCGATGGAGAACAAGGGCCTCAACATCTTCAACACCAAGTACGTCCTCGCCGACCCCGAGACGGCGACCGACGGCGACTACGACGCGGTCGAGGGAGTGATCGCGCACGAGTACTTCCACAACTGGTCGGGCAACCGCGTGACCTGCCGCGACTGGTTCCAGCTGAGCCTCAAGGAAGGCTTCACCGTGCTGCGCGACCAGCTGTTCAGCCAGGACATGGGTTCGGCCGCGGTCAAGCGGATCGAGGACGTGCGGGTGCTGCGCGCGGTGCAGTTCCCCGAGGATTCGGGCCCGCTGGCGCACCCGATCCGGCCCGACAGCTACCGCGAGATCTCCAACTTCTACACCGCGACGGTCTACAACAAGGGCGCCGAGGTCATCCGCATGATGCGCACGATGGCCGGGCCCGAGCGATTCCGCGCCGGTTGCGACCTCTATTTCGAGCGGCACGACGGCGAGGCGGCGACCTGCGAGGACTTCATCCGCGCGATTGAGGACGGCGCCGGGCTCGATCTCGGGCAGTTCCGCCTATGGTACGAGCAGGCCGGCACGCCGAAGGTCACCGTGCGGCTCGAGCACGAGGGGGACACCGCCACGCTGCACTTCCGCCAGGAGGTGCCGCCGACGCCTGGCCAGCCCGACAAGAAGCCGTTGCCGATCCCGCTGCGGCTTGCGCTGTTCGACCGCGAGACGGGCAAGCACGACGGCGAGCAGCTGTTCGTGCTCGAGCAGGCCGAGGCGAGCTTGAGCGTCCCCGGCTTCGCCGCGCCGCCAGTGCTGTCGATCAATCGCGGCTTCTCCGCTCCGGTGGCGATCGAGCGCACCGTCTCCAGCGACGAGCTCGTGTTCCTCGCGGCGCACGACGACGATCCCTTCGCGCGCTACGAGGCGATGCAGGACCTTGTCGTGCGGCACTTGCGCGACGCCTCGGGCGGCCTGCTCGGCGACGCGGAGCGCGCGGCC
This sequence comes from Sphingomonadales bacterium, assembly GCA_044506565.1. Classification (GTDB taxonomy): domain Bacteria; phylum Pseudomonadota; class Alphaproteobacteria; order Sphingomonadales; family Sphingomonadaceae; genus Croceibacterium_A. The sequence goes on along the minus strand of JBIQKN010000009.1, from coordinate 48,022 downwards.
GGTCGCCAGGCGATCCGGTCGGCCTTCGCCGCCGTGCTCGCCGACGAGCAGCTCGACGACCTGATGCGCGGCGAGCTGATGATCCTGCCGGGGCACTCGTACCTGTCCGAACAGGTGCCTGTCGCCGACCCGGGCGCGATCCACTCCGAGCGCGAGGCACTCAAGTCCTGGCTCGGGACCGCCCTCGAAGCCGAGCTCTCCGAGCTTCACGCCCGTACGAGCCGCGTGCCTTACGACCTCGGAGCCGCCGCGCGCGGGGCGCGCAAGCTCAAGACGCAGGCGCTCGTCTATCTCGCGGCCGGCGTGCCCGAGCGCGCCGCGGGTATGGCCACCGCGCAATACGAATCGGCCGACAACATGACCGACCGGCAGGGGGCGTTGATGGTACTCGCCGGGCTCGATACGCCCGAGCGCAACGCCAAGCTGCTCGACTTCTACCAGCGCTACCGCGACAACCCGCTGGTGGTCGACAAGTGGTTCGCGCTGCAGGCGCAGTCGCTGCACCCGAATGTGCTCGAGCACGTCGAGACGCTGGCGCAGCACGCGGACTTCACGCTCAGGAATCCCAACCGGGTGCGTTCGCTGTACATGGCCTTCACCGGGGCGCCGCAGGGCTACCACGCCGCCAACGGCGAGGGTTACCGCCTGATCGCGGACCTGATCCTCGCGCTCGATCCGATCAACCCGCAGACCGCGGCGCGATTCGTCGCGCCGCTTGGCCGCTGGCGGCGGATCGAGCCGGTGCGCGCGGCGCTGATGCGCGCGGAGCTCGAGCGGATCGCCGCGGCGCCGAAGCTGAGCCGCGACACTTACGAGCAGGTGACGCGCAGCCTTGGCTGACGATCCGCACGAACCTGTCGAGGTCATTCGCGCGGACGGGCTCGCGGGGCTGCCGCACGGCTTCCTCGGTCGCCGCGGCGGCGTGTCGCAGGGCACGATTGCCGGACTCAACGTCGGCCACGGGGCGGACGACGATGCGGCGGCCGTGGCCGAGAACCGCCGCCGCGCCGTCGAGGCCGTGCTGCCCGGCGCGAAGCTGGCGACGGTCTACCAGGTCCATTCCCCCGATGTCGTCGAGGTGCACGAGCCGTGGCCGCACGACCAGCGCCCGCGGGCCGACGCGATGGTCACCACTCGGCGCGGCCTGCTGCTGGGCATCGTCACCGCCGATTGCGCACCGGTGCTGTTCGCGGACCTCGCGGCAGGCGTGGTTGGCGCCGCTCATGCCGGCTGGCGCGGCGCGCACGGCGGGGTGATCGAGAACACGATCGAGGCGATGGAGCGGCTCGGCGCGCGGCGGGCGCGGATGGAAGCCGTCATCGGTCCGGCGATCGCGCAAGAAAGCTACGAGGTCGACGACGGCTTCCGCGCGCAGTTCGGGCCGGAGGACGAGCGCTGGTTCGATCGGGGCCGGCCCGGTCACTGGCAGTTCGACCTCGAAGCCTACATCTGTGCGCGCCTCAGGAATGCAGGGGTCGAGCAGTGGGAGCCGCTCGGTCTCGACACCTATGCCGACGAAGCGCGGTTCTTCTCCTATCGTCGCGCGACGCACCGCGGGGAGCCCGCCTACGGACGACAATTCTCGTTGATCGGGCTGCCCGGCTGAGTCTCCCGGAAAGGGGCCAAAATGCCTGTTGGCATGGCGGGTTCGCTCGTCTATCAGCCCGGCCAAGCCGCGCCCCCGGGGGCCTCGGAAGGACGCGGCGGGTCCAGAATTCTTCGGTTCCGCGTCCGGGCTGCCGCCCACGGGGCCGGCAGGCAAGGCAAGGCAATGGCAACCACCACAGGCACCGCGGATCCCGAAGCGCTGGCCGCCGGGGAAGGCGTGCGGCGCCGCGATTTCATCAATATCGCCGCCGTGACCGCGGCCGGCGTCGGCGGAGCCGCCACGCTGGTCCCGCTGATCAGCCAGATGGCGCCGTCGAAGGACGTGCTCGCCGAATCCACCACCGAGCTCGACATCTCGGCGATCGAGCCGGGGATGGCGGTCAAGGCCGTATTCCGCAAGCAGCCGGTCTTCGTGCGCAACCTGACGCCGCAGGAGATCGAGGCGGCCAACGCCGTCGATGCGGGCAGCCTGCGCGACCCGCAGTCGCTCGCCGAGCGGACCAAGGAAGGCCACGGCAACATCCTCGTGACGATGGGCGTGTGCACGCACCTTGGCTGCGTGCCGCTCGGCGCTGCCGAGGGCGAGAACCGCGGCGAGTTCGGCGGCTACTTCTGCCCGTGCCACGGCTCGCATTACGATACCGCCGGGCGCATCCGCAAAGGGCCGGCGCCGGCCAACCTCGAAGTGCCGGACTATGCGTTCACATCCGATACCACGATCGTGATTGGGCAGGAGTCCGCCTGATGAGCTTCCCCTGGGCCAAGCACTACGAACCCAAGGCGCCGCTGATGCGGTACCTCGACGAGAAGCTGCCGCTTCCGCGCCTCGTCTACAACGCGATCGGCGGCGGCTACCCGGTGCCGCGCAACCTCAACTACTGGTGGAATTTCGGCGTGCTCGCCGGCTTCTGCCTGGTGCTGCAGATCGTCACCGGCGTGATCCTGGCGATGCACTACGCGGCCAACGCCGGCGTCGCCTTCGCCTCGGTCGAGCACATCATGCGCGACGTGAACTGGGGCTGGCTGCTGCGTTATGCGCACGCCAACGGCGCGAGCTTCTTCTTCGCGGTGATCTACCTGCACATCTTCCGCGGGTTCTACTACGGCTCCTACAAGGCGCCGCGCGAGATGGTCTGGCTGCTCGGTGTGGTCATCTTCCTGCTGCTGATGGCGACCGGCTTCATGGGCTACGTGCTGCCGTGGGGGCAGATGAGCTTCTGGGGCGCCAAGGTCATCACCGGCCTGTTCGGCGCGATCCCGCTGGTCGGCGAACCGCTGCAGATCTGGCTGCTTGGTGGCTTCGCGCCCGACAACGCGGCGCTCAACCGGTTCTTCTCGCTGCACTACCTGCTGCCGTTCGTGATCGCCGGCGTGGTCATCCTGCACATCTGGGCGCTGCACATCCCGGGTTCGTCGAACCCGACCGGCGTCGAGGTGAAGAGCGAGAGCGACACCGTTCCGTTCCACCCGTACTTCACAGCCAAGGACGGGTTCGGGCTCGGCGTGTTCCTGCTGATCTACTTCGCGATGGTGTTCTTCCTGCCCAACTACCTCGGGCACCCGGACAACTACATCGAGGCCAATCCGATGGCGACGCCGGCGCACATCGTGCCCGAATGGTACTTCTGGCCGTTCTACGCGATCCTGCGCGCGTTCACCGCGGACTTCATCCTGCCGGCCAAGCTGCTCGGCGTGCTGGCGATGTTCGCCTCGATCCTGGTGTGGTTCTTCCTGCCCTGGCTCGACAAGTCGCCGGTGCGCTCGGGCCATTACCGGCCGATGTTCCGCAAGTTCTTCTGGTTCGGGCTGATCCCGGCGATGGCGGTGCTGTTCTACTGCGGCGGCGCCCCGGCCGAAGAGCCCTATGTGATGCTCAGCCAGATCGCGACCGCCTACTACTTCCTGCACTTCCTCGTCATCCTGCCGATCGTCTCGATGGTCGAACGGCCCGAGCCGCTGCCGTTCTCGATCACCGAGGCGGTGCTCGGCTCGGACAAGCAGGCGGTGCTGGGCGAAAACACCTCTCCGGCCACCTGAGCGCGCGGGACTAAGGGAAAGACGCAATGATCAGGTTGATCGGCATATTCGTCGGGCTCGGTTTCACCGTCGCGGTGCTGTGGGCCTTCGGTTGGGGTTCGGCCGCGGTGATCGGCCAGGGTTACCTGGTCGAACCGACCGCCGAGCACGAATTCCACGAACACCCCAAGGCGCTGCATCTCGCGAGCGACGGCCCGTTCGGCAAGTGGGACCTGCAGCAGCTCCAGCGCGGCTATCAGGTCTACAAGGAGGTCTGCTCGGCCTGCCACTCGCTCAAGTACGTCGCCATGCGCGACCTTGCGCAGCTCGGCTACAGCGAGGCCGAGGTGAAGGCCGAGGCCGCCAGCTGGACGGTGCCCGGTATCGATCCGAACACCGGCGAGACCAACACCCGCCCGGGCACGCCAACGGACTACTTCCCGTCGCCGTTCGCCAACGACATCGCCGCGCGCGCCGCGAACAACAACGCCATTCCGCCGGACCTGTCGCTGATGACCAAGGCGCGGCACGACGGCCCGGCCTACGTCTACTCGTTGCTGACCGGGTACCAGGAGCAGCCGGCCGAGCTGCTCGAGCGGTTCCCCGACGCCAAGACGGGCGTCGGCCTCTACTACAATCCGTACTTCGCCAACCTGAACCTGGCGATGGCGCCGCCGCTTAGCGACGGGCAGGTCACCTACGCCGACGGCACGCCGGCCACGGTCGACCAGATGGCGCAGGATGTGGCCGCGTTCCTGACCTGGACCGCCGAGCCGACGCTGGTGAAGCGCAAGCAGACGGGCTGGGCCGTGCTCGGCTTCCTGCTGTTCGCGACGATCCTGGCCTGGCTCGCCAAGCAACAGGTCTGGGCGGGCGTGAAGCCGAAGCGGCGCGAGGATTGACCCCGACCGATATCAAGGCACTGGTCCGCACGATCCCGGACTTTCCGGCAGCGGGGATCCAGTTCCGCGATATCACCACGCTGATCGCGCATGGCGAAGGGTTCGCCGCGACGATCGACCACCTCGTCGATCGCGCGGCCGGCACCGGAAGTTCGGCGGTTGCCGGCATCGAGGCGCGCGGCTTCATCTTCGGGGCGGCGGTGGCGGCCCGGCTCGGGCTCGGCTTCGTGCCGCTGCGCAAGGCAGGCAAGCTGCCGGTGGCGACGATCGGCGTCGACTATGCGCTCGAATACGGCGCTGCGCGTATCGAGCTCGATCCAGGGGCCATCCGCAGCGGCGAGCGTGTACTGCTGGTTGACGACCTGATCGCCACCGGCGGGACGGCGCTGGCCGGGGCGCGCCTGCTGAGACAGGCGGGCGCCATCGTCGACCATGCGCTATTCGTCATCGACCTACCCGATCTCGGCGGGGCGGATGCGTTGCGCGCGGTGGGTATCGCCACACAGGCGCTGCTGGATTTCCCCGGACATTGAGCGCCTTTCGCGGAAAGATTTCCGCACGCAGGCATTGACCCTCGGATCGGAGCGCGTGCCGGGGTACCCTTTCTAGCGATGCAAGATCAGGCTCTCGTCATCGCCCTCGTGGGCGTACTCGGAATCGGGGCGCAGTGGATCGCCTGGCGCAGCGGGTGGCCGGCCATCGTGCTGATGCTGGCGGCGGGCTTCCTTGCCGGCCCGGTGCTCGGGCTGTTCGATCCGCGCGAAGTCTTCGGCGGCCTCCTCGGACCGATGATCTCGATCGGTGTGGCGCTGATCCTGTTCGAGGGGGGCCTGCAGCTCGATTTCCGCGAGTTCCGCAAGTACGGCGAGGGCGTCTGGCGGCTCGTGCTGATCGGTGCCCCGGTTGGGTGGCTGCTCGGTTCGCTGGCCTGCTACTACATCGCCGGGCTCGTCTGGCCGGTGGCGATCCTGTTCGCGGGCATCCTCGTGGTGACCGGACCCACGGTGGTGCTGCCGCTGCTGCGCCAAGCCAACATCCAGCCGCGCCCCGCGGCGATCCTGCGGTGGGAAGCGATCGTCAACGATCCCGTCGGCGCGCTCTGCGCCGTGATCGCCTATGAGTATTTCCGACTGTCGAGCAGCGGCGCCTCGGTCATCGCGATCGTCCCACCGCTGATCCTTGCGGCCGTGGCCTCCGCGGGGATCGGATTTGCCGCGGCCAGGGCCATCGGCTGGACGTTCTCGCGCGGCCTCGTGCCCGAGTACCTGAAAGCACCGGTCCTGCTGGTGGCGGTGATCGCAACCTTCGTCGGCTGCAACCTGGTCGAACACGAAGCGGGGCTGGTGGCCGTGACCGTCATGGGCATCGCGCTGGCGAACATGCCCGCGGCCAACCTGCGGAGCTTCCACCCGTTCAAGCAGAACGTGGCGACCCTGCTCGTGTCGGGCATCTTCGTCCTGCTTGCCGCCTCGCTCGAGGTGGCCGAGCTGCGCGCGTTCGAATGGCGCTTCGGCCTGTTCCTGCTCGCCTTGCTGTTCCTCGTGCGGCCGGCGACGATCCTCCTCAGTCTGCTGTTCACCGGCATCCCGTGGAAGGAACGGCTGTTCCTCGCCTGGATCGCGCCGCGGGGCATCGTCATGGTTTCGATCTCCGGTCTGTTCGCGCTGCGGCTCGAAGAGCTCGGCTTTGCCGACGGCACTATCCTGATCGGGCTCAGCTTCGCGGTGGTGGTGGCGACGATCGTGGCCCACGGCTTCACCATCGATCGGGTTGCGCGCTGGCTCGGCGTCAAAGGCGAGGCGCTGCCAGGCGTGCTGATCGTCGGCTCGACACCGTGGACCGTCGCCCTGGCCAAACAGGTGCGCGAGCTCGGCAATCCCGTGCTGATCGCCGATGCGAGCTGGCGTCGGCTCAAGCTCGCAAAAGAGGCCGGCATTCCCGCCTATCACGGGGAAGTTCTCCACGAAGAGGCGGAGCACGAGCTCGATCTCAACCCGTTCCAGGTGCTCGTCGCAGCGACCGACAACGAGGCCTACAACGCGCTGGTCTGTTCGGAATTCGCCCCGGAGATCGGCTCCGATTCGGTGTACCAGCTCGGCGACGCCGATACCGGCGACGACCCTCGCGCCTTGCCCGCATCCTTGAGGGGGCAGGCGCTGTTCGCTACGGGTTTCGGGATCGACGACGTCGAGCAACGCCAGAGTGAGGGCTGGGTGTTCCGCAAGACCCGGCTGTCCGAGCAGTTCGGGCTCGAGGATGTGAAAGCCGCCTTGCCGGACGAGGCGGAAATCCTGCTGCTGGTGCGGGCCAATGGCCGCATGCGCTTCTTCACGCACGCGGCGACGCCCGAGCCGCGGCCGGGGGATACGGTGATCTCGTTCTCGCCGCCCCAGGCCCGGTCGGCCCCGGCCGAGAAGGGCTCGCGCGGCCGGAAGAAATCGCGCGCCGCCGCTGCGTAAGAGGAGAGGATGACGAAGCGACACCTGATCCCGATGGCCGGCCTGGCGCTCGTCGTCGCCTCCTGCGAGCGCGTTCCCGAGCGGCAGGCTCCCGACCAGGATCCGACACCGCCGCCGGCGCCGGTCGAGCAAGTGACGCCCTCGATCATCCGCCCCGACGTGCTGCCGCAGCAGCCGGAAGCCGCACCCGATCCGCTGGAGCTGACAGTGCCGTTCGCCGAAGGCGGAACGGCATTGAGGGAAGCCGCCGAGGCCGTGCTCGGCCAGCTGCTCGAATCGCGCCAGTTTGCCGAGGGCTGGCCGATCGTCCTGCGCGGCCACACCGATTCCGCAGGACACGACGAGGCCAACCTGCGCGTCTCGCGTCGCAGGGCCGAGGCCGTTGCCGAATGGCTGACCGAGCGCGGCGTCGATCCCGGGCGCATCGAGATCGTCGCGCTGGGCGAGCAGCGCCCGGTGGCGCCCAACGCCCGGCTCGACGGCACGCCCGACGAGGAAGGCCGCGCGCGCAATCGTCGGGTCACGGTGTCGATCGCTCCACCCGAAACCGACGCGCAAGCCGGCGACGGTCGTGCCGAAACAGGAACCGACGAGCCAGACGGTTGACGCGGAGCCCGGACAAGTGGCAATCGCCGCCACGGCCCGAGCGGGTATAGCATAGTGGTAATGCACTAGCCTTCCAAGCTAGCTAGACGGGTTCGATTCCCGTTACCCGCTCCACGCTCCGACAGGCTTGTCGCCTGTCTCGGGAACCCATTGTTCCGGGCCGGATTAACCATATCCCTGAGATCGAAGTTAACCGACCTCGCCTAGGCCGAACGGCTCAATCGAGGAGTGCCTATGGCCCGCTTGCTCACCATCGTCGCCGCTGTCGCGGTTGCCGGGTTCTCGACCGGTGCTGCCGCCGAAACCGGCGCTGGCCTCAGCATCCGTCTCACCGTGCCCGAAGTCTGCGAGCTCGATCTGTCCCAGCCGCTGGTCGTTCCGCAAGCGGGCGTGGCTCACGCCGAGGTCTTCGAGATGTGCAACAGCTCGCGCGCGTTCCAGGTCGTCGCGACACACCGCGCGCTCGAGCCCGGTGAGGAAGTCCGCATCAGCTACGGCGGTGAGGCCAACGAACTCGACTCCTCGGGAGTGAGCAGCCTCGCGTTTCGGCAGGGACCGGTCGTTCGCTCGGTGCCAATGATCGTGCAGGGCGTCAGCCTGGCGACTTCGCTGGTGATCAGCGTGGGGATGGCCGCAATCTGACGCGCGCCTGAGGCGCCCCCTGCCTCACAGTGTCGACACCGTAACCGTGATCCGGTCCGAATAGTGCCCCGCCAGCGCGACCACCGGGGGCACGACGATGCTCATCGGCCGCCTGTCGCCGCCCCTCGGAGTATGGGCAAGATAAGGAAATTCGCTCGAGCCGGCGAGGTCGACCGGCGCACCATCGAAGAACAGGCGATAGGGAACGCGTTCCCGGCCGTCCTGATGCACGAGCGCCCCCAGATTGGCCGAACTGAACCGCACGGAATAGGGCGCCGTGCTCAGGATCAGGGCTCCGAAGGGTTCCGAGCGAGTCTCCCTCGTGCTCGACAGGTTGCCCAGATCGATCTGCGCCGGTCCGCCGGCTGAGCCTCCGACGACGGCCCCGACAAGCCGCAGGGAAACGGCCGAAGGAACGGTGACGGTGATCGTCACCGCCGCCGTGTCGACGACGTTGCCGTCGCGGTCCAGCAGCTGCGCCTGAAGCTGCTCGATGTAGCTTCCCGCGCGCACACCCCATTCGGTCGGGATCGTAAGGCGGAACGGAACCGAGCGCCCCTGCGGTCCGGCGGGTGCGTTGGCGATCACAACATCGCTGTCGGCGGTGCCCCCGGACGCCGGGTCGGGCAGGACTTCGACCTCGCGGTTGCCGGGCGCGCGCAGGCTGTACGCTGGAAAGTCGGGATCGGGAGCGCTGAAACGCGCGAAGCGAATGGAGGCCTCGCATGTTGCGGACCCCATCGGCCCGCCCCCAGAGGGTCCGCTCCCTCCTGCCGCGGCGTTCTGGACGCGAAGCTGGAAATCCTCGGTCGCGCGCCCGCCCGCTTCGATCGTGACGCCGTCGATGACCAGCGCCTGGTCCGGATTGACGAAAGCCGGCTGGCAATCCGCCGCGCTGGCAGCCGCGGGTACCGCCGCGAGGACGAAAGGCATGATGACTGTTGGGTAGCGCATGACGCCTCCTATTGGCTTTCAGCCCGCAGATCGATTGTGCCTGCCCTGTACAGACCGGTGTTGTTCTCCGGGACCTCGACCGTGAACGACAGATCGCTGCCGTGCAGGCGAACCGTGTAGCTTCGCCCGGGTGCGAGCCCGATTATTCCGAAGCGACCGGCGGAGTTGGTGAAGAACGGCTCGGGCTCGAATCCTTCATCGTCTTCCGACGTGATCATGCCCGCAACCAGCCCGGCCGGCATGCCGTCGATCTGCAGGAAGCCGACCGTGCTGACGTAACGCTCCGTCCCGACGAGGAGCTGATACCCGCTGCGGTAGGGCGGGGTCAGCCGAACGACGCCGGCGCCGATGTCGTAGCCTGCTTCGAGGCTGTCGATGTCGTATTGCACGTCCTGCGAGTTGTACGAGGGAAGCCGGCTGACCACGGCGGCGCCGAACGGTCCGCTCGCGGCTTCGTACCTGCCGTCGCTCAGGCTGCGGCCCGCGATGACCTCGCCGTCGAGCGTTCCGTGCGGATGAGCCAGCAGGAACGAGTTCTGGATCGGTCGGCCGATACCGAAGGCCCCGTCGGCGAGCGCCAGCGAGGTGCCGATCTGGAGGCGGGCGGTCTGGTTGTCCGCTATTCCGCCGAGGCTGTTTCCGGCGCTCGCCAGGGACGCGCGAGCCTCGAACCGGTTGGCGATATAGTCGACCACTCCGTCGACGGAGGTGTTCCCGGCTGAATCCTGCACGTTGACCGAGTAGCCGACCGAGCCGATGTGGTTGCCGGTTCCGCGCGACAGCGAGGCGCGGGCGAGCTCGCGGCGGCTCTGGTAGGTGACGTCGCCGCGGTGCTGACCGCCGAACAGGACGGAAATACCCGCCCGGACGCCGAAATCGCTGCCGAAGACCGAGCCGGTTCCGTACTCGACGCCGACGGTTGCCCGGACGTTGTCGCGGATGTTGTGATTGACGTCGACGAAGAAGGTGCTCTGGTCGCGCCCCGTCGAACGGTAAAAGTAGTTCGCTCCGGCTACCAGCGTGGACCGATTCCCTATCGACTGGGCGTACGAGACGTTCGCCGAGAGGTACTCCAGCCGGAAGTCGGACAGGTCGCCGACCGTATGGAATCGGCTGCTCTCGTAATTGACCGTCGCGGTAAGGCGCTTGGCGCTCCGGCCTGCCCCCATGATCAGCCGGTAACCTGCCCGGAGCGCGATCCCGGTCCCCTCTCCAGTGCTCACAGCGCCGAGGAAATCGAAGCTTCCCGGGATCGCTTGCGGGACGAACTGCGTCTCCACCGAGAAGACCTGGAGGTCCTTCGAGATCTGGACGCCCCCGCCGACGATCAGCGTGTGGTTGAGGGCGCGACGGTAGCTTCCGATGAAGACCGGATCGTCCGAGTAGTCGGGCTGCAGGTTGACGTCGGTGGCGATGACACCGAGAGCGGCGGTGTATTCCTCTTCGCCCGGATCGAGCTCGATCGGGTCGAAGAAATAGTCGAAGCGGGTAATCTGCTCGCGGCCGGAGGCATCCCGGATGACGAGTTGAACGTCGTTGGACCCGATCTGGATCGGCAGGTCGTCGAGGCTGTAGGTGCCGGGCTGGAGATCGAGCGTCTGGTAGGGCGCTCCGTTGACGATGACCTCGACGGTGGACGGTGTGACCAGCAGGAGTTCGCGCCCGAGATTGACCGCCGAAGTGAACGGATCGAACGTGCGCCGGCTTTTTTCCACCGCGATGCCGCCGATGAACGGAGTCCGCAGCGTGCCGGTGTTCTCGAGTTGCAGGTCGCCGGCGCTCCACCGTCGGTAGCTGTCGGGCTCGTCGTAAACGGCGCGGGCTGCGCGGCGGTAGAAGCGGTACCGATCATCGATGTCCTCGGCGAAACCGCCGTCAAATTCGACCACGACTCCGCGATAGCGAGCTGCGCCGAACAGAAAGACGTCTGGCGCGACGACGCCATCGGGATCTCGGTAGAGAAGGTTCACGTTGGTGTTCAGGTAGGCGCTGAAACCCGCCGGCGTCATCGATGGCAGCAAGGGCTCGCTTGCCTGCCCTCTTCCCCCGAGCGGTTCGACCGGGCGCAGCGTCGGGTCGATCGCGTTCACCGACAGCTGCAGCAGCGAGAGGACGAACTCGAGGTCGAAACCCGCAGCCCGCAGGGCCTGCGGGGAGACGAAGGGGTTGCCGGCTATCGCCTCGTCGAGCTCGCGCAGGCCGGTCTCGGTCAGCAGGCGCCCGAGTTCCGTGCGCAGCGACTGGCTTTCGATCGCGACACTCGCGTCGGGGTCGACCTCGATCGTGACGTCGCCGAGCACTTGCCCGTTCCACACGAGGGGCACCGACATGATCACCGGGCGCGCCGCGCGCTGCGACGCGACTGCCGCGGCATGCGGCGCCGGATCGTCGCTCGCGCGTGCGGTTTCGGGCGTCACGATAAGCGCAAGAAGCGCAAGGTTGCTGACCCCCGCGATCAGCGCGCCGGGTCCCCTCCTAGTCATGGCTACTGCACCATGCTGGCCTGGATGGTTCCCTCGCGAAGCGGCTTCCCGGTCGGAAAGAAGAACACGCGCGAACGTCCGGGCGCGACAACGCCGACTCCGATCAGCTTGGCGACTTCCTCCGGCGGCAGACGCAAGTCGAGGACCGCGCCGTCTTCACCGGTACCGATGATCTGCCAGCGATTCGTTCCGCCGGTGAAGTACCGCGTCCCGCGATTGGTCAGCCGCACCTCGACCCCGGGTACTCCGTCGCGCACGGCGGGTCGGGCGGTCTCCACGACGGGGTCGGGGGTGGCACCGTTCGGGATGACATTGACCAGGACATTGAAGTTCACGACCAGCTGGACCTGCGAGTCGTTGCCTCCAGCAATATCGACGGGAATCTGGCGGACCTGCATGTAATAGATCTCGGAAGCCGCGAGCTCAGGTTCGCCAATGTACTGGACGCGGAAGATCTGCTGCGAACGCGCCGGCACCACGATCTGCGTCGGGAACAGCAGGAAATCGTCGTCTGCGGGGGTCAGCTCGAGCTGGCCGTCCTCGCTGATGAGGCCGCGGAACATCTGGACCTCGACCGGAAACTCCCGCTCGCTCGGATTGGTGAGCTCGACTCGTGCGATCGATCCCCGCCCAACCGGCGCCACTTCGACGATCATCGGCGAGACTCGCGCCGCCTCGGCAGTCACCGGCGCGAGGGCGAGCGAGAGAGCTCCCCAGACGATGATTAGTTTCCAGAACATGGGTTTCCTGCGGCTCGCGCCGTCCAGCAGATCTGTCACCCCGCTTCTCTGGGAGGAGGGTGTCAATTCGGGGTTAAAGTGCAGAAAGGGGGAACCGAGGCCCCCCCTTTCCTTCGTCCGGCTCGGCTAAGACCTATACCGGGCCCAGGGTCAGCACGGCGGTGTCGGTGTAGACGCCGGCCACCGGGCGCTTCTGGGTGTCGTCGCGATCGATGACGACCTTGAGCGTGGCATCGTTGTGGAACGCGCCCGCCGCAGTAACCGAGTCCGAGGGCTCGAGCCGGGTGCGGAAGTCGAGGTTCGGGAAGCTCGAATCGGTCGAGTTCAGCAGAACCCGGTATTCGATCAGGTTGGTGAAGTCCGCGGGGTCGTTCGCGGCGAGGGCTGCACCTGCGGCGTTCAGCAGGCCGCCGTTGGTCGACGTCGCCGACAGCTTGGCCGCGTAGTTGCAGCTCACGTAGATGCTCTGCGTGTCGGACTGCGAGCCGTTCTTCAGCAGCAGGGCGTTCGGACCCGCACCCTCGTTGATGTTGACCTCGGCGAACACCACCGGAGTCGGATCCTCGATGCTGCACTCCTGGTTGACGGTGGCAGTGACACCGAGATCGGCCGAGTCCGTGTTGCTCTGCGCAAACGCCGCCGACGACATCATGGCGGTCGACAGAGCGCCCGCAATAAGAACCTTCTTCATGCTTTTCCCCATTTTCTCAGGCTGTTTTGCCAGGAGCCGGGCAGCCGATCGGCCGTGGACGTGAGCCCATGAGCGGGGAACGGAGTTCCCGGACACCCTCCCGGTAAACAAGCAGTTAACAAATTTGCGTTGCGGAAGATACTGGAATTCGCAGGCTTTCCCGAAATGGGGCATTCTGTCTGTTTACGGAACGAAAGCGCGACCAGACTGCAAGTGCCTGAATGCTGAGGCAAAATATCAGAGGCCTCGGGACGAGTTTATTGTAAACTGTTTACATTCGAGAGTTAACATTTCGTAGTCAGGCAAGCATCGTCTTTAGACGATTGGCCTCCAAGTTGCCCTGTGCTACAAAAGCGGTGGGTCGCGCGCGGTTTACGGGAACATATTTCCGTATCTGCTCGTTGGGGGGCTTGAGCAATTGTTAAGGAAGTCTGTTTACAGACAATTGGATGCCGCGCCGATCGTCCCTGCACCTGGAACTGGAGCGCGCGCCGACCGGAACGCCTTCGCGTGACCGGGCTCCACGTCGCCGGCTGAGATTGCGCGTGCGCGGATCCCGCTCGAATGCCGGCGAGAGCTTTCTCGTCCATAACCTGTCGGCGACGGGCCTGCTTATCGAGTCTGCCACCGATCTCCCCGTCGGTACGCAGTTTGCGCTGGACCTGCCGGAGTTCGGTACGGCGATGGCGACGGTGAGATGGAACAGCGGCCACCTGTTTGGCTGCAGCTTCGAGCAGCCACTGCCTACCGCCGCAATGGCCGCGGCCCAGCTCAAGAATCCGCCAGCCGGTGCCGAGGCGATTGGCGATTCCATCGCGGACGAGGCCGAAGCCGGTGAAGCCGGCCTTCCGGCGCGCCTGCGCGCCTTGCGAGAGACGCGCGGCCTGTCCCTCGAAGATGTAGCCCAGCGCGTCGAGGTCAGTCGCCAGACCGTGTGGTACTGGGAGACCGGCAGGAGCGCACCAACGCCGCGCAACCTGCGCCGCCTCGCCGGCGCCCTGGACGCGACCGTGGAGGAGCTTTGCTCCGGCTCGGCAAGCGCGCCGGGCGGCGCTTCGCTCGCGACGGTCAAGCAATGGGTCGCGCGCGAACTCGGGGTTTCGCCCGAGGCGGTCGAGATCCACATCCGGCTCTGACCTCGCAGGCTTGGGGCGCTCGGGCAACCATGCGCAAGCGTCCCTCCCGCCCTACTCCACGGCCGGCTCGAGCACCCGTATGGTTCCAATTCCCGCGTCGATCTCGACCTCGAGGCCGACGGGAATGCTCAACTGGTTGGCGACGTGGCCGATGTTGGCCCCGCCGAATGCCGGCACGCCGAGCGGGGCGAAATATTGCTCGAGCAACTGCGGCACGGTGAAGCCGCTGTAGTCGGGCACGCCCGCGGTGCAACGCGTGCACTGGCCGAAGATCACGCCGGCGACCTTTCCGAGAATCCCCGTGAGTTCGAGCTGACTCAACATGCGGTCGATCCGGTACTCGGCCTCGCCGACATCCTCGAGGAACAGGATCGCGCCGTCGAACTCCGGCAGCCACGGCGTGCCGACCAGCGCGCTGAGCACCGAGAGATTGCCGCCGAGCAGCCGGCCGCGGGCGATACCGGGGCGGATCGTGGCGATCCGCCAGCGATCCGGGTTCAGCGGGTCCGCCACTTCGGGGTCCGGCGGTGCGAACACCGGCGCCTCGCCGGCGAACGCCAGCCGCCAGAAGCTCTCCCAACTGATCCCGAGCCAGCTGTTGGCGGCGTTGGGGGCGTGGATCGTCGCAAAGCCGGCCTTCGCGGCGAACGCCAGATGCAGCGCGGTCACGTCGCTGTAGCCGACGAGCAGCTTGGGGTTCGCCCGGATCGTGCCCCAGTCGAGAAACGGCAGCAGCCGCGCGCAGCCCCACCCGCCGCGTATCGCGAACAGCGCCTTGACCTCGGGGTCGGCGAACATCGCGTTGATGTCGCCCGCGCGCTGTTCGTCGGTGCCGGCGAGATAGCCGTGGCGGGTCCCCACGTGCGGCGCGACGCGCGGCACGAGACCCATGCCCTCGATGGTGAACCTGACCCTTTCGACCTGCGCCTGGTCGTCGCTAAAGCCCGCGGGCTCGATCAGCGCGACCGTGTCGCCGGGTCTCAGCCTCGGCGGCCTGCGACGGCTTGCCGGGATTGCCGGAGCCGGCGCCAGCGCCAGCGCGGCCGCCAGTCCGCCGAGGCTCCCGATGACCGACCGCCTGCTGAGCATCCCGCGTCCATAGCATCGCTATCCCGGCAGGCCATCAATGGAAAGTCGCGGTCTCGGTGCGAGCGATGACCGGTGCGCGACCGGCCGACACCGCGAACAGGCTCAGCAGCGCGTAGCACGCGGCCGGCGCGATCAGCGCGGTCACGTAGCCGGCGTGGTCCGACAGCGCCCCCACGAGCAGCGGCAGGAACGCGCCCCCGACGATCGCCGTGCACAGCAACCCCGAGGTCGCCTCGGTGCTGGCGGTCGAGCGCTCGAGCGTCAGCGTGAAGATCACCGGGAACATGATCGAATTGAACAGCCCGATCGCCAGCGCGACGAACCCCGCGGAGACGCCGCCGACCGTCACGACGTAGAGGCACATCGCGCAAGCGATCGCGGTGAACAGCGCGAGCAGGCCCGCCGCGTTGAACCGTGCCAGCAGCGCCGAGCCGACCGCGCGGCCGACCATCGCCCCGCCCCAGTAGAACGCGACCGCCTTGCCGGCTTCCTGCAGGCTGACGCCGGGTACTCCGTCGCTGCCCATCGCATGGCCGAGCAACGGCACGCCGAACGGCGCATTCGAGCCGCCCCACACCGCGTCGGAGTTGAGGAACAGCGCCATCTGCGAACCGATTGCCACTTCGGCGCCGACGTAGAGGAAGATCGCGGCGCCGCCGAGCACCGTCCAGCGCGAGGCGAGGGCCTCGCGGACCAGGGTGAGCATGCCCTTCCCCGAAGCGGCTTTGGGCGCGGCCGCGGCGACCGTGCGGCGGCTGAACCAGAAGAACGCCAGCAGCAGCAGGATCAGCCCGGCGATCCAGAAGTAGGCCCGGTCGATCCCGGCGAGCGCCGCGTCGCGCACCTCGGGGGTGACCACGGTGCCTTCCTTGACCTCGACTCCCTTGAGGAACAGCACCGCGCCGAGGAACGGGCCGATGAAGGTGCCGAGGCTATTGAAGGTCTGCGACAGCGTGAGGCGGAAGTGGCTGCCCTGGGGATCGCCGAGCGCGGCGGCGAGCGGGTTCGCGGCAACCTGCAGGACGGTGATCCCGCTCGCCAGCACGAACAGCCCAAGCAGGACCAGCGAGTAGATCGCGAGGTTGGCCGCGCCCAGCATGATCAGGCAGGCGAGCGCCATCATCGCCAGCGCCAGCAGGATCGTCGGCACCGCGCGCAGCCGCGCGAGCAACACGGCAGCGGGGAACGAGACGACCCCGTAGGCGATGAAGAACGCGAATGCCGAGAGCTGCGCCTGCAGGTCGGTCAACGTGAAGATGCCCTTCACCGCGGCGACCAGCGGATCGATCAGCGAGGTGATGAACCCCCAGGCGAAGAACAGCGTCGTCACCGCGACGAACGCCGCGCGCACCGAAGGTTTGCTCATCGGGTATCCTCCCATCCGCGCATCGCGCGCCCCGGCGGCGAACCTGCCTTCAGGCGGGCGGCGCGGCAACAGGCATGTTGTCGATCAGCCGAGTCCCGCCGATTCGCGCGGCGACGAACAGGCGCGCCGGTGCCATGCCCAGGCGCTCGAGCGGTTCGAGCGTCTCGGCGTCGGCCAGCTCGACGTAGTCGACGCTGGTGAACCCGCCGGCGATCAGCGCGGCCCTGGTCTTGTCGAGCACCAGCGGGACCTCGGCGCCGGCCTCGATCGCCGCGATCGCCTTGCGCATCGCGACCGGCAGCACCGCGGCGCGCTCGCGATTGGTCTCCGACAGATAGCGGTTGCGGCTCGACATCGCGAGCCCGTCGGGCTCGCGCACGGTTGGCACGCCGAGGATCATGTCCGCATGCGGCTGGGTCAGGTCGAGGTCGCGCGCCATGCGTCGGATGACCGCGAGCTGCTGCCAGTCCTTTTCGCCGAACAGCGCGACGTCGGGCCGCACCTGGTTGAACAACTTGGCCACCACGGTGGCGACCCCGTCGAAATGCCCAGGCCGCGAGGCACCGCACAAGCCCTCGCTGAGCCGCGCGACCGAGACCTTGCTCGCGAAACCCGGGGGATAGACTTCCTCGACCGGCGGCGCCCACAGCACCGCGACCTTTTCTGCCGCCAGCAAGCGGGAATCCTCCGCGAGTTGGCGCGGGTAGGCGTCGAGATCCTCGTTGGGGCCGAACTGGGTCGGATTGACGAAGATCGACACCACCACCGACTTGGCCTTCTCGCGCGCCTCGCGCACGAGCGTCAGATGGCCTCGGTGCAGCGCGCCCATCGTCGGCACCAGCGCCACCGGACCGCGCTTGCGCAGCCTGTCCACAGCCGCGCGCAGGTCGGCCAGCCGGTTGACGGTTTGCATGCGAGCGGGCCTCCGATAAGAGCCGGGCAGGGGGGTGCGATAGCGGCCTCGCCAGATCAGAGAAAGGGCCTGTCATCTCCGCGCCTCACCGCATCGTCTTCGCCAACGAGAAGGGCGGCACCGGCAAGTCGACCACCGCGGTGCATGTGGCGGTCGCGCTCGCTTACCAGGGCGCGTCGGTCGCCGCGATCGACCTCGATACGCGCCAGCGGACGCTGTACCGCTATTTCGAGAACCGCGCCGAGACCGAGGTCCGCCGCAGAATCGATCTCCCCGGCGCCCGCTTCGCCGTGTTCGAAGGTGAAGGCATCGAGGCGCTCGAGGCGCAAGCGGCCGAGCTTGGCAAAGGGGCGGACTTCCTGATCTTCGACACGCCGGGCCGCGACGATCCTTATGCGCGTCACGTGGCGACCCAGGCCGACACGCTGGTCACGCCGATGAACGACAGCTTCGTCGACTTCGACCTGATCGGCCAGGTCGATGCCGAGACCTTCAAGGTCCGCCGCCTGAGCTTCTATGCCGAGCTGATCTGGGAAGCGCGCAAGAGCCGCGCGCTCAAGCAGTTGCGCGAGCAGCGCCGCGAGATGGACTGGGTGGTCGTGCGCAATCGCGTGCAGCACGTCGACGCGCGCAACCAGCGGCGCATCGACCAGGCACTTACCGAGCTGTCGAAGCGCGTCGGCTTTCGTGTCGCGCACGGGCTCAGCGAGCGCGTGATCTACCGCGAGCTGTTCCCTTCCGGCCTGACGCTGCTCGACAAGGGCCAGCTCGGCGAGCTCGGCACGAGCCATCTCGTCGCGCGGCAGGAGTTGCGCGCGCTCGTCGGCAACCTGCGCCTGCCGATGCCCGGACGCATGGGGTCTGCGCCCGACCCCCAGAACAGCGAGGCTGCCTGACATGATCCGCTTGCTCGTCCTCGCCGGGATCGTCGTGCTCGGCTGGAAGCTCGTCACCGGCCGCTGGCCGTGGGAACCTAAGCTCTCCACGCGCGCTCAGGCGGTGTTCCGCGCGCGCAGGCTTCTTGGCGTGTCCGCGGCCGCATCCCGGGAGGAAATCCTCGCCGCGCACAAGCGCCTGGTGACGATGGTCCACCCAGATCGCGGCGGCAGCAACGACCAGGTTCACGAAGCGAACGCGGCGCGGGATCTGTTGCTCGACGAATTGCCTCATCACCTGGAGTCCTAATGACCCATCAGTTCCATCCCACTGTCCTGCGTGAGTACGACATTCGCGGAATTATCGGCGAGACGCTCGGTTCGGACGACGCGCGCGCGATCGGCCGTGGCTTCGGCACGCTGCTGCGGCGCGCCGGCGGCAAGCGCGTGGCGGTCGGCTACGACGGGCGGGTCAGCTCGCCGATGCTCGAGCACGCGCTGGTCGAAGGGCTGACCGCGAGCGGCTGCGACGTGCGGCGGATCGGCGTCGGGCCGACCCCGATGCTCTATTATGCCGAGGCTTCGGCCGACGACGTCGACGGCGGCATACAGATCACCGGCAGCCACAACCCGGCCAACTACAACGGCTTCAAGATGGTCTTCCAGGGCCGTCCGTTCTTCGGCGCCGACATCCAGGCGCTCGGGCGGATGGCGGCCGAGGGCGACTGGGACGACGGCTCGGGCTCGGTCGAACAGGTCGAGGTGATGGATGCCTACATCGACCGGCTCGTCTCGGCGATGGACGGTATCGATCCGGGGCAGCTGGCTTCGCTCAGGATCGGCTGGGACGCCGGCAACGGCGCCGCCGGACCGGCGCTCGAGAAGCTGGTCGCACGCCTGCCCGGCGAGCACTTCACGCTCTACAGCGATATCGACGGGACTTTCCCCAATCACCACCCAGACCCGACGATGCCCGAGAACCTCGAGGACCTGCGCCGGCTGGTGGCCGACAAGGGTCTCGACTTCGGGATCGCCTTCGACGGCGACGGCGACCGCATCGGCGCGATCGACGGCGAGGGCCGGATCATCTGGGGCGACCAGCTGCTGATGATCTATGCCGAGGACCTGCTCGCGCGGCAGCCGGGCGCGACGATCATCGCCGACGTCAAGGCAAGCCGCGCACTGTTCGACCGGGTGGCCGAGCTCGGCGGCGAGCCGCTGATGTGGAAGACCGGCCACAGCCTGATCAAGTCGAAGATGAAGGAAACCCATGCCCCGCTCGCCGGAGAGATGAGCGGGCACGTGTTCTTTGCCGACGGCTACTACGGCTACGACGACGCGCTCTACGCTGCCGTGCGGTTGATCGCCGCGTCGGCGCGGATCGGCAAATCGGTGACCGAACTCAGGAGTGCGATACCCGAGATGCGCAACACGCCGGAGCTGCGCTTCCAGGTCGACGAGAGCCGCAAGTTCGCCGCGATCGAGGAGGTAAAGGCACGCCTCGCCTCGGCCAGCGGCGACGTAAGGGTCGACGACACCGATGGGGTGCGGGTGACGACCCCCGACGGCTGGTGGCTGCTGCGTGCTTCGAACACGCAGGACGTGCTGGTCGCGCGGGCAGAGAGTTACACCGAAGAAGGGCTCGAGCGGCTGCTGGCGCAGATCGACGAGCAGCTGGAAGCCTCGGGGCTCGAGCGCGG
Organism: Sphingomonadales bacterium; assembly: GCA_044506565.1. Taxonomy (GTDB): domain Bacteria; phylum Pseudomonadota; class Alphaproteobacteria; order Sphingomonadales; family Sphingomonadaceae; genus Croceibacterium_A. The sequence goes on along the minus strand of JBIQKN010000009.1, from coordinate 27,842 downwards.
GCCGCAGGCCGCGCACTGACCGCGTGAGCGGGCAGCTCGCGGCCTATCTCCGCCGGCTGGGGCTCGCCTCGGCGCCCGCCGCCGACCCGGCGGGGCTGGAGGCGATCCAGCGCGCGCACCGGCTGGCCATCCCGTTCGAGAACCTCGACGTCAGGCTCGGCCGGCCGATCGCGGTCGACAGCGAAGGCGTGTTCGCCAAGCTCGTCGTCGGGGGGCGCGGCGGCTACTGCTTCGAGCACAACCGCCTGCTCGCCGACGTGCTCACGGACCTCGGCATCGGCACCCGACCGCTGCTCGCGCGCGTGCGGGTCGGCCAGCCGGCCGACGCCCATCCTCCGCGCACTCATGTGCTGCTGCTGGCCGAACTGGCTGGCGGGCCCTGGCTCGCCGACGCCGGCTTCGGCGGCAGCTACGTCCCGGCGCTTCCCCTCTCCGACGGAGCCGGGGCCGAAACGGCGGATGGCGCGCGCCACCGCCTGCGTCGGACCGGCAGCGCCGGCAAGCTCAGCGGGGAATGGTTGCTCGAACGCGCCGCGCCTGCGGGAGAGTGGCAGCCGCAATACACGTTCGACCTCGGAGAGGTCGCTCCGGCCGATATCGAACAGGCCAACCACTGGACCTCGACCGCTCCGGGCACCCGGTTCACCACATTGCACGTCGTCACTCGCCCGCTCTCCGACGGCTTCGCCAGCCTCGTTGAGCGTACGCTGACCGTGTCGCGCGGCGCGAAAGTCGAGACCCGCGAGATCGGCGACCGGCCAGCTTACAGCAAGGTTCTGCGCGACATCTTCGGCCTCGATCTGCCCGAGGCCGAGCTTGCCCGCCTGCCGTTGTTTGTGGACGAGGCCGGCCCGTCCGGGCAATGAACCGCAAGGAGGCTCATATGCTGCGATTGATTGCAACCCTCGCGCTCGGTGCGCTCGTGCTCACCGGCTGCAACACGGTCAAAGGTCTCGGCCGCGATATCGAATCGGTCGGCCAGGCCGGGGATGACGCCCTCTAGGGAGATCCCTCCGGGGCCTGCGCTGGGTCGCCGGCAGTTGCTCGGCGGCCTCGCTGCACTGGGCGGGGCAGGGCTTGGCGGTTGCGCAGCGACCGCTCCCGCGCCCATCCTGATCGCGGGTCGCGGCGACCCGGGACTTTCGCTCGCTCCGTTGCGCGCCTCGATGGAGCGCGTGTTCGACATTTCGGTCTGCATTCGGCCGTTTCGGGCTGCGGGCCCAAGGCTCGACGCCGAGACGATCGGCGACGCGCTGGTGGTGCACAATTACGGCCACGGCGGCAGCGGCTGGTCGCTGTCGTGGGGTTCGAGCGCGCTCGCAGTACGCCAGGCGCTCGCCGGCTCGCCGCGGGAAATCGCGGTCATCGGCAGCGGCCCGCTCGGCCTGACCTCCGCGCTGCTCGCGCAGTCCGCCGGCGTGCCGGTGACGATCTACACGCGCGAGGTCGTCCCCGAGCTCCCCTCGCTACGTGCGACCGGTTCGTTCACCCCCGATTCGCGGATCGCGTTCGCCGGTGCGGTGAGCCCCGATTTCCCGGACCGGTGGGAGCAGATGGCGCGAACCTCGTTCCGCCGGTACAATTCGCTGCTCGGCCTGCCCGGCGATCCGGTGCGCTGGATCGATCACTATCTCGTCGCCGATCCCGGCCCGCCTCCGCCGCGCCGTCCACGCGCGCCGGACGAGCCCCAGTTCGCGAATTTCGGATCGCGCCTGCGCGACCTGTTCCCTCGCGCCGAGCCCCTCGATCCCGGCATGACCCCGTTCCACGGCTTGGCCGTGCGCCGGGAGGCCAACCTGATGTTCAACCTCGCGGCTTACGCGAACTTGCTGGTCGGGCAATTCCGCCAGGCCGGCGGCCGGATCGAGCGCCGCGAGTTCCACACCGCCGGCGAGCTTGGCCAACTGCCGCAGAAGGTGGTCGTAAACTGCACGGGCTTTGGCGCCCGCGCGCTGCTCGGCGACGAAAGCGTCGTGCCGGTGCGGGGTCAGATCGCCTGGCTGATCCCCCAGCGCGAGTTCGACTACGGCCTCCAGTACCGCGGTGTCTATCTCGTGCCGCGCACCGACGGCATCGCGGTGGAGTCGCTCCGCCGCAGCCCGATGCACGGTTACGGCGAGGACGGCACAGAGCCCGACCGGGCCGAAGCCGAGGAAGCGATCGGAATTCTCGCCGAGCTTTACGAGCGGTTCGGTCAGCGCATCTGACGGCACATGAAGGAAGGGGCCCGCACACGACGAGCCCCTTCGCTTACCGGGATCTGCAGCCGATCAGACCGTGCGGCTGCCGTCGATCTCGCCGCTGGTGTTGCGGTCCCAGCTGCTGCCCTCGTCGACCCGCAGGTTGTTCTGCACGTGGCGGACGCCCGAGAGGCTGTCGACGAGGTCTTCGGCGCGGCGCTTCTGCCGGCGGCTCGGCACCGTGCCGTCGAGAGTGATCTCGGCATTGCTCACGGTCACTTCGACCTTGCTCGCATCGACGCCCCAATCGTCGGTCAGGCGTTCGCAGGCGTCTTCGCGGATGCGATCGTCGGTCCGCGTGTAGCCGACGGGCCCGCGACCGCGGTAGGTCTCGCGGCGGCCGTAGTCGTCCTCGTCGCCGAACCAGCGCGCAACCGCGTCGCCGGCGCGCTCGAAGAATCCGCGCTCGTCGCCGCGGCTCCCACGCCAGTCGTCGTCGCGCCACTCGCCGCGGTTCGCCGCCAGCCGACTGCCGGCGCCGTAACTGCCCGCGCCCCAGACGCCGCCGCCGTAGGACGCGCGGCCGTAGGGGCGCTCGCCGCCGAAGGTCGACCGCTCATGGCCGTAGGTGCCGGCGCCGCCCGAGAAGTCGCCGCCGCCGAAGTCGTTGCCGGTAAAGCTCGAGAATTCGCGGCCTCGCCCGGGCGTGTAGCGTGCGGGGCCATATCCCGCGGTGCCATAGCGCTCGGAACCGTGACGGTGGGCGTAGCGGTCGTCGGCCTCCCACGCCGACTGCTGCTCGTCGTAGTCGCGCCAGCTCTCGCCCATCTGGCCCGAGCCGCGCTCGTCGTCGTAAGGCTGGAACTGCTCTGCCTGGGGTTCGCGCCAGCCGCGCTCGCGGCGCGAGCGGTCGTCGGATCGATAACGGTTTGCCATTTCAGAAGTCCTCGTTGCTTGCCTCGCCGGATGGCGAGGTCACGAGATGGTAACGGAGGGCCCGTGCCGCGGTTGCCCCGTTTGACGCGGAGAGGCGGCGTTTGGGCGCAAGGTTGCCGCGGCGCTTCATCGAACTAACGCCGCCGAGCGGCCACCCCTTTCCGGCGCAGCGCCGCTCCTGCATGGTGCCGCCATGACGTCGCTACCGCCCGAGATCGAAGCCTGGTTCGCCGGCCGCGGCTGGCGGGTGCGGCGTCACCAGGCGGAGATGCTCGAGGCAAGCGAAGCGGGCCGTCATGCGCTGCTCGTCGCCGACACGGGCGCCGGCAAGACACTCGCCGGTTTCCTGCCGACGCTGGCGGCATTCTGCCCTAGCCGCGGGGAAATTCCCGGCGAGGGTCTGCACACGCTCTACGTCTCGCCGCTCAAGGCGCTGGCGCGCGACGTCCAGCGCAACCTCGTTGCGCCGGTCGAGGAGATCGGACTGCCGATCCGGATCGAGACCCGCAGCGGCGACACGCCTTCGGACCGCAAGAAGCGCCAGCGCGTCCGCCCGCCGCACGTCCTGCTGACCACGCCCGAGAGCTTGTCGCTGTTGCTGAGCTATCCCGACAGCTTCGAGCTGTTTGCCGGCCTCAGCCGCGTGGTGATCGACGAGATCCACGCTTTCGCGACCGGCAAGCGCGGCGACTTGCTGGCGCTCGCGCTGGCTCGCCTGCAGGCGATCGCGCCGCGGATGCAGCGCGCGGCACTGTCGGCGACGGTGGCCGATCCCGAGGGCTTCCGGGGCTGGCTTGCGCCGTGGGGCGAGATCGATTCGGTCGCGCTGGTCGAGGGCGAGAAGGGGGCGCCGCCCGAAGTCGAGATCCTGCTGCCAGAGGAGGCGAGCGTACCGTGGGGCGGCCACGCGGCGATCTGGGCGATCCCGCACCTCTACGAGCTGATCAAGCGCAACCGGACCACGCTGGTCTTCACCAACACGCGCTTCCTCGCCGAGTACATCTTCCAGGAGCTGTGGGACGCGAACGAGGACAACCTGCCGATCGCGATCCATCACGGCTCGCTGTCGAAGGAGGCGCGCCGCAAGGTCGAAGGCGCGATGGCGCGCGGCGAGCTGCGCGCGCTCGTCGCCACCGCGAGCCTCGACCTCGGGGTCGACTGGGGCGACATCGACTGCGTGGTGCAGATGGGTGCGCCCAAGGGCTCGTCGCGGCTGCTCCAGCGCATCGGCCGCGCCAACCACCGACTCGACCAGCCGAGTCGCGCGATCCTCGTGCCCGGCAACCGCTTCGAGTTCCTCGAGGCGCAGGCGGCCAAGGACGCGGTCGACCAAGGAAAGCGCGACGGCGAGGATTTCCGGCCCGGCGGGCTCGACGTGCTCGCGCAGCACGTCATGGCCTGCGCCTGCGCGGCGCCGTTCGCCGAGGACGCGCTGCTCGCCGAAGTGCGCTCGTCGCTTGCCTACGCTTGGGTCGACGAGGAGGTGTGGCAGCGCGTGCTGACTTTCGTCGCCACCGGCGGGTACGCGCTCAAGGCCTACGACAAGTTCAAGCGCATCGTCCG
>JBIQKN010000009.1:0-23063 GCA_044506565.1 Sphingomonadales bacterium | reverse complement strand
GCGGCGGTGATCCCGAGCTACATGGGCCTGCGCCTGCCGTTGACGACGCATCTCGCCGACCGTGTGCGCGCGCTGCTGGTCGACCGCGTAGGCTGGGCGCGGTTTCCCGACGACGTGCGCGAATGGCTCGAGGTGCAGGACTGGCGCTCGCAGATGCCGGGGCCGGACAACCTGCTGGTCGAGAGCTTCCCACACGCAAAGCGGCACTACACGGTCTACTACACATTCGCCGGATGGAACGCGAACCAGGCGCTCGGCATGCTGATCACCAAGCGGATGGACGAGGGTGCCCTGATGCCAGGCGGCTTCGTCGCCAACGACTACTCGCTGGCAGTCTGGGGACTCAAGCCGGTGACCGATCCGGCGCCGCTGCTCTCGCCCGACATCCTGACCCACGAGTTCGTCGAGTGGGTCACCGAATCGCACCTGCTGCGGCGCGCTTTCCGCGAGGTTGCGGTGATCGCCGGGCTGATCGAGCGGCAGCATCCTGGGAAGCGCAAGAGCGGCAAGCAGGTCACCTTTTCGACCGACCTGATCTATGACGTGCTGCGCAAGTACGAGCCCGACCACCTGCTGATCGAGGCTGCCTGGGCCGACGCGCGCGCGCGGATGACCGACGTCGGCCGGCTCGGCGACCTGCTCGACACCGCGGCCGAGCGGATGGTTCACGTCGAGCTCGAGCGGGTCAGCCCGCTGGCGGTGCCGGTGCTGGTGATGATAGGCCGCGAAAGCCTGCCGCAGGGCGCGGTCGACGACGAGCTGCTGCTCGAGGCCGAGACGCTCGCCGGCGCGGCGATGCGCACCGACCCGCCGGGTGCGGCGGACAGCGGTTAGCTTTACGCGTCACGGCTTGCCGAAGGAGCGGTACCGCTCGTTGTCGAGGAAGCCGAAATTGCTGATCCGCGACTCCTTCACGATCAGTAGCACCTGCGCCGAGCGCTCGTAGCTGGCGTTGGCGTCGGGACGGAGCTGCACCTGCGGTTCGGGGGCCATCGAACGGACCCGTGCCAGCTGGGCGGCGAGGTCCCGGTCATCGATCGGGCGGCCGTTCCAGGTGAGGGCGCCATCGTTCTCGATGGTGAGCAGGTTGCGCACGGGGTCGGGGGCGGGCGCTTCGATGTCGGGGCTGGGCAACGCGACTTCGAGGGAATCGGTCGCCATCGGCACCGCCATGATCAGCACGATCAACAGCACCAGCAGCACGTCGATCAGCGGCGTGGCATTGATTTCGCCGAGCGGTTCGCGGGTGGTGGCAGCGATCGAGACGGCCATGATGTCCTCCTCGGATAGTAACAGTATAACATCACAACTCGGCGCCAAACACAAGTCTGGGCCGCTTCGCTTGCGGTACCGGAGCAAACAAAAAGGGGCGGATCGCTCCGCCCCTTTCGGTTGTTGGTTCGTGCGACCGGCAGGTCAGTCCTTGCCGAACACCCGGTACTTCTCGTTGCCGACGAAGCCGAACTTGGTCACGCCCGAGCCCTTGATGATGTTGAGCACCTGGGCCGACAGGTCGTAGCTCGCCAGGGCCTCGGGCTCGAACTGCAGCTCGGGCTCGACCGAGTAGGTCAGCGAGGTCTGCAGGTTGGCCACCAGCGTGTTCGGCGTGATCGGCTCGCCGTTCCACAGAATCTGGTTGTCCGGCGTAAGCACGATCTTGTTCTTGATCGGATCGACCATGTTCTCCGGCGGATTGGGATCCGCCACCGGCAGGTCGATGTCGACCGAGTGAGTCGCGATCGGGATCGACATGATGAACACGATGAGGAGCACGAGCAGGACGTCGATCAGCGGCGTCATGTTCATTTCCATCATCGGGGTGCCATCGTCGCGGCCACCTGACATCGCCATGGGAAACTACTCCTTGAAATCCTCGCCCCGGATCAGACGTTCGGATCGATCGGGTTGGAAATGAACCCGACGGTCGGATAGCCCGCCGCCTGGATGTTGTAGATCGCGCCCGCGACGCAGCGCCACGGCGTGTTGACGTCGGCGCGGATGTGCACTTGCGGGATCAGCTCCGGATCCGACATCAGCGCTTCGGCTCCGCCGGCCCGGGTGACGATCGCGTCGAGCCGGTTGAACGCCATGTCGTAAAGCTCCTGCGAGTCGACCGGCGTGGTGTTGTTGAAGAACACCCGGCATTCGCCATTGCGGCTCGGCCCGCTGTACGCGGAGTCGGCCAGCTGCGGCGTACGGCCTTCGGCGTCGGTCGAGGTCACGGTCAGCAGCAGGTTCTCGACCTTGTTCTTCGATTCGACCGACTCGAAAACCGGGATCTCGAGGTCCTCGATCGTCTGCAGGGTAACCGGCACCGCGATGATGAAGATAATCAGCATCACCAGCATCACGTCCACGAGGGGCGTGGTGTTGATGTCGGACATCGGAGTCTCGGCATCGCCGCCCGTCGAAATCGCCATCGCTATAGTCCTATCTCACTTCGGGCTGAAGGGCGGGTGGCCCGCATGCCGATACCCGCCCTTCGCACTGTCCAGGTCGCTCAGGCCTTCGGAGCCGCCGTGGCGGGAGCCGCAGCCGGACGAGCGGTCGCCGACGTGGTCGCGACCGCCGGCTTCACCGCGCCGCGCGAGGTGATGTGGGCCAGCACGTCGGTCGAGAAGCTGCTGAGCAGCTCGGCGATGCGACGGTTACGGCTCTGCAGCCAGTTGTAGGCGAGCACCGCCGGCACCGCGACGAGCAGGCCGATGGCGGTCATGATCAGCGCCTCGCCGACCGGGCCCGCGACCTTGTCGATCGAGGCCGAACCGGCGACGGCGATACCGATCAGCGCGCGGTAGATGCCGATAACGGTGCCGAGCAGGCCGATGAACGGCGCGGTCGCGCCCACGGTCGCCAGGAACGGCAGGCCGCCGGCCAGCCGGGCATTGATCGAAGCTTCCGAACGCGCGAGCGAGCCGTGCATCCAGTCATGCGCCTCGAGCGTGTCGGTCATCTTCGAGTGCTGCGCTTCGGCGGCGAGGCCGTCGTCGACCAGCTGACGCCAGGCGCTGTTCTTCTCGAGCTTCGCGGCTCCTTCCTGGAGCGAGGCGGCCTTCCAGAACGCGCCGCCGCGGATAGCCTTGTACTGGCTCAGAATCTTGTTCTGCTCGAGCAGCTTGGTGATCAGGATGTAGAACGAAAACACCGACATGATCACGAGCACGCCGAGAATGGTCCAGGCGATGACACCGCCCTGTTCCATGGCCTCCCAGAAGCCGAAGGCGTTCTCCGGGGCCTCTTCGCCGCCGGCCGCGGCCAGAATTTCAATAAGCATGCGGGTAGTCCTCTCTTAGGGAATGCAGGGAAAGCAAACTATCTGCCGAGCTGGTAGACGATCGTCCGATTGTCGGAGCCCGAGGTCGGGTTGCCGGCGTCGTCCAGCGCGGGGTTGTAGCGGGCGTAGCGGGTCATGCCGTCGCAAGCCGCTTCGTCCAGCACGCTCGAGCCGCTCGAGCCCGTAACGGTGCAGGAGGTGACACGGCCGTTGGGGCCGATCGTGACGCGAACGCGAACCTGGCCTTCGACCTCGTCGCGGATCGCGCGCGCCGGATAATTCTCCTGAATGCGCGAGGCCCACCGGTTCAGGCCGTCGGGCGTCGCGGCACGCGCCTGTGAGGGCGGCGGCGGCGGGGCGGGCGGCGGCGGTGCGGCGCGGGTGAAAACCGGCGCCGGCGGCGGCGGAGTGGTGACCGTCTGGATCGGCGGAGGTGCAACCGCGACGTTGATCGGCGGCGGCGGAGCGACCGGCGGCGGCGGCGCGACTTCCTGCGGCGGCGGCGGCGGCGGCTCTTCCTCAGGCGGCGGCGGCTCCTCGATATCCACGGTGGTCACACGTTCGATCGCCTTCTTGACCGCCGAGTATGCGAGACCGGTGATCAGGGCATAACCGATGCCAACGTGGATCAGGGCAACGATGATAATCGCGATAATCTTGTTACCGCTCATCTGTTGGTCAGCGTAAGCCATCCAGTCCCTTCACTCCGTTCATTGTGTCGCCGGGCTCGACGAGCCCGGCATCGACGAAGGCTGCCGGTTGGGTTCCGGCAGCCCCTCTGAAACATATCCGCCCTGAGGCCCAGCCGGCTGCGAAAGCCGATCCGGAAGACCTCCGGCAGAGCCCACGAATCCCCCATTCTTATGCTCTCGGGGGGTCCGATTGGCGCGAGCCTTAACCGCGAAGGCGGCCCTGAGCAAACGCTTTGTCGGTTAAGCGACGATTCACTCGTCCCGGTCTGGAACATGGCTTGCGGACGGACCCGAAGCCGCCGATCAAGCGTTCGGCGCACGAGGAGGAACACGTATGACGAGGGCGAAACACGAGGGCCGGGCGCCGCGATTCCGCCTGCTGGCGGCGGCCTTGCTCGTGGCGGCCGCCCCGCTTGCCGCCCAGAACGCGACCCCCGAAACGGAGGTCGCCGCCGCGACTTATGCCGACCTCGCCGACTTCGCCGAATCCGCCTCGCTCGTGGCCCTGGTGGAGGTGCGCGACCAGGCGGAAGTCGAGCCCGAGCGCTCGCCCGGGCTCGCTCCGGGGATGGTGCGACTCTACGTCGAGGCCCGCACCGAGGCCTTGCTGGCGGGCCGGTCCGCGCTCGGCGAATCGGTCGTCTATCTCGCCGATGTGCCGCGCGATGCGAAGGGGAAGGTGCCCAAGCTGAGGAAGCAGCGCTTCCTGATATTCGCCGATCCGGTGCCAGGCCGGCCGGGATCGCTTCAGCTGGTCGATCAGGGCGCGCAGGTTCCCGCCACGCCGGCGACGGAGCAGCTCGCGCGCACGGTGATCGCCGCGCTCGCCGAGCCCGGCGCGCCGCCGGCGGTGCTCGGCGTCCGCGACGTGATGTCGGTCCCCGGCAACCTCGTCGGCGAATCGGAGACCCAGCTGTTCCTCGACACCGAGACCGGGGCGCCGGTCTCGCTGACGGTGGTTCGGCGCCCGGGGATGGAGCCGACCTGGGGCGTGTCGTGGAGCGAGATCGTCGACCAGTCGGCGCGGCCTCCCGAGCCGCAGACCATCGCCTGGTACCGCCTCGCCTGCTTCCTGCCCGAACGCCTGCCGGCCGACGCGTTCCTGCAGGAGGATCCGACTTCGCGGCAGCGCGCCGAGGCCGACTATCGCTTCATCGTCGAGCAGCTCGGCGGGTGCCCGCGCCTGCGCACCTGACCCCCTAGCCAAGCTCGCCGCCAGACCCTAACGACGCGGCCGGACTTCGCAGGGGAACCCATGACCGAACCGCTCCGCATTGCTCTTGCCGGCCTCGGCACGGTCGGCGGCGGCGTCATCCGGCTGCTCGAGACGAACGGTGCGTTGATCGCGCGCCGCGCGGGGCGGCCGATCGAGATCATCGCCGTCTGCGCGCGCGACCGCTCGAAGGATCGCGGCGTCGACCTCTCGCGCTACGCGTGGGAGGATGACATGACGCTGCTCGCCGAGCGGCCCGGGATCGACGTCGTGGTCGAGCTGGTCGGCGGGGCCGACGGTCCGGCGCTCGCGCTGGCCCGGCGGACGCTCGCGGCGGGCAAGGGCCTCGTCACCGCCAACAAGGCGATGATCGCGCACCACGGGATGGAGCTTGCCGCGGCGGCCGAGTCGGCCGGCGCGCCGCTCAAGTTCGAAGCGGCCGTCGCGGGCGGCATACCGGTGATCAAGGGACTGCGCGAAGGGGCGGCTGCCAACGCGATCGTGCGAATCTACGGCATCCTCAACGGCACCTGCAATTACATCCTCTCGACGATGGAGCGGAGCGGGCGCGACTTCGCCGACGTGCTCCGCGCGGCGCAGGACCTGGGCTACGCCGAAGCCGATCCCGCGTTCGACATCGAAGGCACCGACGCCGCGCACAAACTGGCGATCCTCGCCGCGATCGCCTTTGGCAGCCGGATCGACTTCGAGACCCTGCAGGTCACCGGGATTACCCGGATCCGGGCCGCCGACATCGCCCAGGCCGCGGCGCTCGGCTACGTCATCCGCCTCATCGGCCTCGCCGACCGCGACCCCGCCGACGGTCGCCTGTTCCAGCGGGTCCAGCCGTGCCTCGTGCCGCGCAGCCATCCGCTGGCGGCGGTCGACGGGCCGACCAACGCGGTCGTCGCCGAGGGCAATTTCTCGGGCCGCCTGCTGTTCCAGGGAGCCGGTGCGGGGGACGGGCCGACCGCCAGCGCGGTGGTCGCCGACCTGATCGACATCGCCCGCGGCGATACTGGCGCGCCGTTCTCGGTCCCGGTGGCGGCGCTCGAGGCGCTGGCGCCGGCCGATCCCGGCCACCGGCTCGGGCGCGCTTACCTGCGCTTCACGGTCACCGACCGTCCCGGCGTGCTCGCCGAAATCACGGCGGCGATGCGCGATGCCGGGGTCTCGATCGAGAGCCTGATCCAGAAGGGCCGGCCCGAGGAGGGGGGCGAGGTGCTCGTGGCCATCGTCACTCACGAAGGCCCCGAGCGCGCCGTCACCCGGGCGCTCGCGCTGCTCGAGGGCTCCGAGAGCCTGACCGAGCCGCCGCTGGTCATGCCGCTGCTGGGCTGACCGCGCAGGCCGTGGCACCGGCCTCAGGGGAAACCGTCGCTTCGCCGGTTGCAATCGCGTGACGGTCCGCCCTAGAGGCGCAGTCACAGCCTATTTCCGCGCAGACAGGACCTGACCGCATGAAACTCATGGCCGGCAACTCGAACCTGCCGCTTGCGCGGGCGATCGCCGCCTATCTCGAGCTCCCGCTGACCGATGCGAGCGTGCGCCGATTCGCCGACGAGGAAATCTTCATCGAGATCCACGAGAACGTGCGCGGCGAGGATCTCTTCCTGCTGCAGTCGACCAGCTACCCGGCGAACGACAACCTGATGGAGCTGCTGATCGGGATCGACGCCTGCCGCCGCGCCTCGGCCCGGCGGATTACCGCGGTGATTCCCTACTTCGGCTACGCCCGGCAGGACCGCAAGCCCGGTCCGCGGACGCCGATCTCGGCCAAGCTCGTCGCCAACATGATCACCGAGGCGGGGGCCGATCGCGTGCTCTCGGTCGACCTTCACGCCGGACAGATCCAGGGCTTCTTCGACATCCCGACCGACAACCTCTACGCGGCGCCCGTCATGGCCGCCGACATCCTCTCACGCTACGGCGGCGAGGACCTGATGGTCGTCTCGCCCGACGTCGGCGGTGTGGTCCGGGCGCGTGCGCTGGCCAAGCGACTCGACAACGCCCCGCTGGCGATCGTCGACAAGCGGCGCGAGCGGCCCGGCGAGTCCGAAGTGATGAACATCATCGGCGACGTCCGCGGGCGCAACTGCATCCTCGCCGACGACATCGTCGATTCGGGGGGCACGCTGTGCAACGCAGCGCAGGCGCTGATGGACGCGGGGGCGAAGAGCGTCGCCGCCTACATCACCCACGGCGTATTGTCCGGCGGGGCGGTCGCCCGGGTCGACAACTCGGCCCTGACCGAGCTGGTCATCACCGACACGATCCTGCCGACCGACGCGACGAGCGATTCGTCCCGCATCCGGATCCTCACCGTCGCGCCCCTGATCGGCGAGGCGGTCCGACGAATCGCCGACGAGACCTCGGTCTCGAGCCTGTTCGACTAGGGGCAAGCCGGTGCGGATCGCCCTCGCCGCGCTGGTCCTCGCCGCCGCCCTTCCGGTCCACGCGCCCGGCCTGGCCCAGGCCGGGACTGCGCTCGAGGCCGCCGAAGCGCGGGAGATCCTCGCGCGGACCGAGACGATTCGGCTGGCGCCCGACCTTGCGCATCTCGGTCCCGGCGAGCGCGCCGCGCTCGATCGGCTGCTCGAGGTGGGCGCGATCTTCCAGGAAATCTACGAGGATCAGCGTCATGCGCAGGCGCTCGCCGTCAGGGCTCGGCTGACGCCCGGCAGCGACGAGGCAACGCTCTATCGGCTGTTCCAGGGGCCGATCGCGACCACGCTCGACAATCGTCGCGTGACCTTGCTCGGCGTCGAGCCGGCACCGGCTGGCAAGAACCTCTACCCACTCGACCTGACCGAGTCCGAATTTGAGGCCTATCTTGCCGCGCATCGCGAACAGCGCGACGAACTCACGCACCTGCGCTCGGTGGTTCGCCGGGCAACTGCCGAGAACCTGGCTCGCGACATCGCGGCGCTGCGCCGCCATGCGGTCCTCGAGGCGCTGCACCCCGGCCTGCTCGAACGGCTCGAGCGGCTGGCCCTCACGCCGGACCCCGGCGTGCTCTACGCGGCGCCCTATTCGCTCGCCTGGGCCGATCGGATCGTTCGCGCGTCGCGGTTGCTGTTCGAAGCTGCCGAGGCCGTCGAGGGAGAGGACGGAGAGTTCGCCGGCTACCTGCGCAATCGCGCACGCGACCTGCTTGCCGACGATTACGAGGCGGGCGACGCCGCGTGGATCACCGGCCGGTTCGGCAACCTCAATGCGCAGATCGGCGCCTACGAAACCTACGACGACGAGCTTGCCGGGCTTCGCGCGGCCTTCTCGCTGAGCCTGCTGTCACGCCGCAACGAGGAAACCGAGGCGCTGCGTCGGGGGCTCGGCGGACTGCAGGCGATCGAAGACGCGCTGCCTTACGACCGACGCAAGAAGGTGCGCGAGGACATTCCGGTCGGCGTCTACGACGTGATCGCCGACTTCGGCCAGTCGCGCGGCGGCAACACGGCGAGCATCCTCCCGAACGAGGCCTACATCGTTCGCCGCTACGGCCGCACGATCCTGCTGCGCGCCAACATCATGCGCTCGCCCGAGATCTTCGCCTCGACCGAACGCAGCTGGGCCGCGGTCGTCGCGCCCGCGTTTGCCGGGCACCTGACCGCCGACGGCCAGTTCAACCGCACGCTGTGGCACGAGGTCGGGCACTACCTCGGCGTCGACATGACCGCCGACGGACGCGACCTCGACGTCGCGCTCGGCGCCGACGCCAGCCTGCTCGAGGAGATGAAGGCAGACCTCGTCTCGCTGTTCGCCGGGCCGCAGTTGCGCGCCAACGGCTACTTCACCGACGAGCAGCTTCGCGCGCACTACGCGAGCGGCGTGATGCGCACGCTGCAGAATGTCCAGCCGCGGCGCGACCAGCCCTATCAGACGATGCAACTGTTGCAGTTCAACTGGTTCCTCGACCACGGCGTGCTCGCGTTCGACGCCGGCTCGGGGCGGCTTTCAATCGACTACGGCCGCTATCACGCAGCCGTCGAAGCGTTGCTGCGCGAGGTGCTGGCCCTGCAGGATGCCGGCGATCCGGCGCGCTCGGAGGCGTTCATCCGCCAGTGGTCGACGTGGGACGAGGCGCTCCACGGCCGTGTCGCGGCTGCAATCCGCGAGCAGCAGCGCTACCGCTACCGCCTGTTCACTTACGGCGCACTCGGGGAATGAGGGGAGGAACGCCATGCGGATGACCTGGCTGCTCGCCGCCGGCCTTTACGTCGCGGCGCTGCCGTTCGCCTATGCCCAGGCCCAGCAGGAGCGCGAGGCGCGGCCCTATCCCCCGCCGCCGGGTTCGAACGAAGTGCTGCGCTCGATGCTTGCCGGCACCCCCGGGGTCGAGGTCATTGTGTCGGACGTGGTGATCCCGCCGAACGGCCAGGTGGCACGGCATTATCACCCGGGCGAGGAGTTCCTGTACCTGATCGAGGGGACTGCGATCCACGTCGAGGAAGGCAAGCCGGACCTGCCGCTCGCGGCGGGCGACAGCTACGCGATCCCGCCGCGTGCGATCCACGCTCCTCGCGGCGGGCCCGAAGGCGCGCGCGCGATCGTGTTCCGGGTCCACCTGGCGGGCCAGCCGGAGCGGATCGAGGCGCCGCTCGAACCTGCCTCCTGAGAAGGGGCCGCGCTTGACCGTGCCGCCGCTTTGGGGCCAGTGCGGCGGGCGATGAACCTTTCCGCCGAGATCGCCCTGGTCCACCGCCTTGCCGATGCCGCGCGCGAGGCGATCAGGCCGCACTTCCGCACGCCCGTCGATGCCGAGCGCAAGGGCGACGCAACGCCGGTGACGGTCGCCGACCGGACGGCGGAAGAGGCGATGCGGCGCATCCTCACGGCCGAGGTGCCGCAGGACGGCGTACACGGCGAGGAATTCGGCGTCAGCGAAGGTCGCTCGGGACGGCAATGGGTGATCGACCCGGTCGACGGAACCTGCGCGTTCCTCGCCGGGCGGGCGACGTTCGGCACGCTGATCGCGCTCGTCGTCGAGGGCTTCCCGGTGCTCGGGCTGATCGACCAGCCGATCCTCGGCGAACGCTGGGTCGGCGTTGCCGGTCAGCAGACGACGCTCAACGGCAAGCCGGTCGCTGCGCGGCCCTGCCGCCAGCTGTCGGACGCCACGCTCGCCACGACCGGTCCGCAGTACTTCACCCAGCAGGAGGGCGACCAGTTCATGGCGCTGGCGCAGAAGACCGACCACAAGCGGATGATCATGGGCGGCGACTGCTACAACTACGCGCTGCTCGCGACCGGCTTCGTCGACGTGGTCTGCGAGAGCGGGCTCAAGCTGCACGACTTCGCCGCGCTCGTGCCGGTGGTCGAGGGTGCCGGGGGGACGATGTGCGACTGGAACGGCGAGCCGCTGCATGCCGGCTCCGACGGTCACGTCCTGGCGATCGGCGATCCAGCCCGGCTGGAGGACGTGCTCGAGGCGCTCGGCAGCGCCCATCGCCACTGAGGGTCAATTTCGTCCGATCGCCTGCCCGAATACCAGGAGGTTGCCGTCGGGCGCGCGGACCATCAGCTCGCGCTGGTTGTACGGCTGGTCGACCGGGCCGTAGACGTCACCCGGCGGCAGTCCGGCCAGCTTCGGACCGAGCTCAGCGAGTACCCGGCCTAGGTCGCGCACGTCGATGTAATAGGCGAAGCCGCGGTGAGGCGCGCCGAACTCATCCGGATCGTCGTGCTCGAGCATGCGGATCGCCGCGCCCTCGCGCTCGATGTAGGCATAGTTCGCGTCGCGATGCCTCACAACGAAGCCGAGCGTCTCGGTCAGGAAGAGCAGTGCAGCCTCGAGGTCGGCGACATGCATGAACGGGGTGATCTGAATAGTGTTGTCGGACACGCGGGCATTCCCCAGCCATTCGGACGGACGATCCTCGCTACCACCGAAGCTCGGCGCGCGCTTGCCTTTCCGCGCGCTTGCGCCTAAGGGCCCGCGCTTCACCGACACGTGATTCATCTGCCGGTCTGGCCACAAGGGCTGCCAGGGCTGGTTGGACGTGTCCCCGAGAAGGAGACGAAAATGCCCAAGCTGAAGACCAAGAGCGGCGTCAAGAAGCGCTTCAAGCTCACGGCGACCGGCAAGATCAAGCACGGCGTGGCCGGCAAGCGCCACCGCCTGATCAGCCACAACGCCAAGTACATCCGCCAGAACCGTGGCACCTCCGTCCTGTCCGAAGCGGACACCAAGACGGTCAAGAAGTGGGCCCCGTACGGGCTCGACTGAGCGCGTCCGGTTCGAGAGCAGGAGACTAGAGAGCCATGTCCCGTATCAAGCGCGGCACGACCACCCGCCAGAAGCACAAGCGGATTCTCGAGCAGGCCAAGGGCTACCGCGGCCGCCGCAAGAACACGATCCGCGTCGCCCGCCAGGCCGTCGAAAAGGCTGGCCAGTACGCTTATCGCGACCGCAAGGTCAAAAAGCGCAACTTCCGCGCGCTGTGGATCCAGCGGATCAACGCCGCGGTCCGCGCCGAAGGCCTGACCTATTCGCAGTTCATCCACGGCGCCAGGCTCGCCGGGATCGAGCTCGACCGGAAGGTCATGGCCGACCTGGCGATGAACGAGGGCGGGGCGTTCGGCGCGATCGTCCAGCAGGCCAAGGCGGCGCTGCCGGCCTGAGCCGACTTCCGCACGAGAAAGCGAAGGGCGCGGTCGGACAAGCCGACCGCGCCCTTCTTTTTTCGCCACCTACAGACTTGACCTGAGGGATGGGCGGACGAGCCTGCGCTAATTGCGCGCCTCGCGACGGCGATCAGGGGGTAGCTGGGCGGGCCATCCTTGCGGCGCTGCACGGCGGCTATGGTCACCGGTCGCGGAAGAGGGCATAAGTACGCAAAACAGACGGCATCACGGATAGTTAGTTCAGACCGTCGTTTCAGGGTTTGGGTCGCGGCCAGATGGACACCGATTTCACGATCGAGGTGCGGTTCTATCGCCTGTCCGAGGCGCTGCAGCCCTATTTCACTGCGCTCTACGCCACCACCATCACCTGCGAACCCGGCGTCTGGGTCGAGGACCACCTTCATCCGGAGTGGGCCGCGCTCCGCTTCACGGAAGGCACCCCGCCCATCGGATGCGTCGGCCCCGGGACCCCGGGGCCGACATGGCCTTTCGTCGCCAACGGCCCGACGAGCAAGGCGATCCGGTTCGGCGTGACGCAGTCGCGCATATGGGGCCTTGGCCTGCAACCGGCAGGCTGGGCCAAGTTCATTGCCCAGCCTGCCAACGCGCTGAGCGACCGGCTCGTCGACGGCTCGTCGCACGAGGCCTTCGCGCTGTTCCAGCCGCTGCTGGACGAAGCCATCGCACCTGGCGGCGACGGCGATGCGATCGCCGGGCGGATCAACGCGTACCTGATGCGGCACGCGGGGCGGGCGGTTCCGCAGGAGGACCAGATCTTCGCATGCCAGCAGGCGCTGCGCGACCCCGACGTCGCCAATGTCGCCGAGCTCGGCGAGCGGCTCGGGATGAACCGGCGGTCGCTCGAGCGGTTGTGCGGGCGCTACTTCGGATTTCCGCCGAAGCTGCTGCTGCGCCGCCAGCGGTTCCTGCGCAGCCTCGCGCAGTTCATGCTCCAGCCGGTCGACAGCTGGAGCGAGGCGCTCGACGGGCAGTACTACGACCAGGCGCAGTTCGTGCGCGACTTCCGCTCGTTCATGAGCATGACGCCGAGCGGCTATGCCGACCGGCCGCACCCGATCCTCGGCAAGATCATGGCCCAGCGTATGGCGGACCAGGGCGCGGCGCCGCAGACCGACCTGCCGACGATCCTGCGCTACAACAGAGCCGAGCCGACCGTCGAATAGGGGTTGGGAGCGCGCCCCGCTCCCGCTACAGGCGCCCGTTCATGAGCGACTATACGACCCTCGAAGACCAAGCGCGCGCACGCATCGGGGCGGCGGCCGACCTGGCCGCGCTCGAAGCGTTGCGCGTCGAGTATCTCGGCAAGCAGGGCAGCGTCTCGGCGCTGCTCAAGACGCTCGGGGCAATGAGTCCTGAGGAGCGGCTCGAGAAGGCGCCGCAGATTCAGCACTTGCGCGAGGCGGTCGCCGGCGCACTCGCCGAGCGCAAGGCGGCGATGGAGGCGGCCGAGCTCGAGGCGCGGCTCGCGTCGGAGCGGCTCGACCTGACGCTGCCTGCGCCCGAGATGCCGAGAGGCTCGGTGCACCCGGTAAGCCAGGTGATGGACGAGCTCGCGGAAATCTTTGCCGACCTCGGCTTCGCGGTCGCCACCGGGCCCGAGATCGAGGACGACTGGCACAACTTCACCGCGCTCAACATGCCCGAGAGTCACCCGGCGCGGGCGATGCACGACACTTTCTATTTTCCCGATGCGGCGCCGGATGGCGGGCGCATGCTGCTGCGCACGCACACCAGCCCGGTACAGGTGCGCTCGATGCTCGCCCAGGGCGCGCCGCTCCGGGTGATCGCGCCGGGCCGGGTCTACCGCTCGGATTCCGACGCGACGCACACGCCCATGTTCCACCAGGTCGAAGGCCTGGTGATCGACCGCGGCATTCACCTCGGCCACCTCAAGTGGACACTCGAGACGTTCCTCAAAGCGTTCTTCGAGCGCGAGGACATCGTGCTGCGCCTGCGGCCGAGCTACTTCCCGTTCACCGAGCCGTCGGTCGAGGTCGATGTCGGCTTCGCGCTCGAGAACGGCCGCCGGGTGCTCGGCGGCTCGGGCGATGCCCCGGGGCACGGGTGGATGGAGCTGCTTGGCTCGGGCATGGTCAACCGGCGGGTCATCGAGATGGGCGGGCTCGATCCCGAGGAATGGCAGGGCTTCGCCTTCGGGGTCGGCGTCGATCGGCTGGCGATGCTCAAGTACGGGATGGACGACTTGCGGGCGTTCTTCGACGGCGATGTCCGCTGGCTGCGGCACTACGGCTTTTCGTTCCTCGACCAGCCGACCCTGTCGGCCGGGGTGGGAGCGCGCGCATGAAGTTCTCGCTCGACTGGCTCAAGGTGTTCCTCGAGACCGAAGCCTCGGCGGCGGAGGTCGCGGCGGCGCTCAACCGCATCGGCATCGAGGTCGAGGGGCTCGAGGATCCGGCCGAGAAGCTGGCCGGCTTCCGCGTCGCGCGCGTGCTGACCGCCGCGCCGCATCCGAACGCCGACAAACTGCAGGTGCTGACGGTCGACGCCGGCGAGGGCGAACCGCTGCAGGTCGTGTGCGGGGCACCCAACGCCCGCGCGGGACTCATCGGCGTGCTCGGCACGCCGGGCGCGGTCGTCCCGGCCGGCGGGTTCGAGTTGCGCAAGAGCGCGATCCGCGGGGTCGAGAGCAACGGCATGATGTGCTCGAGCCGCGAGCTCGAGCTCGGCGACGACCACGCCGGGATCATCGAGCTGCCCGAGGACGCCCCGGTCGGCACGCCGTTCGCCGGGTACGCCGGCGCCAGCCCGGTGTTCGACGTGGCGATCACCCCGAACCGCCCCGACTGCATGGGCGTCGAGGGTATCGCGCGCGACCTCGCGGCGGCCGGCCTCGGCACCTTCAGGCCTTATCGCGTCGACCCGGTGGCGGGCAGCTTCGCCTGCCCGGTCGAGATCCGCACCGACGATCCTGAAGGCTGCCCGGCGTTCTACGGCCGGGTGATCCGCGGGGTGAAGAACGGCGAATCGCCCGAGTGGATGCAGCGGCGGCTGCTCTCGGCCGGCCAGCGGCCGATCAGCGCGCTGGTCGACATCACCAATTACCTGATGCTCGCCTTCGGGCGTCCGGCTCACGCCTACGATCTTGCGAAGCTCTCGGGTGCGGTGGTCGCCCGCCGGGCGCGGGACGGCGAGCAGGTGCTGGCGCTCAACGAGAAGACCTACACGCTCGACTCGTCGATGACCGTCATCGCCGACGACGCCGGCGTGCACGATATCGCCGGGATCATGGGCGGCGAACACTCGGGCGTGTCCGAGGGCACGACCGACGTGCTGCTCGAGATCGCCTACTTCGACCCGGCGCGGATCGGCGCGACCGGGCGCCGGCTTGGTCTCGCGAGCGACGCGCGCACGCGCTTCGAGCGCGGCGTCGATCCCCAGTTCCTCGATCCCGGGCTCGACCTGCTGACGGCGATGATCCTCGAGATCTGCGGCGGCGAGGCGTCCGAGGTCGTGCGCGCGGGCGAGCCGCCGGCGACCCCGACCGTGGTCGCCTACGACCCGGCGCTGGCCGAGCGGCTCGGCGGGGTGACGATCGCCGAGGACGAGCAGCGCCGCACGCTGGCCGCGCTCGATTTCGAGGTCGCGGCCGACTGGCGCGTCACCGCGCCGCTGCGCCGGCACGACATCGAAGGGCCTGCGGACATCGTCGAGGAAGTGGTGCGCATCCACGGGCTCGACCGCGTCGCCAGCGCGGCATTGCCGCGCGTCGACGGCGTCGCCCGGCCGACCGCTACCCCCGGGCAACGGCTCGAGCGCCGGTTGCGCCGCGCGGCCGCGGCACGCGGGCTCGACGAGGCGATCACCTGGTCGTTCCTGCCGCAGGACGACGCCGACCACTTCGCCGACGGCAACGGAGGGCTGTGGGTGCTCGAGAACCCGATCAGCGAGGACATGAAGGCCATGCGGCCTTCGCTGCTGCCGGGCCTGCTGGCCGCCGCGAAACGCAACCTCGACCGCGGCGCGCGCGGCGTGCGGCTGTTCGAAATCGGTCGCCGTTACCTGCGCGGCGAGGGCGGGCGCAGCGACGAGCGGCCGGCGCTCGGCGTGCTCCTCGCCGGCGAGAAAGCGCCGCGCGGCTGGGCTACCGGCAAGGCCACCGCATTCGACGCGTTCGATGCCAAGGCCGAGGCGCTGGCGTTGCTCGCCGAGGCCGGGGCGCCGGTCGACAAGCTGCAGGTCATGGACGAGGCCGGGCCGCAGTTCCACCCGGGCCAGTCGGGCACGCTGCGGCTCGGGCCGAAGACCGTGCTCGCGCGGTTCGGTGCGCTCCATCCGAAGACGCTCGAGGCCTTCGACGTCGAGGGCCCGGCGGTCGCGTTAGAGCTGTTCCTCGACGCGATCCCGGGCGGCAAGGGCGGCTTCGCCCGCGCGGCCTACGCGCCCCCCGCGCTGCAGGCGGTGAAGCGAGACTTCGCCTTCCTCGTCCCGGCGGCGCTGCCGGCCGGAGACCTGCTGCGCGCGGTTCGCGGCGCGGACAAGGCCAACATCGTCGAGGCGCGGGTGTTCGACCTGTTCGTCGGGCCGGGCGTGCCGGAGGACAGCAAGTCGCTGGCGATCGAGGTCACGCTGCAGCCGACCGACAAGAGCTATACCGACGAGGACCTGAAGGCGATCGGCGAGAAGATCGTCGGCGCGGCGAGCAAGCTGGGGGCGTCCTTACGTGCCTAGGACGATGCTCGTGCTGCTGGCGGCATTGCTGGCCAGCGGCGCATCGGCCCAGGCGGAACGTTGCGCGATGGAAGCGGCGGACCGGGAATGGCTCGCCGAGGCGCTCGACACCTGGCAGCGCGTCGAGCGCGAATACCTGCGGCTCGAGCCGCGCCCGCTGCCGACCGTTTTTGCGATCGACGGGGCCTGCACCTACCGGCTGCCCGAGGGCGCGGTTGCGGCGGCCTCCGGACTCCCGCACGAAGGCCAGCCTCGCTTTCCCGACGGCGGCGAGGCGCCGCTCGGGCCGATCTCCTTCGCCAGCGGCGAGGGCGGTTACTTCGCGATGAGCCTGCCGTCGGTCTGGCGCGAGGCGGGCGTCGGCAGTCCGGTCGGGCTCGAAACGCTGATGACCGGCGTGCTGCTGCACGAGATGATGCATATCCGGCAGACCGACCTCGCGACCGAGACCCTCGGCAATATTGCAGAGCGCGCGGGGGTGTCCGACGAGGAGCTGACCGACGACATCGTACAGCACCGGTTCGAAAGCGACCCTGACTACGTGGCTGCCTACACTGCCGAGCGCGACGCGCTTTTCGCGGCCGCTGCGGCCGAGAGCGACGATGAGGCGCGCCGTCTGGCCGCCCAGGCGCTCCGGCTGATGCGGGAGCGGCGCGCGCGCTGGTTCACCGGCGACAAGGCCGGTTTCACCGACCTCGACGACGTATTCCTCACGATGGAAGGCATGGGGCAGTGGCTGATCTATCGCTATTTCGTCTCGGCCGAGGGGCCGGCCCAGCCGCCCGAGGTGGCGCTGCCGGCGGTGCGCCGCGGCGGGCGCTGGTGGAGCCAGGATGAGGGGCTCGCGCTGATGCTGGTCGTCGACCGCCTGTTGCCCGGCTGGCAGGCGCGGGCGTTCCGCGATCCCGACTGGCGCGCTGCGGCGCTGCTCGCGGCGGCGGTCGGCGAGGACGGTCAGCGCGGGGAGTAAGCCTCGCGCAGGGCGGCGGCGACCAGCGCGTCGATCGTCCAGCGGCGAACTTCGCGCGCCTGCTCGTGATCGAGGCCGGCGACGTCCGTCAGAGCGATGAAGCCTTCCGTGCCGACGACCATCGTCAGCGCCTGCACCAGTCGTTCGACCCGCGCCTTGCCGAGCCGCGGGGCGAGCGGGGCCAGCGCCTGCTCTATCAGCGGCCCACGGCGGTTCTGCCTGAGCGGCGAGTCGTCGGCTGCGCGCCCGACCGAGCGTTCGAGCGTCCGCGCGAGCATCAGCCTCAGAGCGGCCTCGCGCTCGCGGCAGGCGCGGTCGAAGGTGTCGTCGACCAGCGCCAGCCGCTCGAACGGATCGTCCGGCGCGCCGGCGCCGAGCAAGTCGCCGGGTTCCGGGATCAGCCCGTCGACCGCCGCTTCGCTGAGCAGCGCATCGAGCCCGGGGAAGTAGCGATAGGCGGTCGCGCGCGAGACCTTGGCCTCGGCGGCGATCTCGTCGAGGCTCGGCTTGAGCCCGCGTGCCAGCAACGCGCCAGCGGCGCGGACGATCGCCTGGCGCGTGCGGGCTTTCTGATTGGCTCTCATCCGAGCTGCTGCGCAATCGCGGCGCTGTCGATCCACACGTTCTCGCGGGAGATTCGGCCGTCGTCGGCGAACTCGAGCACGTGCAGCAGGCGGAACTCGAGCGGGCGACCGCGACCCTCGAAACCGAACGGCCGGCCGACGGCGGTGCCGCTCCAGATCGATTCGTCGACCATGAACCTGTCGCCGTAGAGTCGGCGCACGCTGCGTACCCGGCCGTCGGCGAGATCGGCGAACAGCGCCTCGTAGAACGCACGCGTTGGCTCGCGGCCGCGGCTTGGGCCGAGCGGCCAGCCGACGATGTCGTGCTCGACGTCGTCGGCCAGCGTCGCCAGCACGCCTTCGACGTCGTCCCTCATTTCGAAGCCGAAATGTTCGTCGAGCTTCGCATCCATCATCGCAGGGGTGAGCATGGAACCTGCCTTCCTTCATTCATGAGATTAGAGTCTCATAAATAGATTCGTGTCTCATGTAAAGCGCATGGACGCGCGCTCCCCGCGCCGCTAACCGCGCGCGCCATGGCGAACTCCCCGAACACCGCGAGCAACCGGCGCACTTTCGCGATCATCTCGCACCCGGACGCGGGCAAGACCACGCTCACCGAAAAACTGCTGCTGCAGGGCGGCGCGATCCATCTCGCCGGCGAGGTCAAGGCCCGCGGCGCGGCGCGGCGGGCACGCTCGGACTGGATGAAGATCGAGCAGCAGCGCGGGATTTCGGTGACCAGCTCGGTGATGACCTTCGAGCGAAACGGGATCACCTTCAACCTGCTCGACACGCCGGGACACGAGGACTTCTCCGAAGATACCTACCGCACGCTGACGGCGGTCGATTCGGCGGTCATGGTGATCGACGCGGCCAAGGGCATCGAGCCGCAGACGCGCAAGCTGTTCGAGGTCTGCCGGCTGCGCTCGGTGCCGATCATCACGTTCGTCAACAAGGTCGACCGCGAGGGCAAGTCGCCGTTCGCGCTGCTCGACGAGGTCGCCGAGACCCTCGCGCTCGACGTCAGCCCGCAGGCCTGGCCGGTCGGGATGGGGGGCACATTCGAAGGCGTGCTCGATTTCGTCACCGGCGACGTCAGCCGGCCCGAGGGCCCGAGCAAGGAATTTCTCGGCACTCGCGAGGCCGGCGCGACGCTGCCGGGGGAGGTGGCCGAGGAAGTCGAGCTGGCGCAGATCGGTTACCCGGAGTTCGACCTCGAGGCCTATCGCCACGGCGACCTGACCCCGGTCTACTTCGGTTCGGCGCTCAAGAACTTCGGCGTCGCCGAGCTGATCGAGGCGATCGCCCGCATCGCCCCGCCGCCGCGGCCGCAGCCGAGCGACGCCGGTCCGGTCGAGCCGAGCCGCGACGAGGTCACCGGCTTCGTGTTCAAGGTCCAGGCCAACATGGACCCGCAGCACCGCGACCGGATCGCGTTCATGCGGATGGTCTCGGGGACTTTCAGGCGCGGGATGAAGCTGACGCCGTCCGGACTCGGCAAACCGATCGCGGTGCACTCGCCGATCCTGTTCTTCGCGCAGGACCGCGAGCTCGCCGACACCGCCGAGGCCGGCGACATCATCGGCATTCCCAACCACGGCACGTTGCGCGTCGGCGATACGCTGAGCGAAAAGAACCAGCTCCGCTTCACCGGCCTGCCCAACTTCGCTCCCGAGATCCTGCGCCGCGTCCAGCTCAGGGATCCGACCAAGACCAAGCAGCTGAGGAAGGCGCTCGACGACCTCAGCGAGGAAGGGGTCATCCAGGTGTTCTACCCCGAGATCGGCGGTCAGTGGATTGTCGGTGTGGTCGGCCAGCTCCAGCTCGACGTGCTCGTCTCGCGGCTCGAGGCCGAATACAAGGTCGAGGCGGCGCTCGAGGCCGCGCCGTTCGCGACCGCGCGATGGCTCAAGGGCCCGTCGGCGGCGATCGACGACTTTGCCGAGTTCAACCGTGCCCACCTCGCGAAAGATCGCGACGGCGACCCGGTATTCCTCGCCAAATCGCCGTGGGACGTCGGCTATCAGCAGGAAAAGAACCCGGAGCTCGTGTTCAGCGCCACCAAGGAGCGCTGATCAGCCCTCCGCGAGAATCGCCTGCGCGGCGAGGCGCCCGGTCTGGGCGGCACCGTTCATGTAGCCGGGAAAGGCGTCCGACAGGTGCTCGCCGGCGAAATAGACCGGCCCCGACTGCGCCGTCTGGCTCGCCGTCCCGTCGTCGTCCTCGACCCACAGCAGGTGACCGAAGCGGGTCAGCTGGCCCGGCGCGAAGTTGACGTAGGCCCCGCGCGAATACGGATCGGTGCCCCAGCCGGTACGCGCCGAATAGCGGTGCGCGGCGCCGGCGAGGTCGCCCATCGCCGAACCGACCGCGGCTTCGACCCGCGCGCGCAGGCTGTCGCCGGCAAGGCCCTCGGTCTGCGCGCCGCCGAAGTACCAACTGAGCACGCCCTGCGGCGCCTGTTGCCCGCCGGTGCATTCCCAGACTTCGGAGAAGGCCGCGTTGTCACTGAGGTCCCAGGTGGCTCCGTCGATGCCCATCGGAGTAGCGGTCCACGGCTTGCGGCGATAGACCGCGTTGAGCTTCTCGTTCGACCCCAGCCGCACCTCGCGCGCGAAGGCCTGCCAGTCGGCCGAGAACAGGCCGCCGTGATCGATCTCGCCGAGCAGGCTGGCCGGCAGCGCAAGGATGACCCGGTCGACCGTCGTTTCATTGCCGCTGGCGAAGCGCAGCGTGACCCGGTCGCCCTCGGCCGGAGCGAGGCCGGCCAGTCGCTGGCCGGGGCGGATCCGGCCGCCGTGCGCATTGACGAGCGCAGCGGTCACCCGTTGCGAGCCTCCCTCGACGACGTAGCGCTCGTCGCTCGTGCCGAGCACTTCATAAGCCTCGCCGTCGACCGTCGGCAGGTTGAAGATCAGCTGCAGTGCGCTCGACGCCTCGGGCTCGGCCCCGTATTCGGTGCGGATCGACTGCTCGAGCAGCCGGCGCGCCGCCGGGCTGCCGATGCGGTTGCCGTGGCGATCGAGGTAGGCTGCCACCGACAGCGCGTCGAGCTCGGGCGCGACTGCGTCCCACTCGGCGTCGAGCCGCTCGCTGTCTTCCGCAATCTGCGCCGCGATCGGCGCGAGCGCCTCGGCGAGCTCGGCCTCGGCAATCAGCCGGCGATCGCGCACTGCCTGGTTGGCGCCGCCGAGCGTCTCGCCGTCGATCAGGTTGAGGTCGAACGCCCGCGCCAGCGCGAGCATGTCGGCATGGTCGCTGTTGACCAGCTGCCCGCCCATCTCGACCCAACTGCCCGCGATGGGGAAGTCGGTCCGGGTGAAGATGCGCCCGCCGAGCCGGCGGCGCGCTTCGTAGAGCCGGGTCGAGACACCGGCGCTCGCCAGCGTCCGCAGCGCGACCAGGCCGGCGATGCCGCCGCCGATGATCGCGACTTCCTTGCGGCTGCCGCCTCCGCACGACGCCAGCGGCAGCGCGGCCAGTCCGGCGGCGGCGCCCATCGCCTTGAGCAGCGCGCGGCGGCCGATACCCGAATGGCCGGGCAGGGGTGCCGGCCGGCCGGCGGCCTGTCGTTGCCTGCGGCGGGCCCGCTGGAGTGCCTGGACGACGATCGGCGATCCGCGCATCGATGTAATCCCCCTCTTGTTCGCACGGCGGCCTAACACGTCGCCGGCGCGGACGCGATGGCGGGGTGACGCGCGGCATCGGTCCGCGTAAGTCGGCGCCATGGCCGAATTCTTCGACGCGCTGACCGACGAGCACGTGGCGATGATCGCCGCGCAACCGGTGTTCTTCGTCGCCACCGCTGCCCCGGGCGCGCGAATCAACCTGAGCCCCAAGGGCTACGACTGCTTCCGCGTGCTCTCGCCGACGCGCGTCGCCTGGCTCGACCTCGGCGGTTCGGGGAACGAGACCAATGCTCACCTGCTCGCCGACGGGCGGATCACGCTGATGTTCTGCAATTTCCGGCAGCCGGCGCGGATCCTTCGGCTCTATGGCCGCGGCGAGCCGGTCGTGCCATGGGATCGCGGCTGGGAGGAGCTTTCGAGCCACTTCACGCTGCTGCCCGGCACCCGCCAGATCTTCGATATCGCGGTCGAGAGCGTGCAGACCAGCTGCGGCTGGGGCGTGCCGTTCATGGCCTTCGAGAAGGAGCGCAAGTCCCTGCTCAAGCACCACGCGCAGGCCGATCCCGAGATCTGGGCCGGCAAGCATCGCGCGCGCCGCACCAGCATCGACGGCCTGCCCGCCCGCACCACGGATCGCTACATCGCCGGCGATCCCGGGGTCCTGCTCGACTAGCGCTAGAAGCCCGCGTGCGACTGACTTTCGCCAGCTACAACATCCACAAGGCGGTGGGCGTCGACGGGCGTCGCGACGCCGACCGGATCGTCACTGTTTTGCGCGAGCTCCAGGCCGACGTCATCGCCCTGCAGGAGTGCGACTACCGCTTCGGCGAGCGTGAGAGCGTGCTCCCCAAGGCGATGCTCGACGATACCCCCTGGCGCGCCGCGCCGGTCGCCAAGCGCGCACGCAGCCTCGGCTGGCACGGCAACGCGCTGCTCGTGCGGCGGGACATCGAGATCGAGCACGCCGAGCCGCTGACCCTGCCGACGCTCGAGCCGCGCGGCGCGGTGCGCGCGGACCTTGTGCTCGACGGGCGGCGCGCGCGCGTGCTCGGCATGCACCTCGACCTTTCGGGACTGCGGCGGCGCGAGCAGATCCGGGCGATCCTCAAGCACTGCGACGGTTGTGAGCAGGCCTGCCCGACCGTGCTGATGGGCGACTTCAACCAGTGGGGCCGCGCGACGGGCGCCTTCCGCGAATTCGCCGAGGGCTGGCACGTTCCGCCGATCGGCAACAGCTTCCCGAGCCGCCGCCCGCTGGCCCCGCTCGACCGCATCGTCCACTCGCCCGAGTGGACCTGCTCCGAAGCCGCCGTGCACCACAGCGCGCTGGCGGCGGCCGCCTCCGACCACCTACCGGTCCGCGCCACGCTCGAGCTGCCCAATAT
>JBIQKN010000008.1:35084-59939 GCA_044506565.1 Sphingomonadales bacterium | reverse complement strand
GCCATCGACCATAGCGTGAGGTAGAGCCAGAACGTCGGCACCGGATCGTCGAGCCCGAGCGCATTGGCCCAGAAGCGGTTCACGCCGGGCGGGATCACCGGCAGCATGGCGAACAGGATCATCCGGCGGTGGATGTCCGGCCGCGTCCGGTTGCGGATCGCCAGCGCGAACATCACGGCAAAACCGAGGAAGGCGAGCAGGCCGAGGTAGAGCCCGTCGGTCCCGGCCGGCCTCCCGGCGGCATGGCCTGCGCCCGAGGCGACCAGCTGCATCATGAGGCCGAGGAGGATGGTCGCGGTGCCCTGCGCGATGCCCCAGGTGCCGAGCGCGCGGTGCAGCCTGACGTTGCCTGAACACACCAGCGCCGACTGGAGCAGCAGCAGGAGCATCCAGGCGACGAACACCGCCCCATGCAGGTGCACGATCGGCGGCGCCGGCGGGAAATCGCCCCGGAGGGCCGGAAGGAACGAGTGGATCCCGAAGCCCGCGAACACGAACAGGCACATCGCCAGCGTCATCCAGAAGAAGAACGACGGCCTGAAGCTGCGAACGGGTGTCGAAGTCGCGGCGGCGACGGATGCGGTCATGGCCCTCCCCCAAGGCGTCGCACGATGACGCCGGGCTTCACCGACGGCAAGCCTGTTCGGAAGGGCGGTCAGGCCGGAGGCGCGGGCGCGGCTGCCGACGCGTCGAGCAGCGGTTGCAGGCGCAGCAGCATCGAGCGCTGCAGCAGCACCGGATAGACGTGCAGCGGGATGCCGATCAGCAGGATCCACAGCGCTCCGGCCGGGTGCCCGGTCGCGAGCGCAAGCGCGGCAAGCCCGAGATGGGGAACGAAGGCGATCGCGTGGGCTCCGGCGGCGGCGCGCATCGTCAGGTGCAGCCGCGGGAGGTTCGCGCGGTTGACCGGGCAATTGCGCGACGGGACGGCGACGCGGCGGTTCCATCCCGAAACGTCGAGCAGCCGGCCGAACACAGGGACTCCGAGCACACGGTGGAGCGCGCGCTCGCCGGCGGGGACGCGGAACCAGCGGGGCGGCAGGCGCAGCGCCAGCGGGACGACCATCAGGCCGAGATTGAGCGTCCATCCGCCGACGACGATAGCGACGATCGGATCGTCGGGGCCGAGGTAGAACCAGAAGAAGGCAGCGACGCCGGCGACAGACCAGGTGATCAGGTGGGTGAGGATGCCATTCGGGTCGACCGCTTCGGCGCTGGATGCCTTGCTCGCCACGATGTGCTCCCCCGCTTGCAAGTGCGACTGTGCGGCGGTCGGCCGGGCGATGCAAAGGCTTTGAGCGGGTGCGCCGGGCCGCTCCATCACCCGCTTCGCCGGCGGTCCCCCGCCCCATCAGCTTCGCCGCCACAGCCGCCGAAGACGGCTGACGGACGGACCTTCGTCGTTACCGATGAGAAAAACGCAACACCTGTTGCACTTTTCGAAAGTGTCCGCTCGATGATCGATTATTCCGATCTTCGCAATCGCAACAAATCGCTTTTTTGCGCAGCGTCAATGCCTATCTCCGGCTCGGATTTCACGGCTCAACCGAGCCACGCAACACCGGAGGCAAGACCAGACATGGGTATCATCGGCAGCACCATCCAGCCGTTCAAGGCGACCGCATTCCAGGCGGGCAAGGACTTCTTCGAGGTCACCGAGAAGGACATCACCGGCAAGTGGGCGGTGTTCTTCTTCTATCCGGCGGACTTCACCTTCGTCTGCCCGACCGAGCTCGAGGATCTCGGCGAGCACTACGAGATGCTGCAGAAGCTCGGCGTCGAGGTCTACGCGGTGTCGACCGACACGCACTTCAGCCACAAGGCCTGGCACGACACCTCGGAGAAGATCGGCAAGCTGCAGTACGCCTTCCTCGGCGACCAGCTGCACACGCTGGCGAAGAACTTCGGCGTGCTGCGCGAGGAGTCGGGCCTGGCCGACCGCGCGACCTTCGTGATCGACCCCGACGGCGTGATCCAGATCATGGAGATCACCTGCGAGGGCGTCGGCCGCAACGCCAACGAGCTGGTGCGCAAGATCCGCGCCGCGCAGTACGTGCGCAACCACCCGGGGGAAGTCTGCCCGGCGGCGTGGGAGGAAGGCGCCGAGACGCTCGCCCCCTCGCTCGACCTCGTCGGCAAGATCTGAGCCCGCACGGCTCAACGGAATGCACCCGTAACAGCGGGTCGCAAGGTGGCCCGGGGCACTCCTCCCCCAAACCCCCGCCCCGGGTCACCGCTTTGCTTCGATCCCCCCGAGCTCGCTCGGGAGGATCGGGAAGCTGCTTTCCGCGGGGACCGCTCCCTGGGAGGGACAGTCCCCAACGGGACAGTCCCTTCTCCCCGGGGACTGTCCCTCCCCCCGAGAGACCCCGCCCACCCCGCAACGGTGAGGACCTGAGGAAACAGAAATGCTCGACGCGACGATGACCGAACAGCTGAAGCAGTACCTCGCCATGCTGCGCGAGCCGGTCGAGCTCGTCGCGTCCCTCGGCGACGACGCGAAATCGGCGCAGACGCGCGAACTGCTCGAGGAGATCGCGGCGCTCAGCGACAAGGTGACCGCAAGCTTCGACGGCGACAACGAGCGCCGTCCGAGCTTCGTCATCCGCCGCGCCTCGGACTCGGCCAAATGGGTCCGCTTCGCCGGGCTGCCGATGGGCCACGAGTTCACCAGCCTCGTGCTGGCGCTGCTGTGGGCCGGCGGCCATCCGCCCAAGGTGTCCGACGACGTCCTGCAGCAGATCGAGAGCCTCGAGGGCGACTTCAATTTCGAGATGTACTTCTCGCTGTCGTGCCACAACTGCCCCGACGTGGTGCAGGCGCTGACGCTGATGGCGCTCTACAATCCTCGGATCACCGCGACGCTGATCGAAGGCGGCGCGTTCCAGGAGGAAGTCGACGCCCGCGGCGTGATGGCCGTGCCGGCGACCTTCCTCAACGGCGAGATGTTCGCCAGCGGCAAGATGACCGTCGAGGAACTGCTCGCGAAGCTCGACGGCAACGCCGCCGCGCGCGCCGCCGCGCGGCTGGGCGAGAAGGAGCCGTTCGACGTGCTGGTGATCGGTGGCGGCCCGGCCGGCGCCGCGGCCGGCATTTACGCCGCGCGCAAGGGTTTCCGCACCGGCATCGCCGCCGAGCGCTTCGGCGGGCAAGTGCTCGACACGCTCGGGATCGAGAACTTCATCTCGGTGCCCTACACCGAGGGGCCGCGGCTCGCGCGGCAGCTCGAGGAGCACGTGCGCGAGAACGGCATCGACCTGATGACGCTGGCCGAGGCCGAGCGCCTGGTCCCGGCGAAGAAGGCGGGGGGCTGGCACGAGGTCGTGCTCAAGAACGGCGCTTCGCTGTCTGCCCGCGCGGTCGTGCTGGCGACCGGCGCGCGCTGGCGCAATCTCGGGGTGCCGGGCGAGTTCGAGTACCGCAATCGCGGGGTCGCCTATTGCCCGCACTGCGACGGCCCGCTGTACAAGGGCAAGCGCGTGGCGGTGATCGGCGGCGGCAACTCGGGCGTCGAGGCGGCGATCGACCTCGCCAACATCGTCGCGCACGTCACGCTGATCGAGTTCGACGCGCAGCTGCGCGCCGACCAGGTGCTGCAGGACAAGCTGCGCAGCCTGAAGAACGTCGACATCCGCCTGTCCGCCCGGACCACCGAGATCACCGGCGACGGCGAGCGGGTCAACGGCCTCGTCTACAAGAACCGCGTTTCGGGCCAGGAGCACCAGGTCGAGCTCGAGGGAGTCTTCGTGCAGATCGGACTCGTGCCCAACACCGAGTGGCTCAAGGATTCGGGCATCGAACTGTCGAAGTACGGCGAGATCGCGATCGATCACAAGGCGGCGACCAGCCTGCCCGGCGTGTTCGCCGCCGGCGACTGCACGACCGTGCCCTACAAGCAGATCGTCATCGCCATGGGCGAGGGTTCGAAGGCCGCGCTGAGCGCGTTCGATTACATCATCCGCAACGCACCGGCCGAAGACGTCGCCGAGGCGGCGTGAGCGGCATTGATCGACTGAGTCGCTTGAACTCGGCTGATTGATTTAGTCGTTCAACCTTATCGGACTATCTCGTTTAGGCCTCCTCCCGCCGCCTGATACTCTCCCTGCGCCACGAAATGCTGGCACGGAGTCGGAGCGCAAAGCCCGGCCCAGCAAGAGGAGAGACCTGATGGACGCGAAGACCGGCTCGATCGAAGGTTGCCCCGTGCCTCACGAAGGCGGCGTCCGCGCACTGCTCGGCCGTACCAACAAGGACTGGTGGCCGGAGATGCTCGCCACCGAGATCCTCAATCCCAACGGCGCGACCAACCCCCACGGCGCCGACTTCGACTACGCCGAGGCCTTCAAGCAGCTCGACTACTGGGCGGTGAAGGAAGACCTCAAAGCGCTGATGACCGACAGCCAGCCGTGGTGGCCGGCGGACTACGGGCATTACGGCCCGTTCTTCATCCGCATGGCCTGGCACGCCGCGGGCACCTACCGCACGGCCGACGGCCGCGGTGGCGCCAACAGCGGCCAGCAGCGCTTCGCCCCGCTCGATTCGTGGCCCGACAACGGCAACCTCGACAAGGCCCGCCGGCTGCTGTGGCCGATCAAGCAGAAGTACGGCCGGAACCTCTCCTGGGCCGACCTGCTGATCCTCGCCGGCAACGTCGCGATCGAGGACATGGGCGGCCCGATCTTCGGGTTCGGCGGCGGCCGCGCCGACGTGTTCGAGCCCGAGCGCGATATCTACTGGGGCTCCGAGGACAAGTGGGTCAACGAGGGCGTGCAGACGCGCATCGCCCCGGAGCACGGCATGCACGAGCTCGAAGGCCCGCTGGCGGCGATCCAGATGGGGCTGATCTACGTCAACCCCGAAGGGCCGGGCGGCGTGCCCGACCCGATGCAGTCGGCGCGCGACATCAAGGCGACGTTCGAGCGCATGGCGATGAATCACGAGGAGACCGTCGCGCTCACCGCCGGCGGCCACACCTTCGGCAAGGCGCACGGCAACGGCGACCCGTCGAAGCTCGGCCCGGCTCCCGCCGGCGGCGACCTGACCGCGCAAGGGTTCGGCTGGGTCAGCCAGAACGAAAGCGGCTGCGGCGAGCACACGGTGACCAGCGGCCTCGAAGGCTCGTGGGTCAACACCCCGACGCAGTGGAGCGAGAACTACTTCCGCCTGCTGCTCGACTACAAGTACGAGCTGGTCCGCAGTCCGGCCGGCGCGCAGCAGTGGCAGCCGATCGACCAGAAGCCCGAGGACATGGCCCCGGCGGCGTGGGACCCGAACATCAAGGTCCCGACGATGATGACGACCGCCGACATGGCGCTCAAGGTCGATCCCGAGTTCCGCGTGATCAGCGAGAAGTTCCGCAACGACCACGAGGCGTTCAAGGATGCCTTTGCGCGCGCGTGGTTCAAGCTGACCCACCGCGACATGGGGCCCAAGGCCCGCTACCTCGGGCCCGAAGTGCCGGCCGAGGACCTGATCTGGCAGGACCCGGTTCCGGCCGGGCGGATGCCGAGCGATGCCGAAGTGGCCGAGGTCAAGGCCAAGATCGCCGACAGCGGGCTGACGGTAAGCCAGCTGGTCAAGACCGCCTGGGCCTCGGCCTCGACCTACCGCAAGTCCGACCACCGCGGCGGCGCCAACGGCGCGCGCGTGCGGCTCGCGCCGCAGAAGGACTGGGAGGTCAACGAGCCCGAGATGCTGGCGAAGGTGCTCGCCACGCTCGACGGGCTGCGCGGCAACCTGAGCATGGCCGACGCGATCGTGCTCGGCGGCGTGGTCGCGCTCGAGAAGGCGGGCGCCACGAACGTCCCGTTCACCGGCGGGCGGGGCGACGCGACGCAGGAGCAGACCGACGCCGACAGCTTCGCGGTGATGGAGCCCGAGGCCGATGCGTTCCGGAACTACGTCGGCAAGAAGAAGCTCGCGGTGAAGGTCGAGGAGATGATGCTCGACCGCGCCAGCCTGCTCGGTCTCTCGGTGCCCGAGATGGTCGTGCTGGTCGGCGGGCTGCGCGTGCTCGGCGCCAACCACGGCGAGCGCGGCCACGGGCATTTCACCAAGCGGCCCGGGCAGCTGACCAACGACTTCTTCGTCAACCTGCTCGACATGACCAACGTCTGGCAGGCGGTCGAGGGCTCGGACGGCGAGGAGTACATCGCCACCGACCGCACCGCCGGCGGCGAGACCTGGCGGGCGACCCGCGCCGACCTGATCTTCGGCTCGAACTCCGAGTTGCGCGCACAGTGCGAGGTCTATGCCGAGAACGGCGGGCAGGAGAAGTTCGTGCACGACTTCGTCAGGGCCTGGACCAAGGTGATGAACGCCGACCGGTTCGACCTGCCCGGCAAGGGCATCGACCACTGAGCGCGGTCAGCGCCTGCGCCTGAGCACGATGTAGAGCGCACCGTCGCCCCCGTGGCGGCGGTGCGCTTTTCTTATCGCGGCGATGTCGGTCGCGTGCGGGCCGGCGGCGAGCCAGTCGAGCACCTTGGCGCGGATCGCACCGCGCTGGCTGCCGCGGTCGGCGGACGAAGCGGGGCGCGGCTTGCCGGTCACCAGCAGCACCAGCCGCGCTCCTACTGCCTTGGCCTGGATGAGCCCCGCATCGAGCCGGGCATGCGCCTGCTCGAGCGTATGGCCGTGCAGGTCGAGCGTGAAGTCGGGCGCGAGCGCCGCACGGGCGAGCTTGCGCTCCCACGAGGAGTCGAGGCGATCCTCCCCGAGCTGGGCTCGGGGAGGGGGGCTGCCGGCCGCAGGCCGGGGGTGGAGGGGCGCGTTCCGATTGGCCTGACCCCGCGATGTGGGCGGAGCCGGGGATACCCCTCCACCGGCCTTCTGTTGGTCCCTCTCCGCGAGCCCAGCCCGGGGAGGATCGAGCGGCGTCACGGTCGCGGTCACGCGGCGCCACAGCGCGGCTTCCTCGGCGGTCAGCCCGCGCGGCGGTCTCGCGGCCATGTCAGTTGCGGCCGTTCAGCCGCGCGACCGTCCCCTTGGGCAACAGCAGCAGCGCCTGGCCGCGCGCGCTCATGCCGCCGGCGATCTCGCGCGCCTCGGCCCCGGCGCCCCAGAACGAATCGAACCGGTTCGGGCCCTTGATCGCGCCGCCGGTGTCCTGCGCGACCCACAGTCCGTTGACCTCGGGCCGGTCGGTCTGCAGCCACACGGGCGCGCCGAGCGGGGTGTAGGCCGGGTCGGCGGCGACCGAGCTCTCGCGCCGCACCGGCACCTCGAGCGCGCCAAGCGGCCCGTCGCCCGTCAGTTCGCGGAAGAACACCCACGAGCGGTTGAGCCGCATCAGCTCGCGCCCTTCCGCGGGATGCTCGCGCAGGTAGCGCATGATCCCCTGCATCGACGATGGGTACTGGCCCGGCCCGTCGCCGAGCAGCCCGCGCTCGCGCATGACCGAGCCGATGCCGACGTACTCGCGGCCGTTCTGCCCGGCATAGCCGATGCGGATCACCTCGCCCTCCGGCGTGACCAGCCGGCCCGAGCCCTGGATCTGCAGGAAGAACAGCTCGATCGGGTCGGCCGCCCAGGCGATCTCGAGCCCGCGCCCGGCGAGCGCGCCGTTCTCGATCTCGGTGCGGTCGTAGTAGGGCACGAACTTGCCTTGCGCGTCATAGCGCCCGAGCGGCGGACGCCCGGTGCGCTCCTGCGCCGGCATGTCGGCCGGCCAGTCGCGCACGAGGTCGTTCGGTAGCGCGTAGACCGGCACCTCGTAGCCCGGCCGGCGCGTACGCGAGCCGGCGATCTCGGGTTCGTAGTAGCCGGTCACGTGGGTCGTGCCCTCGCCGACTACCGCAGCCTCGAAATGGGTGGCGAAGAATCGCGCCGCGTCGCCGCGCGGCCAGGATGCGGCCGCGGCGCAGGCGGACTGCCAGTCTTCGGCGCGGGTCAGGCCGCTCGCATCGGTCCGGCGCAGCAGCCGCGGGCAGCTTTCGGAGAACGAGGCGAGCGCCCCCGCAGCATCGGCCGGAGCGAGGCGCAGCAATTCGACCGGGGGGCCGGCGCGTACCCCGGCCAGCAGCGCGGTCGGCGGGACAGGCGTCGGCACGAGAGCGGGAGCGGGCTGCGGCGGCTGTCCCGGAGGGATCGCGCGGCAACTGGCGAGGAGCGCCAGGGCCACCACGCCGGCACCGGTGGAGCGGAACCTCCCCGGCACTGCGAGATCAGCCTTCGTCGGTCTCGTCGAGCACCCAGTCGGGCGCGGAGCTGGTCACGTCGCGGGAGAAGGTCCAGATGTCGCGGCTCTCGACCGCGTCGTCGAGCGAGCCGGCGATCACGTTGCCGTCCTTGTCGCGCGTCACCGCGGCAATGTCCGCGGTGAAGCGCACGGCGATCCGGGCGATGCGCCCTTCGAGCCGCGCCGAGTGGACCAGGGTGTCCTCGATCCGCACCAGGCGGTTGTCGAGCACTTCGCCCGCCGCCTCGCGCGCGTCGATCGCCTCGGCAAAGCTCTGGTAGACGTCGTCGTCGCACAGCTCGCGCAGCTCGGCCTTGTCGCCGCGCCAGAACGCTTCGAGGATCATCGCGTAGGCCGCCTTGGCGCCTTCGAGGAACGTCAGCAGGTCGAACCGCCGGTCGGCCGCGCCGATCTCGCGCAGGCCCTGCTCGATCGCCGGAGCGACGCCGGGCAGCTCGCGGTTGGGGCGAGGCATCTCGATCACCGGGGCGATCGCCGGGCGCGGCGCGGCGCCGGGCTCGCCCCGCTCGAAGCGCGTCGGCACGGGCTCTTCCTCGTGCTCGGCGCGGCGGCCGAGGACCGAATAGAGCCTGAGCCCGAGGAAGGCGGCAATCAGGGC
This sequence comes from Sphingomonadales bacterium, assembly GCA_044506565.1. Classification (GTDB taxonomy): domain Bacteria; phylum Pseudomonadota; class Alphaproteobacteria; order Sphingomonadales; family Sphingomonadaceae; genus Croceibacterium_A. The sequence continues at coordinate 51,141 of JBIQKN010000008.1, read as the reverse complement.
CAGAATGACGATTTCGACGATCACGTGCGCTGTGTTCCGGTTTCTGCCGGCTTCCGGGGCGATGGCGGGGGCCGGCTCTCAAATGCAATCGTGCCTCAAATAGGGTCCGATTACAAATGAACAACGCCTGTGCGGCGATTTCAGGCCCCGAGGGCGGCGCTTTTTGGCGCAGGCGTTGCGGCGGCGCCATGCGGGTGCTAGCGGGCGGCGCAATCGCCAACCTGCATTTCATCCGAAAGATCCGACAATGGCCGAAGAAGGCGACGTCCTCACCAACCTCGATGCCGAGCCCGCCGCGGGCGGCAACGGGGCCGACAACCAGCCGATTGCCGGGCTGCTGCAGCAGTACGTCAGGGACCTCTCGGTCGAGAATCCCAAGGCGCCGGAAAGCTTCCAGTGGAACGATCAGCCGCAGCTCGACGTGCAGTTCAACATCAGCGCGCGCAAGATCAACGAGGAAGTCAGCGAGATCGAGCTCAAGATCAGCGTCAACGCCAAGGCCGCCCAGGGCACGGTCTACATCGTCGAGCTCGCCTATTGCGGCCTCGTCGGCATGCGCAACATGACCGAGGAGCACAAGCACGCGTTCACTTACGCCGAGGCGCCGCGGCTGCTGTTCCCGTTCGCCCGGCGGATCATCGGCGATGCCGTGCGCGACGCCGGCTTCCCGCCGCTGATGCTCGATCCGATCGACTTCAACGGCATCTACCTCCAGCAGCTGCAGCAACGCCAGGCCGGTGAGGACGCCGCCGCGCCGGCGGGCGAGGCCTGATCCGCGGCCCAGCTTGAAGCGCGCGAGGTGAGCAGCCTCGTCAAGAACGTCGGCACGATCGGCGGCCTGACCGCGCTCAGCCGCGTGTTCGGCTTCGCGCGCGACATCCTGCTCGCGCGCGTCCTCGGAGCCGGCGGCGTGGCCGACGCTTGGCAGCTCGCGTTCCAGTTGCCCAACATCTTCCGCCGGCTGTTCGCCGAAGGCGCCTTCGCGCAGGCGTTCGTGCCGCTGTTCAACCGGCGGATGAAGGACGACGAAGACCACAGCGACGCGCGCCGGTTCGCCGAGGAAGTGCTCGCGTTCCTGATCCCGGTGCTGATCGTGTTCTCGGCGCTGGCGATGATCGCCATGCCGTGGATCATGATGCTGTTCGCGAGCGACGCGCTCGCCGCCGACGCGACGCGGTTCGACCTCGGGGTGACGATGGCGCGGATCGCCTTTCCCTACCTCGCCTTCATGAGCCTCGCGACGCTGTTCGCTGCGGTGCTCAACAGCCTGTCGCGCTTCGCTGCCGCGGCGGCGGCGCCGATCTTCCTCAACGTCTGCCTGGTGATCGCGCTGCTCGCCGGCGCCACGCTCGACGGCAGCGAGGAAGCGCGGCGGATGACGGGGCTGATGCTCGCTGTCGCCGTGACCGTATCGGGCCTGGTCCAGCTCGTCTGGTTGTGGTTCTGGGCGCGCCGGCAGGGCTTTCGCATGACCCTGGGCAGGCCGCGCATCACGCACGGCGTGAAGGAGCTCGGCATCCTGATCCTGCCGGCGGTGTTCGGCGCGGGGGTCTATCAGATCAGCCGCTTCGTCGACCTGTTCTTCATCGCCACGCTGCCCGACAAGTCGATCACCTTCCTGGCGATGGCCGACCGCCTCAACCAGCTGCCGATGGGCATCATCGGCATCGCGCTCGGCACCGCGATCCTGCCCTCGCTGTCGCGCTTCATCGCCCGCGGCGATGCCACCGGCGCATTCCGGCTGCAGAGCAACGCGGTCGAGCTCGCGCTGTTGCTGACGCTGCCCGCCGCGGTCGCGCTGTTCGTCGCCGGGAGCGCGTTCACCACCGCGTTCTACACCGGCGGCGCCTATTCGCTCGAGGACAGTCTCGCGACCGGGGCCGTGGTTTCGGCGCTGGTCGCGGGGCTTCCGGCCTATGTGCTGATCAAGGTGCTGGTGCCCAACTTCTTCGCCCGCAAGGACACGCGCACGCCGGTCTACACCGCGGCCACTTCGCTTGCGGTCAACGTGGCGCTGAACTTCGTGCTCGTGCCGCGCTACGGCGTCCCCGGACTGGCCTACGCCGGCGCGATCGCCGCGTGGTGCAACTGCGCGCTGCTCTACGCGGTGCTGGTCATGCGCGGGTTCTACCACCTGACGCTGCTGGTGCTGTCGCGGCTCGCGAGGATCACGCTGGCGGCGGCGATGATGGGCGGCGTGCTGTGGTACGTGCTGCCATTCGGGGCCGCCTGGTACAGCGGCTCGGTGATCGAGCGCGCAGTCTCTGTCGGCGCCCTGGTCGCGCTTGGCGGGACGGTGTTCCTCGCCGCCGCCTGGGCGCTCGGCGTGGTCGACCGGCAGACGATCGGCCAGCTGCGCCGGCGCCCGGCCTGAACCCGCCGGGGGTTCCCCCCGCCGCGGTTTGTGATATGCGCGCCGCGATGACGCCGATGGCTCTCCCCCTGCGTAAGCGCTCGCGCCTCCCGGCGCGCGGCCGGGCGGCCTGGCGATGGCCGGCGCGCACTATCCGCTGACCGCCGCGCCCGGGCTTTCGGGCGACGATTCCTGTTTCCAGATTTGAATTGAGGCCATCACCATGCGCGTCGTTTCCGGCATCCAGCCCACCGGCTCCCTCCACCTCGGCAACTACCTCGGCGCGATCCGCAACTGGGTCCGCATGCAGGACGCGATGGAAGAGGGCAGCCAGTGCCTGTTCTTCCTCGCCGACCTCCACGCGATCTCGATGCCGCACTCGCCGGCCGAGCTGAAGGCGGCGACGCTCGAGATGGCCGCGGCGCTGGTCGCCTGCGGCATCGACCCGAGCCGCTCGATCCTGTTCAACCAGGCGCAAGTCCCCGCGCACGCCGAGCTGCAATGGCTGCTCAACGGCACCGCGCGGATGGGCTGGCTGGGCCGCATGACCCAGTTCAAGGACAAGTCGGGCAAGAACCGCGAGGGCGCCAGCGTCGCGCTGTTCACCTATCCGGTGCTGCAGGCGGCCGACGTGCTGCTCTACCAGGCGACCCACGTGCCGGTCGGCGAGGACCAGAAGCAGCACCTCGAGCTCGCGCGCGACATCGCGCAGAAGTTCAACAACGACTTCTGCCCCGAGGACGCGCCGCTGTTCACGCTGCCCGAGCCGATCATCCCGCCGGGCGCGGCGCGGATCATGAGCCTGCGCGACGGCACCGCCAAGATGAGCAAGTCGGACCCGTCCGAGATGAGCCGGGTCAACCTCGCCGACGGCCCCGACGAAGTGATGAAGAAGATCAAGAAGGCCAAGACCGACCCCGAGCCGCTGCCGAGCGAGGAAGCCGGGCTCGAGGGCCGTCCCGAGGCTCTCAACCTGGTGACGATCTACGCGGCGCTGGCCGACAAGTCGGTCGCCGAGGTGCTCGGCGAGTACGGCGGGCAGGGCTTCGGCGCCTTCAAGCCGGCGCTCGGCGAACTGCTGGTCGAGACGTTGCGGCCGATCACCGAGCGCTTCACCGGCCTGCTCGCCGACCGCGAGGCGCTCGACGCGATCCTCGCCCGCGGCGCGGCCCGCGCCCGCGAAATGGCCGGGCCGACGCTCGAGGCGACCTACCGGGCTCTCGGTTTGCTGAGGGGATAAGGAGCCCGAGCCTCCCCGAGCCAGGCTCGGGGAGGATCTCGCAGGACTCGCCCCGTTACCCTGTTAGCGCTATCACCCCGCCATAAGGGGGAGAGGTGACATGCGCGCAGCCATCGCTCTGGCGGCTTTCGTGACACTGTGCGCCACGCCGGCGAGCGCCGAGCCGGTCGGCGCGTTCGCCGAGCATGCCGACATCGGCGAAGTCTCGACCGCCGGAAGCGCCGAGATCGCCGGCGGCACCTACCGCCTGACCGCGAGCGGGGCCAACATCTGGGGCAGCGAGGACGCGTTCCATTACCTCTGGACCCAGCGCTCGGGCGACCTGCATATCGCCGCCGACATCGCCTTCGAGGGCGAGGGCGGCGATCCGCACCGCAAGGCCGGGCTGATGATCCGCCAGAACCTGACCCCGGGCTCGCCCTATGCCGACGTGATGGTCCACGGCGACGGGCTCGTCGCGCTGCAGTACCGCGAGGTGCAGGACGGCCCGACGCGCCAGATCGTCTCGGCGGCGACCCACGCGCGCCGCGTGCGGCTCGAGCGCGAGGGAGACTTCGTCTACTTCTCGGTCGCCGGCGAGGACGGCGTGCTGCGCCACGCCGGCGGCAGCTTCCGCATCGCGTTCCAGGCGCCCTACCTCGTCGGCCTCGCGCTTTCGGCGCACGACAATTCGCGAACCGAGACTGCGACTTTCTCCAACGTCGAGCTGACCGTGCCGCAACTCGCCTACGTCCCCGACACCGGCTACGCGGCGCAGGTCGAGGCGACGCTCGAGGTGCTCGAGATCGACAGCGGCAACCGCCGCGTCGTGCGCCACTTCGACGGCAAGATCGAGGCGCCCAACTGGAGCCGCGACGGCGCCAGCCTGATCTACAACAGCGCCGGGCGCATCTGGCGCATCGCGGTAGAGGGCGGCGAGCCCGAGCCGATCGACACCGGCCGCTTCGTCGACAACAACAACGATCACGGCCTCTCGCCCGACGGCACGCAGCTGATCATCTCCGACCAGATCGAGGCCGACAACCTGAGCCGCATCCACATCGTCGCGCTCGACGGCTCGATGCCGGTTCGCACGGTGGTCGACGATCCGGAGGCGCGCTCCTACTGGCACGGCTGGTCGCCCGACGGGCGCACGCTGGCTTACGTTCGCGTCGGGCTCGACGACGGCAGCTACGACATCTGGGCCGCCGACGTCGCCTCGGGCGAGCGGCGACCGCTGGTGGTCGGGCCCGGGGTCGACGACGGCCCCGAGTACGCGCCCGACGGCCGCCATCTGTACTTCAACTCGACCCGCTCGGGGGCGATGGCGCTGTGGCGCGCCGATGCCGACGGCAGCAATCCCGTGCAGCTGACCCACGACCCGGCGCGGCGCGACTGGTTCCCGCACCTCGCGCCGGACGGGCGATGGATCGTCTACGTCTCGTTCGGCGACGACATCGCGCTCGAGGACCACCCGCCCAACCGCGAGGACGTCCAGCTCAGGATCATGCCCGCCGACGGCGCCGCCCCGCCGCAGGTCCTGGCCCGGCTGTTCGGCGGCCAGGGCACGATCAACGTGCCGAGCTGGTCACCCGACGGGACTCGCATCGCGTTCGTCAGCTATCGCCTCAAACGCTGACTGCGTTTCATTGAAAAACCACGCTTTTTCTGAGGCTTGCGTTCAACCGCTATTCAGTTCGGCAGGCTTATGGCACGTTTTATCGAATGGCGGCCTCGCGCGCGCGCCTCGCGCGTTCGGGTTGCACACCGTTCTTCGGAGTCTGGTTCCATGATGAACACAATCGGGCGCAGCCTCAGGATGGCGCTGGTGCCGCTGGCGCTCGCGGCCCTGGCGGCCTGCGCGTCGCCTTTCCGCGCCGACGTCTCGCGCTTCCAGTCGCAATTGCCGCCGCCGGCCGGCCAGACCTTCACGGTCGTCGCCGAGGACCCCGAGCTGCAGGGAGGCATCGAGTTCCGCAACTACGCGCAACTGGTCGCCGACCACCTGGCCTCGCTCGGCTACACGCCGGTCAACGATCCGGCGGTCGCCAACCTGGTCGTCCGCTTCGACTACGGCGTCGACAACGGCCGCGAGCGCGTCCGCTCTACCGGATTCTACGACCCGTGGTGGGGTCCGTGGTACGGCTATCGTCCGTACTGGCGCGGCTACTACCGCCGGCCGTTCGGACCCTGGGCCTGGGGCTGGGACTACGGCGCCTTCGGCCGAGGCACCGAGGTGCGCAGCTACACCGTCTATACGAGCGGGATCTCGCTGAAGATCGAGCGCGCATCCGACGGCGAGCGGCTGTTCGAAGGCCAGGCCCAGGCGGTCTCGACGTCCAACCGGCTTCCCTACCTCGTGCCCAACCTGATCGACGCGATGTTCGTCGGCTTCCCGGGCAACTCGGGCGAGACCATGCGCATCACGATCGCCCCCGAGGAACAGAGGGTGCAGCGCGGCGGCAGCTGAGCCGGCTCCGAAACCACCAGGCGAGGCGGGCCCCGCGGGGCCCGCCTTTCCTTATGTGCGCGGCAATCGCCTGGGACCTGCGCCGCTCGATCGGCGAGCACGAGCGGACGCGAGTCTGCGGCCCGACCGCTACCAGTCGATCGTCCCGCGCCCGTGTTCGGCGAGGAACGCGTTGGCCTTGCTGAACGGCCGCGAGCCGAAGAACCCGGAGTGCGCCGACAGCGGGCTCGGGTGCGGCGAGGTCAGCACGAGGTGCGGGCTCCCTCCCCCGAGCTCGGGCACCCGTGCGGCCTTGTTGCGGGCATGGCTGCCCCAGAGGATGAACACGCTCGGTTCGGTCCGGCGGGCGACGGCGGCGACCGCGGCGTCGGTGATCGCATCCCATCCCTTGCCGGCATGGCTCCCGGCGCGGCCGGCCTCGACGGTCAGCGAGTTGTTGAGCAACAGCACGCCCTGCCGCGCCCAGCGCTCGAGGTTGCCGCTCGTCGGGCGCGCGATCCCGAGATCGCTCTCGAGCTCCTTGTAGATGTTGACCAGCGACGGCGGCACCCGGACCCCGTCGGGGACCGAGAAGCACAGCCCGTGCGCCTGTCCCGGCCCGTGGTACGGGTCCTGCCCGAGGATCACCACCCGGACCTCGTCGAGCGGCGTCAGCGCGAACGCCCGCAGCCGCTGCCCGCGCGGCGGATAGATCGTCTTGCCGCTGACCTCTTCCTGGCGGCGCAGCCACCCGCCGAGACGGCGACTCTCGGGCGTCGCCAGCACCGGGGCGAGCACGGGTTGCCAGCTTGCGGGGACATCCTCGCTCATGGGCGCAACCGTTAGGACGGCGGGCGGGGGCGGGCCAACCGTTCGCCGCCCGCTATCCCCAATCGCCCCGTGAGCCATTGCCCGGTGCCGACGCAGCGCCTAAGTGCGGCCGATGGCCGTCCACTACCACGAAGAAGACCTGCCCGCAGGCGTGCTCGCCCCGGGCCCCGTAGCCGTCGACACCGAGACCATGGGGCTCGTCACCACGCGCGACCGCCTGTGCGTCGTCCAGATCAGCGACGGGCGCGGCGACGAGCACCTCGTCCGCTTCGGCGTCGGCAGCACCTACGATGCGCCGAACCTCAAGGCCGTGCTGGCCGATCCGGCGCGGACCAAGCTGTTCCACTTCGCCCGCTTCGACCTCGCGGCGATCCAGCACTACCTCGGGGTCATGGCGACGCCGGTGTTCTGCACCAAGATCGCCAGCAAGCTCTCCCGCACCTACACCGACCGCCACGGGCTCAAGGACATCGTCCGCGAGCTGCTCGGCGAGGAGATCTCCAAGCAGCAGCAGTCGAGCGACTGGGGCGCGCCCGAGCTGAGCGAGGCGCAGCGCGAGTACGCGGCGTCGGACGTGCGCTTCCTCCATCGGATGGCCGAGATCTTCGAGCAGCGCCTCGTCCGTGAGGGCCGGCTCGAGATCGCCCGTGCCTGCTTCGAGTTCCTGCCGACGCGCGTCCGCCTCGACCTCGACGGCTGGGCCGACAAGGACATTTTCACGCACGACTGACGGGTCGTGAGCGCGCGATGAGCCAGCAGGCCGACCAGATCCGCGACCGCCGCCGGGCCTTCGCCGCTCCGGGCAGCCCACTCGACCGGGCGATCCGCGTGCTCGCGGTGGCGCTGCCGGCGTTGGTCGGCGCGGTCTTCGCGACGATGCTGATCGCACCGCTCAGCCCGCGCGGCGAAGTCAGCTTCATCCTCGACCGCAACAAGGTCGACGTGGCGCAGAACCGCCTGCGGGTCGACAACGCGATGTACCGCGGCGAGGACGTCCGCGGCCGCCCGTTCTCGGTCGTCGCCGGAAACGCGGTCCAGCCGAGTGCCTCGGTGCCGGTCGTCCGGCTCGACGAGCTGACCGCGCGGATCCTGTTCGACGAGGGACCGGCGGTGCTGAGCGCTCCGGCCGGCCGGTACAACATCACCGAGCAGGAGCTGGCGATCGACGGCGAAGTCCGTTTCGTCACCGCCGACGGCTATCGGCTGTCGGCGCGCGGCGTGTCGATCGACCTGCCCGAACGCAGCCTGCGCGGAGAGGCGGGCGTCTCCGGGACGATCCCCGCGGGCACGTTCTCGGCCGACACGCTCGCAGCCGATCTGTCCGAACGCACGCTCACGCTCCAGGGCAACGCCCGGCTGCGGATGGTGCCCGGCCAGTTGAGGATGCCATGAGCGAGGCTTCCCTCCGCCCCGAAGCGCGCCTAAGGAACGCCGCGATGCCGCGCCCTCCGCTTGTCCGTGTCGCCCTGCGTTCGTTCGCCGCCGCCTTCGCCGCGGCGGGGCTCGTCGCGCTGCTCGGCTCGGGCTCGACCGCCTGGGGACAGGCCTTCGCCGGCTTCAACTCGAACCAGCCGGTCGACTACGCGGCCGACCGGATCGAGCTGCAGGACCGGCAGAACCGCGTCGTCCTGTCGGGCGACGTGGTCATCAGCCAGGGCGACCTCCGGCTGACCGCCGCGCGCACGACGGTATCCTACACCGACGCCGGCACGCTGCGGATCCAGCGGATCGATGCGACCGGCGGCGTGACCGTCAGCCGCGGCAACGAATCCGCGCGCGGCGCGGCGGCGACCTACGACCTCAATCGCCGGGTGATCGTGATGACCGGCGGGGTCGCGCTGCGCCGGGGCGGCGACACGCTCAACGGCGGCCGCCTGACGATCGACCTCGACACCGGCGTCTCGAGCGTCGACGGCGGGCGCGCCCCGGGCCAGCAGGGCGGCCGCGTGACCGGGACGTTCAGCGTTCCGGACAACTGAGGCCCCTTCTCGCTGCGGCAGCAGGCGCTGCGAGCGAGAATTTCTTGCGCACAGAGACGCGAAGACACGAAGATGGCGTGCGGGCGGCGAAGCCGCCCTACATTCGCCAGTGTGGAGTTGACCGCCCCGTCGAAATCGAAAGCGGCTTCGCCGCGGGGCTCACCCACTCCTTCGCGGCTTTGCGTCTTTGTGCGAAAGTAATCCTCGCGTGCCGCCGGAGAGGCCGAACCTCGGCGGTTAGTGACTCCTCCACGCTTCCCCGCTAAAGCCCCGCGCGCAATGCCGAACCGCAGCATCACCACGACGCGGACTACGACTACCCCCACCGGGGGGCGTTCGGCCGCGTCCTGACGCTGCCGCCGCCGCCCCGGATACGGGCGGCCCGGCGTCACCTCCCGTATCGTGAGCCCCTCCATCGGCGCCGGACACTTCCAGCGCGCGCGGCTTTGTGCCATCGCGCCGGAAACCGGAAAGACGGACCAAGATGACCGAGTTGTTGAAGATCAGCCTGCCCGACGGATCGGTGCGCGAGATGCCTGCGGGCTCGACCCCGGCCGACGTCGCAGCGGCGATCGGCCCGGGGCTCGCCAAGGCCGCGCTCGCCGCGCGCGTGGATGGCGAGCTGCGCGATCTGACCCGCCCGTTCGACGGCGACGCGAGCCTCGCGCTGGTCACCGCGCGCGACGAGGCCGACGCTCTCGAGCTGGTCCGCCACGACTACGCCCACGTGCTCGCCGAGGCGGTCCAGGCGCTGTGGCCCGGCACGCAGATCACCTTCGGCCCGGCGACCGACGACGGGTTCTACTACGACGTCATGGCGCCGGCGGGCCGCGAGCCGTTCTCGATGGACGACCTGCCGGCGATCGAGGAGAAGATGCGCGAGATCATTCGTGCCGACAAACCGCTGCGCCGCGAGGCCTGGAGCCGCCAGGCGCTGATCGACAGGTGGGAGGCCGAAGGCGAGACCTTCAAGGCCGAGTGGGCACGCGAGCTGCCCGAAGGCGAGGAGCTGACGGTCTACTGGTCGGGCGACGACTGGCTCGACATGTGCCGCGGCCCGCACCTGCCCTCGACCGGCAAGCTCGATCCGAACGCGTTCAAGCTGATGCGCGTCGCCGGCGCCTACTGGCGCGGCGACCAGCGGAACGCGCAGCTGACCCGCATCTACGGCACCGGCTGGCTCAACAAGAAGCAGCTCGACGAGCATCTCCTCCGGCTCGAGGAAGCCGCCAAGCGCGACCACCGCAAGCTCGGGCAGGAGATGGACCTGTTCCACCTCCAGCAGGAAGCGCACGGCTCGGTGTTCTGGCACCCCAACGGCTTCGTCGTCTGGCGCGAGCTCGAAGCCTACATGCGCCGGGCGATCGACGCGGCCGGCTATCGCGAGGTCAAGACCCCGCAGGTGATGGACGCGCGCCAGTGGGAACAGTCGGGCCACTGGGGCAAGTACCGCGAGAACATGTTCGTCATCCCCGACGAGGTGCCGAACACCGAGGACGAGGGCCCGCTGGTCTCGGACGCGGCCGAGTGGATGGCGCTCAAGCCGATGAACTGCCCGGCGCACGTGCTGATCTTCCGGCAGGGGATCAAGAGCTACCGCGACCTGCCGCTGCGGCTCTACGAGAACGGCTGCTGCCACCGCAACGAGCCGCACGGCGCGCTGCACGGGCTGATGCGCGTGCGCCAGTTCACCCAGGACGACGCGCACATCTTCTGCCGCGAGGACCAGATCGTCGACGAGGTGCAGGCGTTTTGCCGGCTCGCCGATCGGATCTACAAGGACTTCGGCTTCACCTACGCGATCAAGCTCGCGTTGCGGCCGGAGACCCGCTTCGGCAGCGACGCCATCTGGGACCAGGCCGAAGCCGAGCTGCGCGACGCGGTCGTCGCCGCCGGGCTCGCGACCGAGGAGTACGGCTGGGAGGAGCTGCCCGGCGAAGGCGCGTTCTATGCGCCCAAGCTCGAGTGGCACCTGACCGACGCGATCGGCCGCACCTGGCAGGTCGGCACGATCCAGTCCGACCGCGTGCTGCCCGAGCGGCTCGACGCGAGCTACGTCGGCGAGGACGGCGAGCGCCACCGCCCGATCATGCTCCACCGGGCGATCTTCGGCTCCTACGAGCGCTTCATCGGTATCCTGATCGAGCACTATGCCGGCCGCCTGCCGGCCTGGCTCGCCCCGGTGCAGGCGGTCGTGGCGACGATCGTGTCAGACGCCGACGGCTACGCCCATACGGTCGCCGACAAGCTGCGCGCGGCGGGCATCCGCGTCGACACCGACCTCAGGAACGAAAAGATCAACTACAAGGTGCGCGAGCACTCTGTGGCCAAGGTCCCGCACCTGCTCGTGGTCGGTAAGCGCGAGGCCGAGGAAGGCACCGTCGCGCTGCGCACCCTCGGCGCCGAGCACCAGAAGGTGCTCCCGCTCGACGAGGCGATCGCGCTGCTCAAAGCCGAGGCGACGCCGCCGGACCTCAGGTGAATATCCGCCGCGGCACTCCGGCGGACGTGCCGCGCGCGCTGCAGATCTGGCGCGTAGCGGTCGATGCGACGCACGGGTTCCTCACCCCCGAGGACCGGGCCGAGATCGACGCCATGGTGCAGGCCTGGCTGCCGACCGTCGAGCTGTGGCTGGTCGAAGATGCACAAGGCCTCGCGGTCGGCTTCCTGGTGATGGACGGCAATCTGATCGACGCGCTGTTCGTCGATCCCGCAGTGCACGGCCAGGGCTACGGCACCGCCCTGCTGAACCATGCCCTGACCCTCGCGCCCGACGCAGTGGTCGATGCGAGCGAGCAGGCCGACAACGCGCTCGCCTTTTACGAGGCGCGCGGCTTCGTCCGCACCGGCCGCTCCGAAACCGATCCGCAGGGACGCCCGTATCCGCTCATTCACCTCCGTTATCGGGGATGATCGGGGAGCCTTGGTATAGGCGATTTTATCTTGACATTAATAACCTATTTGGTTATAGAGCACGCGCCGGCTCCCGAGTCGGCGTTGCGACGGGTGCGGGGGCGGTAAGCGCTTCGCTCTCCATTCCCGCTGACACGGCCGGCGCCAGCGCGGACGTACGTCCGTACAGCGTCCGCACCGAAAGGATGCGAGGGCTGGCCGCGAGGCCGGCACTCTCGGGACAGGCCCGACGGAAGGCGAGACGGACGCGAGCCCGCACCGCCACCGCCTCGCACCGCAGGGCCGAGCAGGAGGTTCGAGCGTAGCCCCTCCCGCCGTTCGCACGATGCTCACGCAAGGCAATCCTGTGATGCCCAGGCGCGCCGGCCGGCCCCGTCCGTCCGCGAATCGTTTCAGGCGTCAGGCCCGCGCTCGCCAGCGGGCGACGGCGTGCGCCCCGCTTCGGCGGCGCGTCGTCAGAAGGGAAAGGCCTGCCCGGCGAGGATCAGCGCGGCGGCGCAGGCGAGCACGATCGCGGCGCGCGCGTGGTCGGCTCCGTGCCGGACGGCGCTGCGGGTGAGGGCGATGGCCTTGCTCATGGCCGGAACTCTCCGCCCGAGCGGTAAAGAAAGTCTTAACCCGGCACCTTCGGCGCGTGCTGGCTCGCGCAGTGGAAGCTGCCGCCGCCCGTCAGCACCGCCTCGGCGCGCAGGCCCACGGCGACGCGCCCCGGGAACAGGTCGCCGATCGCCGCCACCGCCTCGTCGTCGCGGTACGAGCCGTAAGTCGGCACGACCACGGCTCCGTTGCACACCGCGAAGTTCATGTAGCTCGCCGGCTCGACGATGCCCGCCTCGTCCATACGTCCGGGCGAAGGCAGGTCGTGGACCTTGAGCCCGAAGGCAAGCGCCCGCGCCCGCGCGTCGGCGTAGACGGCGGCGTTCGGGTCGTCGGGCCCGCTCGGCACCGGGATCGCCAGCTCGCCCGGCGCGACGAATCGCGCGAGGTTGTCGACGTGGCCGTCGGTATGATCTCCGAGCAGCCCGTCGCCGAGCCACAGCACGCGGTCGAACCCGAGGTGCTCGCGCAGCCGCGCCTCGATCTCGGTCTTCGACAGCTCGGGATTGCGGTTCGGGTTGAGCAGGCATTGCTCGGTCGTCACCACGAGCCCGGTCCCGTCGGTGTCGATCGCCCCGCCCTCGAGGATCCAGTCCATCATGTCGCTCGGCAGCCCGGCTGCCTCGGCCAGGGTGCCGCCGACCTCCTGGTCGCCCTCCATCTCGTACTTGCCGCCCCAGCCGTTGAAGCCGAACCGGCGGGCGATCCGCCGGCCGCTCGGGTCGAACACCACCAGCGGCCCCGAATCCCGCAGCCAGATGTCGCCGTAGGCGTGCCGCTCGGTGACGACCGAGCCGCTTACCAGCTCGCGCGCACGCATCTCGTTGGCCGCATCGCGCACCACGAGCCGCACCAGCTGTCCGGTCTCGGCGACCGCGTTGGCGAAAGCCGCGATCTGCTCCTGCGCCGGCACCAGGTCCTCGAGCCACAGCGAGGCGTCGTGCGGAAAGCCGATCCAGATCCACTCCTGTTCGGCCCATTCGGCCGGCATGCGCACCGGCATGGTCAGCACCCGCCTTCAGCTGCGCAGCTCTCGTCGCGCACGCGACGGAACTCGTCGTCGGGGTACCAGTTGGGCCAGTCGCCGCTCTCGGCAAGCATGCGACCGAGCCGGTAGAACAGCTGCAGGTCCTGCAGGGCGCCCGACCAGTCCCAGTTCGGGTCGTACTCGTCGTCGGGGCCGTGGTAGGCGTTGTCGCGATAGGCCGCGTCCCACGCCGCGCCGGCCTCGCGCCCGCCCTCGATGAGGTCCTGCCCGCTGTCGATGTAGAACATCGGCACCCCGCGCTTGGCCAGGCTGAAGTGGTCCGAGCGGTAGTAGTAGCCGGCTTGCGGCGAGGGATCGGGCGACTGCGCGCGGTCGAGCGCCGCGAGCGCCCGCTCGAGGTAGGCATCGAGCTCGCTCTTGCCGCCGCCGACCACGGTCACGTCGCGCGCCGGCCCGGCGAGCGACAACGCGTCCATGTTGAGCCCGCCGACCGTCCGCTCGAGCGGGAACACCGGGTTCGCGCCGTAGTACTCGGAGCCGAGCAGGCCCGACTCCTCCGCCGTCACCGCGAGGAACACCAGCGTCCGCGCCGCCGGGCCGGCCTTGGCGTGCGCCTCGCCGAGCGCGACCAGCGCTGCGGTGCCGGTCGCGTTGTCGATCGCCCCGTTGCAGATGTCGTCTCCTTCTGCATTCGCCGTGCAGCGCCCCAGGTGGTCCCAGTGCGCGGTATGCAGCACGTATTCGTCGGGCCGCTCGCCGCCCGGCAGGATGCCGATCACGTTCTTCGATTCGAACCGCCGGATCGCGCTGTCGAACCCGGTCGAGGCGGTCACGCCGAGCGGGACGGGGCGGAACCCGGGGCGCTTCGCCGCCGCCGACAGCTCCGCGAGGTTGCGACCCGCGGCGCGGACGATTTCCTCGGCCACAGGCTTCTGCACCCAGCCGTTGACCAGAGTCTGGCTCGCCCCGCCGTCGGCCCGCTGGGCATAGGCCTGCGGGCCCGACCACGAGCTTTGCACGACGTTCCAGCCGTACGAGGCCGGGAAACTGTCGTGCACGATCAGCGCGCCCGCCGCGCCCTGCCGCGCGGCTTCCTCGAACTTGTAGGTCCAGCGCCCGTAATAGGTCATCGCCCGGCCGTTGAACGGACCCTCGAGCGTCTCGGCCTCGTAGTCCGGGTCGTTGACCAGGATCAGCGCGGTCTTCCCGCGCATGTCGATCCCGGCATAGTCGTTCCAGTCCTTCTCGGGCGCGACGACGCCGTAGCCGACGAACACGATCTCGCTGTCGTCGAGGTCGATCCGCTCGACCTCGCGATAGCTGACCCCGACCCAGTCCTGCCCGATCGCGTAGCGCTTGCCGGCGACCGTCAGCGGCTCGTGGTTGCTGGCGGTGATCTCGACCAGCGGCACGTCCTGGAACCAGCTGCCGTTGTTGCCGGGCTGCAGCCTGGCACGCTCGAACTGCTCGACCAGGTAGGCGAGCGTCTTCTCCTCGCCCGGCGTCCCCGGCGCGCGTCCCTCGAACTCGTCGAGCGAGAGCGTGCGGGTGACTTCCTTCAGCGTCGCTTCGGACAGCTCGCCCGGGGGAATCGAAGGCTCGCCCGACAGCGCCGCGCATCCCGCGACGGCAAGGAGGGCAAGGGCGGCGCAAGGCAGTCGCAGCATGGGGACGGCACCTTTCGGATGGCAATGCCCGCCTTTGGCAAAGGCTCCGGCGCGCCGCAACCTTGCCCTCGGCCGCCGAGCCATGCACTGGGTGGCGGATGACCGGCGACTGGCAGGGAGCGATCGAGCGGGCGCGGGCGCATGCCCCGTTCCTCGCGGTCGCGCTCGACCGCCAGCCGGCCCTCGCCAAGCTGCTCGCACGGGGCGAGGGCGAGGCCGCGCTGGCTTTCGCCCGCGCGGCCGGTGAGGGTGCCGACGAAGTCGGTGCCGCGCTGCGCCGCGAGCGCCTCGCGCTGGCGACGGCGCTGGCGATCGGCGACCTCGCCGGGGCCTTTCCGCTCGAGCGGGTCATGACCGAGCTGTCCGCGTTCGCCGACCGCGCGCTCGACGCGGCAATCGCCGAGGCGATCCGCCGCCGCGTGCCCGAGGCCGAACCGGCCGGCTTCGTCGCGATCGCGCTCGGCAAGCATGGGGCGGACGAGCTCAACTACAGTTCGGACATCGACCCGCTGCTGCTGTTCGCGCCCGAGCGCCTGCCGCGGCGCGAGCGCGACGAGCCCGGCGAGGCCGCGCAGCGTTACGCCCAGGCGGTGGTCGAGACGCTGACCCGGCAGACCGGCGAGGGCTACGTGTTCCGGGTCGACCTGCGATTGCGTCCGGCGTCCGAGGTCAGCCCGCTCGCGCTGTCGGTCAACGCCGCGATGAGCCATTACGAGAGCTCGGCGCTCGCGTGGGAGCGCGCCGCCTTCATCCGCTCGCGCGCCGCGGCGGGGGACCGCGACGCGGGGGAGGCGTTCCTCGCGGCGCTGCGCCCGTTCGTCTGGCGCCGCAGCCTCGATTTCACCGCGATCGAGGAGATCCGCCGGCTGACCGCGCGCATCCGCCGCGCCTATCGCGGCCGTCGCGATCCGGGCCCGGGGTTCGATATCAAGCGCGGCCGCGGCGGAATTCGCGAGGTCGAGTTCTTCGCCCAGACTCACCAGCTGATCTACGGCGGCCGCCTGCCCGCGCTGCGCCAGCGCGGCACGCGCGCGGCGCTCGACGCGCTCGCCGCCGAGGGG
>JBIQKN010000008.1:0-34984 GCA_044506565.1 Sphingomonadales bacterium | reverse complement strand
CCCGCCCCGGTGCAGGCCGCAGTCGACCCGGCGCTGCGCGAGCGGCTGACCGACCGCGCCGCGCAGTGGCGCGAAACGCTGCGCACGCTCCGCGGCGTCGAGGCGCGCGCCGCGCTCGACACCGTGCTGCCCGACCTGATCGAGGCGCTCGCTGCCGCCCCCGATCCCGATCACGCGCTGGCCCGCTGGGAGACGTTGCTCTCGCGGCTGCCGAGCGCGGTCAACCTGTTCCGCCTGTTCGAGCAGCGCCGCGGGTTGCTCGCGCAAGTCCTGCGGGTGCTGACTTTGGCAGGGCCGCTGGCCGACGAACTCGCGCGGCGCCCCGAACTGCTCGACCGGCTGATCGATTCGAGCGCGCTCGACCTGCCCGGCAGCGTCGAATCGCTGGCCGCGCGAATGCGCCGCGGCGAGGCGGGCGACGACTACGAGCAGCGCCTCGACCGCATCCGTCAGGTCGTCGGCGAGGAACGCTTCGCGCTCGGCGTGCAGCTGGTCGAGGCGCAGCACGACCCGCTGGCGATCGCCGCCGGCCTGTCGCGCGTCGCCGAAGCCGCGCTCGAGGTCGCCGCCGAGGCCGCGTGCGAGGAGTTCGAGCGGGTCCACGGCCGCATTCCCGGAGGCCATCTCGTCGTGCTCGGGCTCGGCCGCCTCGGCGGGGGCGAGCTGACCCAGGCCTCCGACCTCGACCTCGTCTACCTGTTCACCGGCGAGATCGGCATCGAGTCCGACGGCCGCCGCCCGCTCAGCGCCTCGCTCTACTTCAACCGTCTGGCGCAACGCGTCACCGCCGCGCTCAGCGTGCCGACCGCCGAAGGCGCGCTCTATGAAGTCGACACGCGCCTGAGGCCGCTTGGCGCACAGGGGCCGCTCGCGGTCAGCCTCGACAGCTTCGAGCGCTACCAGCGCGAAGAGGCCTGGACCTGGGAACACATGGCGCTGACCCGCGCCCGCCCGCTGTTCGGCCCGCCCGAGGCGCGCGAAGCAGTCGCCGGGATCATCCGCAGCGTGCTCGAAACGCCGCGCGAGGAGCAGACCCTGCGCGCCGACGTGCTCAAGATGCGGGCCGAGATCTTCGCTCACAAGACGCCCGCCGGCCCGCTCGATTCCAAGCTGGTGCGCGGCGGGCTGGTCGATTGCGAGTTCATCGTCCACTTCCTCCAGCTGCGCGAGCGGATCGCGTTCGATCCGTCGCTCGGCGCGGCGATCGCGGCGCTCGCCGCCGAGGGATTGCTTCCCGCGACCTTTGCCGCGCACCACGCGCTGATGGCCCGCCTGCTGGTTGCCGCGCGGCTGCTGGCGCCCGATCTCGACCATCCGCCCGAAGTCGCGCGGCAGGTGCTCGCCGAGGCCTGCGGCTGCGCCGACTATCCGGGGCTCTTGCAAGCCCTGACCGAAGCGCGGCAAGGCGTCGCCGCATCGTGGGCTGAGCTGTTCGGCGAAACGCTGGAGATTTCGTGATGACCGATCGCGCCGACACGGGCGACCTGATGCCCGACGTGCCGCTCGAAACGCCGGATGGCGGCAGCGTCCGCCCGTCGGACTTCCGCGGCCGCAAGCTCGTGCTGTTCTTCTATCCGAAAGACGACACCCCCGGCTGCACGGTCGAGAACAAGGACTTCTCGGCGCTGCTGCCCGAGTTCGAGGCCGCCGGCACGGCCGTGCTCGGCGTGAGCAAGGACCCGCCTGCGAAGCACGCGAAGTTCGCCGCGAAGCACGGCCTCACGGTGCCGCTGGCGACCGACTCGGACCAGGGCCTGTCCGACGCGCTCGGCGTGTGGGGCGAGAAGAGCCTCTACGGGCGCCTGTTCATGGGCATGCATCGCACGACTTACCTGGTCGGTCCCGACGGGCGGATCGCCCGCGTCTGGCGCAAGGTGAAGGTCAAGGGCCACGCCGCCGAGGTGCTCGAGGCCGCCCGGGCCCTCTAGTGACCTCCGTCTCCCAGGCGATCCGCGACGCGCTGCTGACCGGCGAGCCGCGGGCCAAGATCATGGCCACGCGCGCGCTGGTCCGCGCCTGGCGGCGCGGCGCGCTCGGCCGGGACTTCGGCGCCGCGATGCCCGACCGGCCCGCCTGGCCTGCAGAACTGCAATTGCTGCCGCCGAACCGGATGCCCAAGCGCGGGCGCGGCGGCTCCGAGCGCGCGCGCATCGCGCTGTGGCACGCGCTCGCGCACATCGAGTTCGCCGCGATCGACCTCGCGCTCGACATGGCCGGGCGCTTCGGCGGGGAGATGGGCCGGGAGTTCGTCGACGACTTCCTCTCGGTCGCGGCAGACGAGGCGATGCACTTCGCGCTGATCGAGCGGCGCCTGCGCGATCTCGGCTCTGGCTACGGGGCGCTGCCGGCGCACGACGGCCTGTGGGAAGCGGCGCTCGAAACGCGGCACGACGTCGCGGCGCGCCTGGCGGTCGTGCCGATGGTGCTGGAGGCGCGGGGTCTCGACGTCACTCCGGCCACGCGCGACAGGCTGGCGTCGCTCGGCGACGAACGCGGCGCGCGAATCCTGCAACGAATCCTTGACGACGAGATTCGACACGTCGCAACCGGAACAAAGCATTTCATCGCGCTGTGCCGCTCGCGCGGCGAAACGCCGGAAGATTGCTGGAAAACGCTGGTGAAGCGGCACTTCCGCGGCACGCTCAAACCGCCGTTCAACGACTCGGCGCGCCTCTCAGCCGGTCTGTCGCGCGAATTCTACGCCGGTGTTGCCTAGTTAACCTTTTGCCACTTACCACCCCAACCAACGAGACGGCGGGGGGTTCCGACCATCTCAGATAAACGCTTTCGGACCAGCCAGAACACGGTCCGCCACGTAACAGACGGCCGCCATGCGGCCGCGATGGACGGGAAATAAGGTCGCATGTTTTTCAAACTCGGTCTCGGCGCCCTCGCTGCCCTTGCACTGACCACTCCGGCGATGGCCAACGAGACCGCGGCGACGACGCAGATCTCGAGCGCCGCCGGTGCCCAGGGCGCCGCCGCCACCGGGGATCGCGAGTTCGCCGAGCTGTTCGCCAGCTGGAAGTCGATCGACACTCCCGGCTCCATTGCCACCGAGGCTCCGATCGCTGCGGTTTCGGTTCCCTCGCGGATGCCGCTCGACGCGGCCTACCTGACCAGCGACTACGGCATGCGCACGCATCCGGTGCTCGGCGGCCGCCGCAACCACAAGGGCGTCGACCTCGCGCAGCCGACCGGCACCCCGGTTTACGCCACGGCCGACGGCATCGTCTCGAAGGCCGAGCGCTTCAGCAGCTACGGCAACTACATCCAGATCGAGCATGGCGGGCAGATCCAGACGCGTTATGCGCACCTGTCGGGCTATGCGGTCGCGGCGGGGCAGCAGGTCACCAAGGGCCAGCTGATCGGTTACGTCGGCTCGACCGGCCGCTCGACCGGCCCGCACCTGCACTACGAAGTCCGCATCGCCGGCGACGCGGTCGATCCGCGCCCCTACATGGTCGATACCCAGCTCGCCGAGGCCGCGGCGAACACCGCGCTCGGCCGGGGCGGTCCCGAGTAAGCTCGACTGCAGCGAATTTTCCGAAAGGGCGCCGGGCGACCGGCGCCTTTTTCATTTGCGGCTACTGCGCGAGCAGCCGCTCGGCGATCCGGCGCACGTCGGCCCCGATATCCTCGCGCTCGAGCGCGAGCGCGAGCGTCGCCTCGACGAACCCGGTCTTGCTGCCGCAATCGAAACGCCGCCCGGCGAATGTCACGGCGTGGAACGGCTGTTGGCCGATCATCCGCGCCATCGCGTCGGTCAGCTGGATCTCGCCGCCCGCGCCTTTCTCCTGGCTTTCGAGCGTGCGCATGACTTCGGACTGGAGGATGTAGCGACCGGAGATGATCTTGTTCGACGGCGCCTTGTCGATTGCCGGCTTCTCGACCAGCCCGCGGACTTCAGTCAGCGTCCCGCCGAGCGTCGGCAGGCTCTCGCCCGGGTCGATGACGCCGTAGCTCGATACCTCCTCGCGCGGTACCTCGAGCACCGAGATCAGGTTGCCGCCGACGTGCTCGTAGGCCTCGACCATCTGCGCGAGGCAGCCCGGCTCCCCGATCATCAGCTCGTCGGGCAGCAGGATCGCGAACGGTTCGTCGCCGACGATCCCGCGCGCGCACCAGATCGCGTGGCCGAGGCCGAGCGGAACCTGCTGGCGCACGGTGATCAGGTTGCCGGGCTTGAGGCGCGTCGGCTCGAGCGCCGCCATGTCCTTGCCCCGGCCGCGCAGCGTGTCCTCGAGTTCGTAGGCGATGTCGAAATTCTCGACCAGCGCGGTCTTACCGCGCCCGGTCACGAAAATCATCTGCTCGATCCCCGCCTCGCGCGCCTCGTCGACCGCGTACTGGATCAGCGGGCGGTCGACGATCGGCAGCAGCTCCTTGGGAATGGCCTTGGTTGCAGGGAGGAAGCGCGTGCCGAGCCCGGCTACCGGGAACACGGCCTTGCGGATCGGTTTGCTGCGGCTCATCGCCCGCTGCCATACGGAGCCGGGCAGGCGGCGGTCAACCGCGAGCAGCGCACGCCTGCACCGGTCGGGCGAGAACCTTCACCGCCTCGGCGCGTTGCGCGGGTGAACAAGAAGGAAGGTGGTTCGATGGCCATGCTCAAGCTCGCCGCGCTCGCCGCGCTCGGATACGTCGGCTGGAAGTACTACGAACAATCCCGCGACAAGTCGGAACCGGCATTCGCCCCCGGACAGGCCGCGGGCGACAACTTTGCCAAAGTACGCGACGCCGGGCCCGAAGCGATGGCAGACCGGCCCGGCCGCGAATGGTCGAAGGCCGACGAAGCCAGCGACGAGAGCTTCCCCGCGAGCGACCCGCCAGCGACCTACTAGTCGCCCGGCGCCGCCGCACCGGCGAGGTCCGCAACGAGCCAGGTCCTGATCGCGCCCGCGAGGCCCGGCGGCATGGCCGCGGAAATGCGCTCGGCGTCGATCCGGGCGACGAGGGCGTTGACCGGCACCCCCTCGCGCTCGGCCGCCTGCCGGAGCAGATCCCAGAACAGCGGCTCGAGACTGATCGAAGTCTTGTGCCCGGCGATCTCGACCGACCGCTTGACCGGCGGATGGTACAACTCCGCCACGGGATCAGTACATGTGCTGCCCGCCGTTGATCGAGATCGTCGAGCCGGTGACGAAGCCGGCGTTCTCCGAGGCGAGGAAAGCGACCCCGCGGGCGATCTCGTCGGCGTGGCCGAGCCGCCCCACCGGGATTCGCGCGACGATCTTCTCGAGCACGTTCTCCGGCACCGCGGCGACCATGTCGGTGTCGATGTAGCCCGGTGCGATCGCGTTGACGGTCACGCCGAAGCGCGCGCCTTCCTGCGCCAGCGCCTTGGTGAAGCCATGGATGCCGCTCTTGGCCGCGGCGTAGTTGACCTGGCCGTATTGTCCGGCCTGTCCGTTGATCGAGCCGATGTTGACGATTCGGCCCCAGCCGCGCTCCTTCATGCCCGGGAAGCACGCCTTGGCCATGTTGAAGCAGCCGCCGAGGTTGATCCGCATCACGTCGTCCCAATCCTCGAAGCTCATCTTGAGGAGCGTTCCGTCGCGGGTGATCCCCGCGTTGTTGACCAGCACGTCGATCGGACCGACTTCGGCCGCGACGCGCGCGCATCCTTCGAGCGACGCCTCATGATCGCCGACGTCCCACCGGTAGGCCGGAATCCCGGTTTCCTCGGTGAAGGCGCGGGCCTTTTCCTCGTTGCCCGCGTAGTTCGCGACGACCGTCAGGCCGTCGGCCTTGAGCGTCTCGCAGATCGCCCTGCCGATGCCCCGCGTCCCGCCGGTGACGATCGCGATACGTGCCATGAGTGGTCCCCTCCAGACGGTCGTGCTTCGTCGTGTCTAGGATAGCGCGCGCCCGCTAGGCAAAGAAAAACCCCGCCGCAGCGGGGCACGTCGGTGCGGTGCCTGCCATCCCGCTCAGAAGCGGAACTGGGTGCCGATGTAGACCGCCTGGTTGTCCTGCTTGGCCGAGTTGCCGAGCGGCACCAGCCGGTCGCGATCCTGCGAGTAGCGCACGCCCGCGGTGACATCGAGGTTGCGCGTCAGGCGATAACTGCCTTCGAGGTCGACCGTGTTGTCGGGAACGATCCGCGGCGCGGCCGCACCCGAGCGCGGGGCATCGGAATCGATCCGCGCGGCAAAGCGGCTCGGCTTGTCGTCCTTGGCGCCCGGCGCCGTACGGATTTCCGCGAGGTCGGGAACGTCGGCGTCCGACAGGGCCCGCGATACCGCCGGCACGGCCGGCCGGGCGAAACTCTGGTAGCCGCGCGAGAGACCGAGGTTGTAGCGCGTCGGCGCGATCCTCAGCCGCGATTCGCCGGCGACCTGGTCGAGCGCCGCCTCGATCGACGAGCGGACGGAGATCGCCTGGGCCGACTCCTCGTCGATGCGAACGGCGACGGTGACCGAGCGGTCCGCCCGCTCGGAAGCACCGGCCGGCGTGAACCGCATCAGGCGGGCCGTATTGCCGCCCTGCCGGGCGACGAACGCGGCGAGCTTCGGATCGACCGAGGCCGGGGTCAGCGCCGCGAACGCTCCGCGGACCTCGCCTTCGGCGGCGCCGCCGACCGCGAACCCCGCGGTAGGCAGCGAGGCAAGCGTGACCGCGCCGGCAGCGAGGGCTGCCGCCAGACGGGTGCGCTTGCGCTTTGCCTCGGTCCTGATCACGCGATGCCCCATGCGACTCGCTCTATCTCCCCTCCGGAAAGACGCCAGACGGCCTGAACCGTTCCTGACGCCCGCAACGAATCGGTCGCGACTCTTCCGTATCTTGAAATTATGACACGCCGCGACGGTTTGGCCAGCGCGGCTTGCCCCGCAGCCAGCGGCTTTTTTCCAAAGTGTTGCCGTCACTCCACAACCCGTTAAGGTTAAGCCGCCGTTCACCGGCTCGCCACCCTAAGTCCGCCGCTCCGTGCCCGCGCTTGCCGCCCGGCCAACTGCGGCTATAGAGGCGGTTCCCGGGCGCCCGAAATCGTGCTTCGCCCGCGAACAGGAACAGGACCGACAGATGGCTTTGACGACCCTTCCCGCCGCCCGCCATGGCAAGCTGCTGCTGATCGGCGTGCTCGGGCTCGGCCTGGCCGCCTGCGCGCGCAACGACCGGCCTCAGGCCGATATCGCCGCGTCGCAGGTCACCGCGATCGGCGTCAATTCGTACCTCTGGCGCGCCACGCTCGAGACGCTCTCGTTCATGCCGCTGACCCAGGCCGACAGCGCGGGCGGAGTGATCGTGACCGACTGGTACGCGAATCCGGAGAATCCCGGCGAGCGGGTCAAGGTCACGGTGTCGATCCTCGACCTCGACCTGCGGGCCGACGCGCTGCGCGTCGCCGCCAACCGCGAGGTGCTGCAGAACGGCGTGTGGGTCGCGGCCCCGGTCCAGGCGGCGACAGTGCAGCGTCTCGAGGACATCATCCTCACCAAGGCGCGCGACTTGCGCCGCTCGGCTATCGGCTGATCTTCCCAGGACACCGGCCATGACCGAACAGCGTTTCGATCCGTCGCAGGCCGACGGACGCTGGCAGCGCGCCTGGGACGAGGCCCGCTGCTTCGAGGCTTCCGCCGACGGAAACCGCCCGAAGAGCTACGTGCTCGAGATGTTCCCCTACCCCTCGGGGCGCATCCACATCGGCCACGTGCGCAACTACACGATGGGCGACGTGCTCGCGCGCTACAAGCGCATGACCGGGCACGCCGTACTGCACCCGATGGGCTGGGACGCGTTCGGCATGCCGGCCGAGAACGCGGCGATGGAGCAGGGCGTGCACCCGGCCGGTTGGACCTACGCCAACATCGCCACGATGAAGGCGCAGTTGAAACGGCTCGGCTTTGCGCTCGACTGGAGCCGCGAGTTCGCCACCTGCGACCCGGCCTATTACGGCCACGAGCAGGCGCTGTTCCTCGACCTCTACGAGGCCGGGCTCGTCTATCGCCGCAAGAGCGCGGTCAACTGGGACCCGGTCGACCAGACCGTGCTGGCCAACGAGCAGGTCATCGACGGGCGCGGCTGGCGCTCGGGCGCGGTGGTCGAGAAGCGGCAGCTCGACCAGTGGTTCCTCAGGATCACGCACTTCGCGCAGGACCTGCTCGACGGGCTCGAGACGCTCGACGGCTGGCCCGAGAAGGTCCGCACGATGCAGGAGAACTGGATCGGCAAGAGCACCGGGATGCAGTTCCGCTTCGCGCTGACCAACGGCCAGGAGCTCGAAGTCTACACCACCCGGCCCGACACGATCTTCGGCGCGAGCTTCGTCGCCGTCGCGCCCGACCACCCGCTGGCGCAGGATGTCGCCAGCTATAACTGCGACGCGGCCAGGTTCATCGAGCAATGCAAGCGCGGCGGCACCACCGCGGCCGAGCTCGAGACCGCCGAGAAGCTCGGCTTCGACACCGGCATCGGCGCGGTGCACCCGTTCGATCCCGACCGGCGTCTGCCGGTCTACATCGCCAACTTCGTGCTGATGGACTACGGCACCGGGGCGATCATGGCGGTGCCCGGGCACGACCAGCGCGACTTCGACTTCGCCAGCAAGTACGGCCTGCCGATCCTGCGCGTCGTCGCGCCGTCGGCGGCCGAAGCCGACGCGCCGCTGACCGAGGCCGACGCCGGCGACGGCGTGCTGGTCAACTCGGGCTTCATCGACGGGATGAGCGTCGCCGAGGCCAAGGCCGCGGTGATCGCGCGCGCCGAAAGCGAGGGCTGGGGCGAGGGCAAGACCGTCTGGCGCCTGCGCGACTGGGGCGTTTCCCGCCAGCGCTACTGGGGCACGCCGATCCCGTTCATCCACTGCCCGGCCTGCGGCGTGGTGCCGGTGCCGAAGGACCAGCTGCCGGTCACCCTGCCCGAGGACGTCGACTTCGCCGCCCCCGGCAACCCGCTGGTGCGCCACCCCACCTGGAAGCACGTCGCCTGCCCGAAGTGCGGCGGCGCGGCCGAACGCGAGACCGACACGCTCGACACGTTCGTCAACTCGAGCTGGTACTTCCTGCGCTTCGCCAGCCAGCCGGCCGACACGCCGTTCGACAAGGCCGAGATCGCCCAATGGCTGCCCGTCGAGCAGTACATCGGCGGCATCGAGCACGCGATCCTGCACCTCCTCTACGCGCGGTTCTGGACGCGGGCGCTGGCGCACATCGGCCTGCTGGAAGTGCAGGAACCGTTCGCCAGCCTTTTCACCCAGGGCATGGTCACGCACGAGACCTACGAGCGCACCCACCCCGAGACCGGCCAGCCGGTCTACTACGGGCCGGGCGAGGTCGATCGCACGGCCGACGGCGCGGTGCTCAAGGCCGACGGCGCTCCGGTCGCGATCGGCCGCGTGATCAAGATGTCCAAGTCGAAGAAGAACGTCGTCGACCCGGACGAGATCGTCGCCCGCTACGGCGCCGACGCGGTGCGCTGGTTCATGCTCTCGGACAGCCCGCCCGAGCGCGACCTGCCGTGGTCGGAGAGCGGGATCGAGGGCTGCGGCCGCTTCGTCCAGCGCCTGTGGCGCGTGTTCGGACAATTCGACGCCGGCGCGAAGGGCGAGGACAAGGCGCTCGCGCGCAAGACCCACCAGACGATCGCAGCGGTCGCCGAGGACATCGAAGCGCTGGCCTTCAACAAGGCCGTCGCGCGAATCTACGAGCTGACGTCCGCCGTGGAAAAAGCGCCTCCGTCCGAGTCCAGGACTGAGGCAATCAGGACGCTGGTCCTGCTCGTCGCCCCGATGATGCCTCACCTGGCCGAGGAAGCCTGGGCCCGGCTGGAGGGCGCGTCGCTGATCGCCGAGGCGGAGTGGCCGAAGGTCGACCCGGCGCTGCTGGTCGAGGACGAAGTCACCGTCGCGGTGCAGGTCCAGGGCAAGCTGCGCGATACGCTGACCGCGCCCAAGGGCCTGCCGAAGGAGGAGCTCGAGGCGCTTGCGCTCGCCAGCGAGAAGGTCCAGCGTTTTCTCGACGGTGCGCAAGTCCGCAAGGTGATCGTGGTGCCCGACCGGCTGGTCAATATCGTCGTATGAGGTGGCTCGCGCCCCTCGCGATGCTCGCCTCGCTAGCCGGCTGCGGCCTGCAGCCGATGTACGCGGGCGGCGGCAGCGGGGCGGTCGCGCAGGGGCTCGCGGCGATCGACGTACCGCCGATCGAGGGCCGCGCCGGCTGGCTGGTGCGCAACGCGTTGCAGGAGCGGCTCGGGCAGAGCGGCAGCTCCGCGACGCCGCGCTACCGCCTCGACGTGTTGCTCGACGACCGGCTCGAAGGACTCGGCCTGTTGACCGGCGAGACGATCGGCCGCGAGCGCCGCACGCTGCGCGCGCGCTACCAGCTGGTCGACCTTTCGACCGGTCGGATCGTGATCGACGCGACTGCGGGCTCCGATGCCGGCATCGACGTGGTGTCCTCCGAATTCGCCACGATCGCCGCCGAGCAGACCGCCCTCGAGAACCTCTCGCGCGAGGTCGCCGACCGAATCGTCACCCGGGTCACCGTGGCCCTGCGCGAGCAGGCGTGAAGGCGACCCAGCGCGACTTCGCCTCGGTCGCGCCGCGCGTAGCGCGGCAGGCCCGGATCGCTTTCTTTTGCGGCCCCGACGAGGCCGGCGCCTCGGCCGCCGCCGACAAGCTCGCGGCGATGCTTCCCGAACCCGGCGAGCGGGTCGAGCTCTCGGGCAGCGAGCTCCGCTCGGACCCGGTCCGGCTCGGCGACGAGGCCCGCTCGACCTCGCTGTTCGGCGGCGCACGCCACATCCACGTCCGCGCGACCGGCGACGAGGCCCACGACGCGGTCCAGAACCTGCTCGGACTGATCGATTCGGGCGAGGGCGACGGCGCCTGCCCGGTGCTGATCGTCGCCACCTCGGCGACCGACAAGGCGCGCACGGCGAAGCTGCTCGAGAAGCGCGGCGACGCGCTGGTGGCGATGTTCCACCCGCCCGACCTCGGCACCGTGACCGGCGAAGTCCGGCGCATGGCCGACGCCGCGGGGATTCGCCTCGGCGGCGATCTCGCTGAACGGATCGCCCGCGCCGCGGGGCTCGACGTGCGGCTGGCGCAATCCGAGGTGACCAAGCTCGCGCTCTACCTCGACGCGTCGCCCCAGGCGCCGCGCACGGCCGACGAGCAGGCGCTCGACGCGATCGGCGCCAGGACCGAGGAGGACGGGTTCATGCCGCTGGTCAATGCGGTGCTCTCGGGCGAGACCGGCAAGCTCTCCGCCGAGCTTAGGCGCATGCGCGAGGTCGCGCTCAACCCGGTCGCCGTGCTGCTGGCGCTCGAGCGCCGCGCCGCGCAGATCGCCCAGCTTTCGGCCAAGCTCGGCCGCGGCCGCAAGATTTCCGACGTGCTCGAGTCCGAGCGCGTGTTCTGGCGCGACCGCAAGGACCTCGGGGCGCAGCTCGAACGCTGGAGAGGGCCACGGCTCGAGCGCCTCGTGCAGCGGCTCGCAGCCCTGCACCGCGCGCTGCTCGCCAACAGCCAGGCGGCCGAGCTGCTGCTGGCGCAGGAACTGGCGCAGATCGCCCGGCAGGCGGCGGGGCGGCGGTAAGAGACCTCCGGTGAAACCTTCTTCGCTCGTCTCTCGCGCGACTGCATTCGACACGAGCCGCCGGGGGCAGCATTACGCCGCCCTGAAGGCCTATGGGTTCCGCTCGCTCAGTCGGAGGTGACCGGACGCGGCCTCACTGCGGATCGCCCGCCTCGGTGGCAGGCAATGCCGCAGGCGACGGCAGGGCCGTTTCGGCCGTCGCCTGGATGGCGCAATCCTGCACCCAGATCTCGTCGCCGCCCGAACCCATCCTCTGGCAGCTGACCGTGACTCGCTGGCCAGGCAGAAGCCGCTTGGCGTCCTCGATCGCCAGCTGGGTGACGTCGATGCCGAGGGGGTCTTCCGGGTCGAGCGTCTTCAGCCGCAGGTCGATGCTGCCATAGCCGTCCGGCACGATCCGGAGAAACTCGCCGCTGACCACCATCTCGCGGTCGCCGAACCGCCTTGCTGCTCCCTGTGGGTCATCCTGGTAGGCCTTGTGCAGCTGATCCGCCTCGATCGTCACGGGCCCGCGGGGCTGGTCACGCTGCTCGAAGCCGTTCGGGGTCGAGTCGGACCAGGGCCAGGCGAGCTGGCCCACCGAGCCGAGCCCCAGCAGCAGCGCCAGGCCACCGCCCAGCACGAGGGCCGTGCGCGGCCCCTTGCGTCGCTCGCCCGGGCGATCACCGCGTCCGCGCTGCAGGCTCCCGCGGACACCCGGATTCATCGCTGCGCCGCAGATCGGGCAAAACTCCCGGAGGACCGGGACGTCGGCAGAGCATTCGGAACACCGCATCTGACCTGCCTCCCGTCACCGCACGCCGACATTCGCTGTGATATAGGAAGACAATACACGCCTATGCAATTCCTCGCGGCTGGCCGACCGCATCGCCGGCGTGCCGGCGTCGGTCCAGCGGGTCCTCGCATTCCTCGCTGGTGATCACCCCGTCGCGGTTCTCGCGTGATCGGCAAAGATCGCGCCGATCAGCCCGCGGAAACCGGGAGCTTCCAGATCGAAGGCGAAATCCGCCCTGCGGATTCCGGTCGGCCATCGGTCGATGGATCAAGGCTGGCGCAGTTCAGCGAAAGTACGGTCCAGTGGTAAACGGGGTAGAACGGTTCGCACCTTGCAGGCGTGGCCCCGGACCGGTCGGGCTCTCCCTCGACGAGCGTTCCTGCCCGTCACCCTTGCCCTTCCACCCCTGCGAGTCCATCTCGGGGCCCATGCCCGCGACCCGTTTCCACGCCATGCCCGACGGGCGGCAGATCGCCTTCCGCCACCACCCCGGCACAGGCCCGGCGGTGGTATTCCTGCCCGGCTACATGTCCGACATGGCCGGCGGTAAGGCGACCGCACTGATGGACTGGGCCGTAGCCCGCCGACACGAATGCCTGCTGCTCGACTATTCGGGCTGCGGCGAGAGCGGCGGGTCCTTCGCCGACGGCACGCTCGGACGCTGGTGCGACGAGGTGCTGGCGCTGATCGGCGCGCGCCTCTCCGGCCCGGTCGTGCTGGTCGGCTCGTCGATGGGTGGATGGCTCGCCTTGCTCGCGGGGCGCGCGCTCGGCTCGCGGCTCGTGGGGCTCGTCGGCATTGCCGCGGCGCCGGACTTTACCGATTGGGGCTGTTCGGTCGACGAGCAGCGCCGGCTCGCCGGGGGCGAGACCGTTTACGAGGACAATCCCTACGGCCCCGAGCCGACCCCGATCCACCCGGGCTTCTGGGCCGACGCGCAGGCCCGGCGCCTGCTCGCGGGCGAGATCGCGCTCGACTGCCCGGTGCGCCTGCTCCACGGCCAGGACGACGAGGTCGTACCGCCGGAGATTTCGCTCCGGCTGGCGCGCGCGCTGCGTTCACCCGATGTGCAGGTCACGCTGGTCAAGGGCGGCGATCACCGCCTGTCGCGCGACGGCGATATCGCCCTGTTGCTGCGCACCGTTGCCGCCCTGACCGAGCCCGGACTGCCATGATCGCCGCCTCCCTGCTGCTCCTTCTCGCCCAGGACGGCACCGCCGCCGTGCAACCGCCCCGCACGCTCGATCAGGACCGGCTGACCGTGTGCCTCGAGCAGGCGCGGGCCGATCCCGCGACGGCGATCGCCGAGGCCGGCAGCTGGGCGGCCGCAACGACCGGCGCCGAAGCCAGCTATCCGCAGCAATGCCTCGGCCTCGCCTACTCTATGCTGTTGCGATGGGAGGCCGCCGAGAATGCCTTCATGAGCGCGCGCGAATCGGCGACCGATGCGTTCCGGCGCGCCCGGCTCGCGACGATGGCCGGCAACGCGGCGCTCGCCGATGGCCGTGCGGCCGACGCGCTCGCCGCGCTCGATCTCGCCGCCGCCGATGCCGCGGCCTCGGCAGACGCCGGCCTCCGGGCGATGGTCGAGGTCGACCGCGCGCGGGCGATGGTCATGGAGGGCCGCGAAGGCGAGGCCGAGGCGGTGCTCGCCGGCGCACGCGCGCTCGACGCGCAGAGCCCGTTCGCCTGGCTGCTCTCGGCGACGCTCGCACGGCGGCTCGGCAAGCTCGATGAGGCGCAGGGCTTCATCGAGACCGCCGCCGCGCTCTCGCCCGACTATCCCGAGGTCGGCCTCGAGGCGGGAGTGATCGCGATGCTCTCGGGACGCGCCGAGGCCGCCGAGGCCAGCTGGCGCTCGGTCATCGAGCTCGCCCCCGACGGCGAGGAGGCGGCCAGCGCGCGCTCGTACCTCGCCCAGGCCGCCGAGCTCGCGGCCGAGGAGCCATCCGCCCCATGATCCCGCTGTCGGTCCTCGACCTCGTCCCGGTGCGCGAAGGCAGCAGCATCGCCGAGGCCCTGCGCGATGCCGGGGCGCTCGCCGCAACCGCCGAGAGCGCGGGGTACAAGCGCTTCTGGGTTGCCGAGCATCATGCCACGGCGGGGGTCGCCGGTGGCGCGGTGTCGGTGGTGCTCGCGCACATCGGCCACATGACCTCGACGATCCGCATCGGCGCGGGCGGGATCATGCTGCCGAACCACAACCCGTTCGTGGTCGCCGAGCAGTTCGGTACGCTCGACGGGCTGTTCCCGGGCCGGATCGACCTCGGCCTCGGCCGCGCGCCGGGCGCTGCGCCGATCCTCGGGCAGGCGCTGCGCAAGAACCTGCACCAGGTCGCCGAGTATTTCCCGCAGGACGTGGTCGAGCTGCGCGCGCTACTGACCGGCGATCCCGAGCTGCCGATCGTCGCCACCCCCGGCCTCGGGGCCCGGGTCGAGATGTGGATGCTCGGCTCGAGCCTGTTCGGCGCGCAACTCGCCGCGCGGCTCGGCCTGCCCTACGCCTTCGCCAGCCACTTCGCGCCCGACCACCTCGACGCCGCGCTCGCGACCTATCGCGAGCAGTTCCGCCCCTCGGCCGCGCTCGACAAGCCGCACGCGATGGCGGCGATGACCGTCATCGCCGGCGAGACCGACGAGGAGGCCGAGCTGCTGGCTTCATCGCAGGACCAGGCTTTCGTCCGACTGCGCAGCGGCGATCCGGGCAAGCTGCCGCCGCCCGTACCCGGCTATCGCGAGAGCCTGCCCGAAAGCGCACGGGCGATGCTCGAGCATCTCGGCCAGGCGCGCGCGGTCGGCTCGCCCGCGACCGTGCGCGAGCGCATCGCCCGCTTCGTCGAGCGGACGCAGGCCGACGAGATCGTCATATCCGGCGCGACCTTCGATCCGGCCGCGCGGCGGCGCTCGCTGGAACTCGTCATCAAGGCGGTTTCATGAGTTACCAGATTTCGGGTGCCCGCGCGCGAGGTTCGGGCTAAGGGCCGGTGGAACGAGCGCCGCCGCCGGGCCGTTATTCGGCGGAGGACCGACGGGAGACTGGCATGGCCACCGCGCGAGTGCAGGACGAAGGATCGGCGAAACTCTCGGCCGGAGACCGCAAGCTGATCCGGGCGCTGCGCGAGCGGATGGCCGAGTCGCTGCTGCCCGGCGAGCCCACGCTGACCTCCGCCGCGCTCGACGAGGCCGCCGCATTCCTGCTCGAGGCCGCCCGCGAGCGCCGCGGCGACGAGCCCGCGATCCTCGTCCGCTCGGCCACCGGCGACCGCCGCTGCACGCGCATCGCTGTGGTCAACACCGACATGCCGTTCCTGGTCGATTCGATCGCCGGGACCGTCGCCGCACGGGGTCTCGCGATCGACCTGCTGGTCCACCCGGTGCTGCCTGCGCGGCGCGACGGCGAGGGCCGGCTGGCCGCCCTGCCCGACGAGCCGGACGCCGGCGCGCGGCGCGAATCGCTGGTCTACCTCGAAACCCCGCGCATCGAGGCGCGCGAGCGCCGCGCGCTCGAGCAGGATCTCGCCGCGACGCTGGCCGACGTGCGCTCGGCGGTTTCCGACTGGCCCGAGATGCGCCAGCTGATCGCCGAAGACGCCGAACGGGTCGGCGACTCCGAAGGCGCGGAACTGCTGCGCTGGTTCGGCCAAGGGGCGCTGACGCTGCTCGGGCACGTGCGCGTCGGGCGCGACGGCAGCCAGTCGCAGCGCCGCGGCATCGCCCGCAAGGGCGCGAAGGCCCTCGTCGCCGACGAGACGGTCGCGGCCGCTTTCGCCTGGTTCGACAAGCGGCGCGGCGAGGCGCCGCTGATCGTCAAGGCCAACCGCATCGCCCGGGTCCATCGCCGCGTGCCGCTCGACCTGTTCATCGTCCCGCACCTCAAGGGCAGGAAAGTTGCCGCGCTGTCGGTCCACGCGGGCATGTGGACCAGCGCCGCGCTCGCCACCAAGCCCGAGCAGGTTCCGCTGCTGCGCCGCCATCTCGAGGAGATCGGCAAGGCGCTCGACATCCAGCCCGGCGGGCATGACGCCAAGGCGCTGGTCCACGCGCTGACCGTGCTCCCCCACGACCTCGTGATCGGCTTCGCCCAGTCGGACCTCGAGCGCGTGACCACCGCGATGATGGCGGTCGTCGACCGGCCGCGCCCGCGGCTCGCCTTCGTCACCGCGCCGCTCCGGCGCCACCTGTTCGCCTTCGTCTGGCTGCCGCGCGACATGATGTCGACCGCGGTCCGGCTGCAGATCCAGGGCTTGCTGGAGAACTCGACCGGCGCCGACACGCTCGACTGGAGCCTGCAGATCGAGGGCAGCACCCTCGCCATGCTGCGTTACGTGCTCGACTTGCGCGGGCAGGATCGCGAGCCCGACTTCGCGGCGATCGACGCGCGCTTCCAGGAGATGCTGCGCGGCTGGCCCGACGCGGTCGAAGCGGCGATCGCCGATGCCGGCGGCGCGAGCCGCGCCGCGGCGCTCGCGGCCCGCTACGCCGAGGCGTTCCCGCAGGCCTACCGCGCGGATTACGGCCCGGCCGAAGCGGCGCAGGACATCGAACGGGTCCGCCGGCTCGCCAGCGGCGAGCGCGACTGTCCGCTCGGCCGCGACGCGCGGCTCTACCGGCTCGACGGTGATCCGGCCGACCAGGTGCGGCTCAAGATCTACCAGCTCGGCGGGGCGATGCCGTTGTCGGATGCGGTCCCCGCGCTCGAGAACTTCGGCTTCCGAGTGCTCGCCGAGACCCCGACCCGGATCGGCGGCGCCGAGCCGGGCACCATCCACGACTTCCGGCTGGCCCTCGCCCATGTCGATCCGCAGGCCGTACTCGCCCGGGCGGAACCGATCGAGCAGGCGATCGGCGCGGTGATCAACGCGCGCGCCGAAGACGATGTGTTCAACCGCCTGATCGTCGGCACGGGCCTTTCGGCGCAGGAGGCCGACTGGATGCGCGCGCTCTACCGTTACCTGCGGCAGACCAGCATCGCCTTCACGATCTACACGGTGGTCGACGCGCTCGCCGGTGCGCCCGACGTGACCCGCGGGCTGATCGAGCTGTTCCGCGTCCGCCACGACCCGGCGTTCCGTGGCGACCGGACGGGCGCGGCGGAGGCGGCCGACGGCGCGATCCGCACGGGGCTGGCGAAAGTCGCGGCGATCAACCACGACCGGCTGCTGCGGCTCTACTGGGCGACGATCGGCGCGGTGCTGCGAACCAACGCCTTCGCCCCGGCCGGCGCCGAGGCGCTTGCACTCAAGCTCGATTCGGCGGGCGTGCCGGGGCTGCCCAGGCCCGTGCCGTGGCGCGAGATCTTCGTCTATTCGCGCCGCGTCGAGGGGATTCACCTGCGCGCCGGCCCGGTTGCGCGCGGCGGGATCCGCTGGTCCGACCGGCGCGACGACTTCCGCACCGAGGTGCTGGGGCTGATGAAGGCGCAGCGGGTCAAGAACGCGGTCATCGTGCCAACTGGGGCCAAGGGCGGATTCTATCCCAAGCACCTGCCCGACCCGGCGGTCGACCGCGACGCCTGGGCGAACGAGGGACGCGAGAGCTACAAGCTGTTCGTCCGCACGATGCTGTCGATCACCGACAACATCGTCGGCGAGAAGGTGGTGCACCCGCGGGGCGTCGTGGTCCACGACGGCGATGACCCCTACTTCGTGGTCGCCGCCGACAAGGGCACCGCGACCTTCTCCGACACCGCCAACGCGATCGCCGGCGAGCACGACTTCTGGCTCGGCGACGCCTTCGCCAGCGGCGGCTCGAAGGGCTACGACCACAAGGCGATGGGGATCACCGCGCGCGGCGCATGGCTCTCGGTCCGGCGGCACTTCCTCGAGCTCGGGATCGACGTGCAGAAGGAGCCGGTCCGCGTCGCCGGGTGCGGCGACATGTCGGGCGACGTGTTCGGCAACGGCATGCTGCTGTCGAAGGCTATCAAGCTCGTCGCGGCGTTCGACCACCGGCACGTGTTCATCGACCCCGATCCCGACCCGGCAGCAAGCTGGAAGGAGCGCAAGCGGCTGTTCGACCTGCCGCGCTCGAGCTGGGCCGACTATTCGGCCAAGCTGATCAGCAAGGGCGGTGGGGTGTTCCCGCGGACGATGAAGGCGATCCCGCTGTCGCGCGAGGCGCAGGCCGCGCTCGGCATCGAGGCCAAAGAGCTCGACCCCGACAGCCTGATCAATGCCCTCCTCAAGGCGCCGGTGGACCTGCTGTGGTTCGGCGGCATCGGCACTTACATCAAGGCCAGCCACGAAACCCACGCGCAAGTCGGCGATCCGGCCAACGACGCATTGCGCGTCAGCGGCGACGAGGTCCGCGCGCGCGTGGTCGGCGAGGGCGCCAACCTCGGCGTGACCCAGGCGGGGCGGATCGAGTTCGCGCTCAAGGGCGGGCGCATAAACGCCGACTTCATCGACAACTCGGCCGGGGTCGACTGCTCGGACAACGAGGTCAACATCAAGATCGCGCTCGAGGCGGCCAAGCGCGCGGGACAGCTCAGCGAGGCGCGCCGCGTCGCGCTGCTCGAGGCGATGACCGACGAAGTCGCCGAACTCGTGCTCGAGGACAACCGCCTGCAGGCGCTGGCGCTGTCGATCGCCGAGAAAGGCGGCGCGCGGGCCATGGCCTCGCAGCTCCGGCTGATCGAGACGCTCGAAGCGAGCGGCGACCTCGACCGCAGGACCGAAGGCCTCGCCGACAACGAGACCCTCGCCCGGCGCGCGGCCGACGGCCACGGCCTGACCCGGCCCGAGCTCGCGGTGCTGCTGTCGAGCAGCAAGCTCGTGCTGCAGTCGGCGATCGAGGCGAGCGACCTCGGCGACGACGACGATGTCGTGCCGCTGCTGCTCGGCGATTTCCCCGAGGCGATGCAGGGGCCGTTCCGCAAGCGGATCCTCGCCCACCGGCTGCGGCGCGAGATCGTCGCGACGGTCGTCGCCAACCAGATCGTCAACCGGATGGGCGTGGTCCACCCGTTCGAGCTGGCCGAGGAGGAAGGCGCCGGACTCGACCGCATCGCCGCCGCTTTCGTCGGCTGCTCGCGGCTGTTCGGGATGGACGCGATCTGGCGCGCGATCGACGAGGCGCCGATGCCCGAGACCTCGCGCATCCTGCTGTTCGAGCGCGCCGCCTCGGCGCTGCGCGCGCACATGGCCGACCTGCTGCGCGCCGGCGGCGCGGTCGAGAGCGCGAGCCGGCTGGTCGATGAAGTCTCGCCGGGCGTCGCCGAGCTCGTCGACCACGTCGACGACCTGCTCGCCGAGGAAGCCCGCAGCCACGCCGAGTCGATCGTCTCCGAGCTGCTCGAGGCTGGGGCGCCGCCGAAGATCGCCGCGAGGGTCGCCAACCTGTTCGCGGTCGACGGGGCGATCGGCCTCGCCCGCCTCTCGCGCGACACCGGCATGGCGCCGATCGGCCTGACCCGCGCGTTCAGCGACCTCGGCGAGCGGCTCGGCCTCGACTGGGCGCAGCAGCGCGCGACGGTGATGAACCCGTCGGACCCGTGGGAGCGGCTGCTCGTCGCCGGGCTGGCGCGCGACTTCCAGCAGATGCGGTTCGATTTCATCCGCAGCCGCACTGCCGGCAAGCGCGCGAAGGGCGATCCCGAAGCGCTGGTCGCGCGCTGGGCCGCGGCGCGCGAACCGGAAATTCGCCAGTTCCGCTCGATGATTGGCCGGGCCCAGGGCGCCAGCCCGCTGTCCTCCGCAATGCTGGCGCAGATCGCCAGCCAGGCGCGCAACCTGCTGCACCGCTGAGCCATGGCCAGCGAGACGCCCATCGCCGCGGACGTGGTCATCGTCGGCACCGGGCACGCCGGGGCCCAGGCGGCGCTGGCGCTGCGCCAGCTCGGTTTCGAGGGCACGGTGCTGATGGTCGGGCGGGACTCGGTGCCGCCATACGAACGGCCGCCGCTGTCGAAGGAGTATCTCGCCGGCGACAAGCCGTTCGAGCGGCTGCTGATCCGCCCGCAGGCGTTCTGGGCCGAGCGCGGGATCGACCTGATGCTCGAGGCCAACGTCAAGGCGGTCGATCCCGCTGCGAAGACGCTGTCGGTCTCTGGCGGCGAGACGGTGTCCTACGGCACGCTGATCTGGGCCGCCGGCGGCGACGCGCGGCGGCTGTCCTGTCCCGGCGCGCTGCTCGCCGGTGTGCACGTCGTGCGCGACAAGGCCGATGCCGACGCGCTCGCGGCCGAAGTCGCCGCCGGCGCGCGGCGCGCGGTGGTAGTCGGCGGCGGCTACATCGGGCTCGAGACCGCGGCGGTGCTGCGCAAGCTCGGCTGCGAGGTCGTGCTGCTCGAGATGCTCGACCGCGTGCTCGCACGCGTCGCCGGCGAGGACCTGTCGCGGTTCTACGAGGCCGAGCACCGCTCGCACGGGGTCGACGTCCGCCTCGGTGCCGAGGTCGAGGCGATCGAGGGCGACGAACACGTCACCGGCGTGCGGCTGGTGGGCGGGGAGACGATCCCGTGCGACCTCGTCGTCGTCGGCATCGGCATCGTCCCCGCGGCCGGCCCGCTGATCTCCGCCGGGGCCGCCGGGGCCAACGGGGTCGAGGTCGACGAATACTGCCGCACCAGCCTGCCCGACATCTACGCAATCGGCGACTGCGCCGCGCACGCCAACCCCTGGGCCGGCGGCTCGGTGATCAGGCTCGAGAGCGTGCAGAACGCCAACGACATGGCGACGACCGCCGCGCGCGCGATCTGCGGGGATCCTCAGCCGTACGCGGCGGTGCCGTGGTTCTGGTCGAACCAGTACGACCTGAGGCTGCAGACGGTCGGTCTCAATCTCGGCCACGACGCGACCGTGCTGCGCGGCGATCCGGCCGAGCGAAGCTTCTCGCTGATCTATCTGAAGGGCGGCCAGGTAATCGCGCTCGACTGCGTGAACCGGACCAGGGACTACGCGCAGGGCCGCAAGCTGGTCGAGGCGCGAGCGTCGATCGCGCCCGAGGTGCTGATGGACGTCGATACGCCGCTCAAGGAGATGCTCTAGCCGCGGCACGGTGCGGGGGAGAGGCCGCTTCGCTTTCCCCTAGACAGGGGAAGGAGCCTCCCGGAGGCGCCCCAGCGCCCACTGCGCCGCTTCCGCCACCACCGGATCGGGATCCGCAAGCAGCGCCCGCACCGGTGCCGTGAGCGCGGCATTGCCGCTGTTTCCCGCGGCGATCAGGCAATTCCGCACGAACCGGTCGCGACCGATGCGCTTGATCGGGGAGCCCGAGAACAGCTGCCGGAAGCCCGCGTCGTCGAGCGCGAGCAGCTCGGCGAGGCGCGGGGCGGCGAGCTCGGCGCGCGGGAGGAACGCGCGGTGGCGGGCGGCGGTGGCCGCGAACTTGTTCCACGGGCACACCGCGAGACAGTCGTCGCAGCCGTAGATCCGGTTGCCGATGGCAACGCGGAATTCCTCGGGGATCGGGCCCTTGTGCTCGATCGTCAGGTACGAGATGCAGCGCCGCGCATCGAGCCGGTATGGCGCGGGGAAGGCGTCGGTCGGGCAGGCGTCCTGGCACGCGCGGCACGAGCCGCAGCGGTCGGCATGCGGCCGGTCGGGCACGAACAGCAGCGTCGTGTAGATCGCGCCGAGGAACAGCCAGCTGCCATGCTCGCGGCTGACGAGGTTGGTGTGCTTGCCCTGCCAGCCGATCCCGGCGGCCTCGCCGAGCGGCTTTTCCATCACCGGCGCGGTGTCGACGAAGACCTTGAGCTCGGTGCCCGGCGCCTGCTCGACCAGCCAGCGGGCAAGCGCCTTGAGCGCCTTCTTGACCGTGTCGTGGTAGTCCTGCCCCTGCGCGTAGACCGATATCCGCGCCCGCTCCGGATCGCCGTCGAGCGCCAGCGGATCGGCCTCGGGCGCGTAGCTCATGCCGAGCGCGATCACGCTCTTCGCCTCGGGCCACAGCGCCTGTGGACCCTGGCGCACCTCGGCACGCGCTTCCATCCACTCCATCTGCCCGTGGCAACCCTCGGCGAGCCACTCGCGCAGTCGCCGCGCGCGCAACGGGTCGTCGGCCGCGGGCGCGAAACCGACCGCGGCGAAGCCCAGCGCGCGCGCCCGCTCCGCGAGCCGCGCCTTGAGGTCGTCGAGATCCGCCGCCCCGGCCACGATTGCGGTTGCTCCTGTTAACCCGCGCCGGGTAAGCCGGCGCCATGGGGCGAGGGCTAGGCGAAGCGGCGATGGCCGACAATCTCGGAAAGGGGCCGACGCCGGGCCTGGCGATCGAGGCGCGCGGCCTGGTCAAGCGGTTCGACGGCACGCTCGCGGTCGACGGGGTCGACCTCGCGGTGCCCGAAGGGGCCATCTACGGTGTGCTCGGCCCCAACGGCGCCGGCAAGACGACGACGCTGAGAATGCTGCTCGGAATCATCGAGCCCGACGCGGGGCAGCGTTTCGTGCTCGGCCACGCCAGTCCGCGCGATATCGCCCGCCAGGTCGGCTACCTGCCCGAGGAACGCGGGCTTTACCCGTCGATGAAGGCCTACGACGCGATCGCTTTCATGGGCGCGCTGCGCGGGCTGCCGCTCACCGAGGGACGGCGGCGCGGGCGCGAACTGCTCGAATCGAACGGCCTGCCGCCCGACCGGCAGATCCGCCAGCTCTCCAAGGGCATGGCGCAGCAGGTCCAGCTGCTCGGCACGCTGGTCCACGAGCCGCGACTGGTGATTCTCGACGAGCCGTTTTCGGGGCTCGACGCGATCAACCAGGGCAAGCTCGAACGGCTGATCCGCAGCCTGGCCGCGCAGGGCACCACGGTGATCTTCTCGACCCACGTGATCGCCCACGCCGAGCGGCTGTGCGACAGCGTGGCGATCATCGCCGGGGGCAGGGTGCCCTATGCCGGATCGGTCGACGCGGCGCGCGACCGCATCCCCGCGCAAGTCCGGCTCGAGACGCGTAATCCCGACGGGCCGTGGCGCGCGGCGTTGCCGCCCACCGCGCGGCACGAGGGCGCGTTCTGGTATTTCCCGCTTCCCGAAAGCGGCATCGAGCCGCTGCTGCGCGCGCTCATCGAAGGCGACGCGGGCATCCTCTCGCTGTCGATCGAGCGCGCCGGCCTGCACGACGCCTTCGTGGCGATCGCCGGCGAGGCGGCGGCCAAGGCGCTCGAGACAGGGGAGGGGCAAGGATGAGCGCCCGGCGCCTGCCGCTGCTGAAGGCCGCATGGGTCGTCGCCCGGCGCGATTTCACGGCGATCCTGTTCAGCCGCGCGTTCATCTTCTTCCTCCTCGGACCGCTGTTTCCGGTGGTCGTAGGCGTGATCGCCGGCGGGATCGGGCAGCGGGTCGAAAGCGCGGCCGGCATGCCGCAAGTCGCGCTGGCGATGGAGGCGCGCGACGTCGACCGGATGCTGATGGCGCAGGCCCGGCTCGCCGGGCACCTCGGCTTCGGGGTGCCCGAGCTGGTGGCGGTCGAGCGGCTCGCGCCCGGCGAGCGCTTCGACGCGCGGGCGCTGCTCGAGAGCCGCGAGGGCAACTACGGCGGCGTGCTCACCGGCACGCCGGAAGAGCCGGTGCTGACCGCTACCGCCGAGCGCCAGGTGTGGGCCGGCCCGCTCGCGGTGATTGCCGCGGCAGCCGACGATCCGGCCGCCGCCGCCTACCCGCGAGTGCGCACCGAGACGGTCGCCGCGAGCGGCGCCAGCGAGGCCCGCGCACGCATGCGCACCGCGCAGGCCGGCCAGGTCATCCTGTTCCTGCTGACGATGCTGCTCGCCGGCATGGTGCTGTCGAACCTCGTCGAGGAGAAGGCCAACAAGATCATCGAGATTCTCGCCGCGGCGATCCCGATGGATGCGGTGTTCCTCGGCAAGCTGTTCGCCATGCTGGCGGTTTCGCTGGTGGGCATCGGCGTGTGGGCCACCGCGATCGGCGGGTTCATGGGCCTGCCGGGGATCGAGAGCCTGTTCGGCGGCGCGATCAGCTTCGGCGACCTGCCCGATCCCGGAGTCGGCTGGCCGCTGTTCCTCGCGCTAGGCATCGCCTACTTCGCGATGGGCTACCTGCTGCTCGGCTCGGTGTTCCTCGCCATCGGCTCGCTCGCCAACACCGTGCGCGAGGTGCAGACGCTGTCGATGCCGGTGACCATGCTGCAGGTCTTCCTGTTCCTGTTCGCGACACTCGCGGTCGCCGACCGCGGCGGGTGGATGGAATGGACCGCGATCGCCTTCCCGTTCAGCTCGCCGTTCGCGATGCTCGCCCGCGCGGCGCAGGACGAGGCGGTCTGGCCGCACGCGCTCGCGCTCGGCTGGCAGGCGTTCTGGGTGCTGCTGTCGATCCGCCTCGGCGCCGCGCTGTTCCGCAAGCGGGTGATGAAGTCCGGGCCGCAGGGCGTACGCCGCCGCCGGCCCTGGCAGCGCGCCGCCGCGCCGGTTGCGCAAGCGGGCCCGCGACCCTAGATTGTTCAGCCGAGGCTAACCGCTTTCGAGAGAGGAGCCCGATCATGCTCGATCGATCGCAATCCCGCCGGTCCGCGCTGGCCTGGCTCGGCGCGGGAGTCGCGTTGCCGGTGCTTGCCGCCTGCGGCGGCCGCGCCGAGGCGAAGACCTTCAAGGTCGCCTACAGCGAGGCGGAATGGCGCCGGCGGCTGTCCCCGGCGGCCTACGCCGTGCTGCGCGAGGAAAACACCGAGCGCCCCTACAGCTCGCCGCTCAACGACGAGCACCGCGCCGGCACCTTCCTCTGCGCCGGCTGCGGCAACGAGCTCTATTCGAGCGAGACCAAGTTCGAGAGCGGGACCGGCTGGCCGAGCTTCTACCGCCCGCTGCCGGGCGCAATCGGCACCTCGACCGACCTCAAGATCGGCTACCCGCGGACCGAGGTCCACTGCGCCGACTGCGGCGGCCATCTCGGCCACGTGTTCCGCGACGGGCCGCGCCCGACGGGGCTGCGCTACTGCATGAACGGTCTGGCCCTGAGGTTCCGCCCGGCCTGAGCCCGGGTTTAGGACCGGATCCGCCAGACCCTGAGCGTCGGCGGTGCGCCGATGTCGACCGGCTCGAGCCAGTCGGGCGTCTCGCCGCGCAGGATCCGCGCCATCAGGCCATGCGGCGAATCCGCCGCATAGTTGTGCGGCTCGGCAAGATCGGTGCACACCACCATCAGCGTCGCGCCGTGCCGGGCGACGATTGCGCGCGCCTGCGCCTCGTCGGCCATGAACGCGGTGATCACGTCGCGCATCGCCGCCTGCGCGCGGTGGTGGCCGGTGGCGACGGTCGAATGGTGCGAACGCTCGATCA
Source organism: Sphingomonadales bacterium (assembly GCA_044506565.1). Taxonomy (GTDB): domain Bacteria; phylum Pseudomonadota; class Alphaproteobacteria; order Sphingomonadales; family Sphingomonadaceae; genus Croceibacterium_A. The sequence continues at coordinate 9,442 of JBIQKN010000008.1, read as the reverse complement.
GCGAAGGCCCGATGTCGAGCGGGGCGAACAGCGTCGCCGGCGCGAAGCGGTTCAGCGCGGGCGCGCTCTCGCGCAGCTCGCAGCTCGACATGCGCACGGCCGGCGGCGCCTCGCCCGAGGTTCGCTGGGCGCGGGCGGCGGGTGCGAGCACGGGGGCCGTCCCGGCAAGAGCAAGCACCGCGGTTGCCGCGGCGAGCCCTGCGCCGGGCGAGGTCCTCGCGCGCAGCCACGCGAGCGCGCGGACGATCAGCCAGCCGAGCGGCACCGCCGCCAGCGCCCCGGCGAAGGCCGTCGAACGCCAGACCAGCAGCCCGGTCGCGCAGGCCGCGGCGAACAGCAACGCGTAGCCGCCCCATTGCTCGCGGGCTTCCCCGGCCGATTGCCGCCAAAGCATGACGAGCGCCACGGCGGCCGCGACAAGCGGCGCGAGCGTCCCGGCCAGTTCGCCCGGCCGCTGGCGCCAGGCCGGCAGGCCCTCGGCGACGTTGTCGTACCAGTACTGTCGGACCACCGGATCGAGCTGCCCGAACGGCGTGGTCAGGCATTGCGGCGCGATCGCCGCATAGGCGGCGAGACCCACGAAGCCCGCTCCGGCAAGCCCCGCGATCAGCGCAACCCGCCGCGAAGGCGCAACCCGCGCCGTCAGCACGCAGCCGAGGGCGACCACGGCAAAGAACGCTAGATGGGCCGGTGCGATCGCGTCGCACCAGGGACGGAGATCGGCGAGCCCGCGCGTCGCCGCGAAGATCGCCACGAGACTGCCGGAGAGCGCTGCCATGAACGGCGCGAGCTCGGTCCTTTCAGGATTCGCCAGCCAGCGGAGCGCCAGCACGCCGGCGAAGGCGGCCGCGAACGGCAGCACCTCGAGCGAGATCGACAGCCCGACGGCGAGCGCGAGGCCGGCGATCGCCGCGCCACGCGCCGGACGGGCGGCAAACAGCGTCGCCGCGGCCAGCGCGACCATGACCACCTGCCAGCCGTGATGGTCGATCCGGAGCGGCTGGAACTTGGCGATCGTCGCGGGCACGAGCGCGCAGGAGAGACAGGCGATGCCGACGACTTCGCGGTCGAAGTGGCGCGAGGCGATCCAGCCGACGACGGCCGCCAGGCATCCAAGCGTCACCAGCGGCACGATGACGGCAGCCGCCATCTGCGCCGTGGAAGCGCCGAGCAGCGGCTGCAGCGCCAGCGTCACCAGCGCCAGCGGCACGTCGACCAGCCGCGACCAGTGCATCGGCACGCCCGTGGGCGGATCGATCCGGTACTGCGTGACGTCGAACCAGCCCTGCCCGCCGAGCCAGTCGCGCAGCTGGACCATGCGCAGGATGTCGTCGGGATCGGGGAATCGGCCGGCGAGGATGCCCTTCGCGCCGACCGCCAGTGTCAGCACGCAGAGGCCGGCCCAGACGATCGCGACGCGCCGGAGCGGCAGGCGCGCGCCACTCGCGTCGGACGCTGTCATGCCGCGGAGTTGCGCCGGAACACGATCCGGCTGCGCAGCAGCCAGGTGGCGGTGAAGCTGACCGCGATCGCCACGACCTTGGCCGCGCGCGGATCGAACCCGGCGACGTCGCCTGCCCAGACGATTCCCGAAGTCAGCGCCAGCCCGACCAGCGCCGAGATGACGAACATCGCCTTCTGCCGCGTACGGGCGAGGCCGCGTTCGGCGACCGCGTCGGCGAACACGGCGCGGCTCGACATCAGCCAATGCGCGACGATGCCGAACGTGTAGCCGATCGCCGAGGCGCTTGCCGGCCACATTCCCGCCGCCAGCAGCGCGAGGAAACAGCCGACATCGACCGCGAGCGCGCCCACGCTGGCGAGCAGGTAGCGGACCAGCCGCACGTCGCCGAGACGGGCGAGCAGGGCGGCCATCGTGCGCCTCACGCGGCCTTGCGCCCGCGCGCCGCGACGCGCTGCGGCACCTCGCGCACCGAGGCCAGCGCGGCCGCCTGGTCGGCGGTCACCGGGGTCTGCGCCGGTGCGCCCTGCTCGACCAGCGACTTGCGTTCGCCCTCGTCGCCTGCCTCGTGGTACTCGGCGTCCTCGTTGACGCACCAGGTATCGTAGATCCGCTCGCCGGCGAGAATGTTCTCGACCGTGAGCATCGCGGTCATCATCGCGTGGTCCTGGTTGTTGTAGCGGTGCATGCCGTTGCGCCCGACCAGGTGCAGCGTCGGATGCCGCGCCTCGAGCTCGCTGCGCATCGCGTCGACGTTCGCGGCGTAGGTCTCGTCGTAGACCGGGTAGGCCTTCTCCTGGCGGACCACGGCGCCGCCGATGACCTTGTCGGGCGAGACCAGTCCGAGGATCGCCATCTCGTTCCTGGCCAGCTCGACGAGATCGTCGTCGGCCATCGACCACAGCCCGTCGCCCTCGAAGCAGAAGTACTCGAGCCCGACACAGGCGACCTCGGGATCGGGCACCATCTCGGGCGACCACGAGCGGAAGTTCTGCACCCGGCCGACCTTCACCTTGCTGTCGTGGATGTAGATCCAGTTGTCGGGGAACAGGTCGTCCGAGCGGATCATCAGCGCAACGGTGAGGAAGTCGCGGTACTTGAGCTGGCTCGCCTCGATCGTGCTCGCCGGCAGCGGATGCAGCCGGGCGGCGAGTTCGCGCATCGGCGCGGAGCTGATCGCATGGCCGGCGTTGATCACGAGGTCCCCGTCCGCGCCGCTCGCGGTCAGTCGCCAGCCGCCCCGGCCATCGCTGGCCAGTTGCTTGAGCGCGTGGCCCATGATCACGTGGCTGCCGCGCTCGATGATGCGGTCGCGCGCGGCTTCCCACATCATGCCCGGCCCAAGCCGCGGATAGCGGAAGGTCTCGAGCAGCGTCTTGACCGCCTGGCCGTCGTTCGGCCGCTTGTTGAGTCCGAGCGAGCGCTTGAGCCCGTCGGTCACCGCACCCCACAGGCTGAGCCCCTTGATCCGCTGCGCGGCCCAGTCGGCGCTCATCTCGTTGCAGGGCATTCCCCACACCTTCTCGGTGTAGGTCTTGAAGAAGATCGAATAGAGCTTCTTGCCGAACTGATTGCTGGTCCAATCCTCGAAGCTCTTCACATCCCTGATAGGGAACAGCTTGGCCCACAGGTAGCTCAGCATGCAGGCGCTCGAACGCATCACGCCGAGATTTCGCAGCGCCTCGAACGCGCGCAGCGGGTAGGAGTAGAACTTGCCCTCGTAGTAGATGCGGCTCATCCGCGGGCGCTGGATGAAGTCGTCGGGCAGGATCTCGTTCCACAGGTCGACGACCTGCTGGCTCTTCGAGAAGAACCGGTGCCCGCCGATATCGAAGCGGTAGCCCTCGTGCTCGACGGTGCGGCTAATGCCGCCGACGTAGGTTGCGTCCTTCTCGATGATCGCGACGGTCTTGCCGGCCTTGGTCAGCAGGTACCCGGCGGTGAGCCCCGCAGGGCCGGCGCCGATGATCGCTACGTCGACGGTCAGCTCGCCGCGTCCAGAACTGTTCGACACGCTCACGATTTCCCCCGCTCCTGGCCTTCGCCGGGAGTGAAGGAAATTGGTTATGAGACGGTTAAAGCCGGCGAATCGCTACGACGTGGCGGCGGCCTCGCGCTGCAGGTCGAACGCGAGCGCGGCGAGCTGGCCGAACTGCAGCGAGTCCTCGAAGCTGAGGCCGTAGCGGTCGTCGCGCCGCCAGCGGACCCGGGCGGCGATCTCGGGCAACCCGTCGGCGACGATACGCACGCGCTGGGCCAGCGACAGGCGCTCGTCGCTGCGGACCAGCGCCCCGTGCTGCGAGAGGTTGCCGATCATCCCGTGCACGCGCCGGTCGCCCAGCAACAGGGTGCAGGGAACCTCGAGCCGGACCCGCACCGGGCGCTTGGCATAGGAGCCGCGATCCTCGACGATCCGCCCGAGCGGAACCCGCTGGCGGAAGCGGAAGCCGGCCTTGCCGTCCTCCTCCCACACCCGCTCGAGCGCGTGGCGGTCGCCGCTCGGCATCTCGAGCGTGAGATCGTCGCCCGGCGGGAGCGGATGGAACAGCCGCACGCTGATGCCGGTCTCGGAAGCGTCGCGGATCACGCACAGAAACTCGCCGCTGGCACCGACCAGCTTGGCCGCGCGGATCAGCAGCGTGAAGCGCGGTGCGGCGCGCATTTCCGCGCCACCCTCGGCCTGGTGCGCCTCAAACGGCCGTTCTTCGTGGCGCAACGTCCCGTGCATCGAGCCCCCAACGCCATGCGAACCGGCATCCTGGGGATCGGCCGGTTCCCAGCACTGTGTCTGATGTGCGTTCATCTGGTTTCCATGGGCCTAATCGGCATGATGGCGGGGTCGGTAACCACGCCCGAGCAGACGCCGGCATAAATCGGCAGCGGCAAACGATCTCCTTGGGACACCCTATGCAGTTTCACGGGGGAAGGCACCGGTGCGGAAATGGTGCGGGTGGCCGGACTCGAACCGGCACGGGCAAGGCCCAGGGGATTTTAAGTCCCCGGCGTCTACCATTCCGCCACACCCGCAACCGGGGGAGGACTAGCGGGCGCGGCGCTTGCTTACCAGCGGCGCGGCGCGCATGCTGTGAACGCGGTCTCTCAGGGGTGGGACAGGTCCATGCGCAATCCGCCGAGGAAGGCTGCAATCTTCGCCAGTCTCCTCGCCCTCGGGCTCCTGCTTGCGTGGCTCGGTGCGAACAGCCACGTGCCGCTCGACAGCGACTGGGTGCCGGGGTCGATGGTCGCGGCCGGCGGCCTCGTCGCCTTCGCCAGTTCGCTGTGGCTGATCCAGGCGCTGTTTCACATGCGCGGCATGGCGCAGCTCCAGACCGGGATCGGCGTCGTCGCCCGCTGGCACGTCGGCGCGATCGATTGGGAGAAGTACCGCCTCGCCGACGACGCCCGCGCGCTGTCGGACGCGCACCACCTCGTCAACGACCTGTGGATTCGCAAGACCACGCCGCCCGAAGGGGTCGAAGTGATCGTCGGCCGCAAGGCACTGATCATCGACGGCTCGTACCACGTGTTGCGGATGAACGGGTTGCCCGAGCTGCGCGCGATCGGCTGGCTCGATAACGCGGCGACGCCCGGCCGCCCGCCCGACTGCCTCGAGTTCCTGCTCGCCTATCCGCGCGGGAAGCACGGCGGGATCAGGCATACGTGCCTCAGGGTGCCGGTTCCGGCCGCGGCGCTCGAGGAAGGACGCAAGACTTACGACCAGTTCGCTCCGGCGCTCGAGCGGCGGAACGCGAAAGGTTCGATCGCGCTACGCAACCCGCGGCGCACACTGCAGGTCTGCGGGGCGATCCTGTTGGCCAGCGCCGCGGCCGCGGGCTGGGGCTGGCTCGCGGCCAACCGGACCGGCTGGAGCTTCAACGAGACGATCACTCCGCTGGTGCTGCTGATCGCCGGCGCGATGGGGGCGCTGTTCGCGGTCGTGCTCGGCGCGCTGACGCTGCTGCTACGCCCGCGCCGGAGGTAGCGCGCGCTGGCGTTCGCTGTGCTAGGCTAGCGATTCCCGTACCTGGGGGAGACCGTCAATGCGCCATCCCGCCCGCAAGGCGGCCCTGTTCGCCGGCGCCACGGTGATCGGCGCGGCGCTGCTGTGGTTCGGCGCGCAGCGCCACGCGGTAACCGGCGGCGACTGGACTTCGGCCGTGCCGAGCGCGATCGGGTTCACGCTCGCGCTCGTCGGCCTCTGGCTCACGGTCGAGGCGCTGCTCTACGCGCGGGGTCGAGCACGACTGCTCTCGGGGCACCGCCGGGTGGCGGCCTGGCGCCTGCCTGCCGATTCATGGGAACGGTTCCGCGCCTTCGACGGCAAGCGCGGCGCGAGCGACAGCTACCGGCTGCTCAGTAGCTTCTGGATGCGGCGTGACGTCCCTGCCGAAGGCATCGAGGTCGTCGTCGGAGAGACCTCGGTGCTGCTCGACGACTCCTACCACGTGCTGCGCCCGGGCGGCCTGCCCGAGCTGCTCCGGGTGCTGTGGCTCGAAAACGGCAACGCAGCCGGCGCGCCGCCCGATTGCCTCGAGTTCCAGCTGCGATATCCGCGCGGCCGCTACGGCGGGATGCAGCTGTTCAGCCTGCGCGTGCCGTTCCCGCCGTCGGCGAGAGCGCAGGCGCGGCAGGTGTTCCTGCATTACGCCGGCCTGCTCGAAGGCAAGGCGCGAGCGGCCGAGCGCGACCCGCGCAACAACCCGAAAGTCATGGTCGCAGTGTTCGCCGCCGGGGTAATCGCCAGCGCTGCCGGATGGGTCTCGGCCGAGGCCACCGGCTGGAGCACGAACGAGACCGTGGTGCCGCTGGTCCTGCTGGTCACCGGTGCCGTCGTGACGGTGTTGACCGGCCTCTACCTGCTAGCCCTGCTGCTGAGCGCGCGCGGCGGGCGGCGCTACCGGTAACGCGCGGAGGCGATCTCGGCGCCTTGCGCCAGCGCCGCGAGCTTGGCCCAGACGACCTCGGGATCGAGGTTGCCGCTGCCGGCGTGGACCGAGAAGCCGCAGTCGACCCCGGCCATCACGCGCTCCCTGCCGAGCAGGTCGGCGTAGCGGCCGATGCGCTGGGCGATCAGCTCGGGGTGCTCGACATAAGGACTCTGCGGCTCGATCATGCCCGGGCAGAGAATCTTGCCCTCGGGCAGCGCGTTCTCCTCGAACCAGGCGAACTCGTGCGCGTGGCGCGGGTTGGCGCCTTCGAGCAGCACGGTCTGCGGCCTGGCGCTCCAGACAATGTCGGCGATATCTGCGAGGTCGACGTCGCAGGTGTGCGGCCCCGGGTAGTTGCCCCAGCACAAGTGCATCCGCAGCCGTTCGGCCGGGATGTTGCGCAGCGCGTGGTTGAGCGCGGCGACGTTCATGCCGATCCGCTTGCGGAACTCCTCGGTCGAGAGGTGCGTGAACTGCACGTGGCGGCCCATCGCGAGATCGGGGCAATCGACCTGCAGGGTGATGCCGGCCCCGGCGATCGTCTCGTATTCGTGGCGCAGCCCCTCGGCGAGCGCGAAGACGTACTCCTCGTCGCTGGCGTAGAACTGGTTGGGAAAGAACAGCGCGGTGACCCCGGGCGAGGCGGCGCTCATGAAAGTCTCGTGGCCGCCGGCCAGGCGCTTGAGGCGCTCGGCGTCCTCGCGCGGGGCGTCCATGTCGATGACCTCGATCGGCGCGGTGCACGCCGGCGCCTTGCGCCGCGCGCGGCCGGCGTCGCCGAACACCCGCGCCTTGGCGCCGGGGAACTGCTCGAGGTCCTCGAACTCGTATTGTCCGGCCTCGCCGCCGAAGCCCGACAGGCGATGCTTGATGTAAGTCGCGTAGCTCGGCTTCGACATCTCGCCGTCACCGATCACGCTGATCCCGGCCTGCTTCTGCCGGTCGATCACGTAAGCCGTCGCCCGCTCGATCGCCTCGTCGAGCGCGCCCTCGTTGACCGCCTCGCCGCCCTCGCGGGCGAACATCAGCGCGAGCAGGTCGTCGGGCCGCGGCAGGCTGCCGGTGTGCGTGGTGCGGAAACCGCTCATGCCAGTTCGGCGCGCACGATCGCGGCGCCCTCGGCCATCGCCTTCATCTTGCCGAAGGCGACCTCGCGCGGGAGGTACTTGAGCCCGCAGTCGGGGGCGACGATGATCTTCTCGGCCGGGACGTGCGGCAGCGCTCGGCGGATGCGCGCGGCAACCGTCTCGGGCGTCTCGACCTCGTGCGTCGAGAGGTCGAGCACGCCGAGGATGATGGTCTTGCCTAGCAGCGTCTCGAGCACCGCGGTGTCGAGGTTCGACTGTGCGGTCTCGATCGAGATCTGCCTAACGTCGCTGCTGCTCAGCTCGGGCAGGAACGAATAGCCCTCGGGCCGCTCGTGGATCAGGTGCGCGTAGCCGAAGCAGATGTGCAGCGCGGTCGTGCCCTCGATCCCCTCGAGCGCCCGCTCGAGCGCCTTGAGCCCGTAAGCGCGCGCCTTGTCGGGCCGCGCCTGCATGTAGGGCTCGTCGAGCTGGACCACGTCGGCCCCGGCGGCAAACAGGTCCCTGATCTCTTCGTTGACCGCGCCGGCATAGGCGACCGCGAGCGCCTCGGGATCGTTGTAGTAGTCGTCCTGCGCCTGCTGGCTCATCGTGAACGGGCCGGGGACGGTGATCTTGATCTGCTTGTCGGGCGAGGCGTGCTCTCGCAGGAACTGCACGTCGCGCACCTGCACCGCGTGGCGCCGGCTGATCGGCCCGACCACGCGCGGCACCGGCACCGGCTCGCCCGAACGGTCGAGCGCCGTGCCGTGGTTATCCATGTCGACCCCGTCGAGCGCGGTGGCGAAGCGGTTCGAATAGGACTCGCGGCGCATCTCGCCGTCGGTGACGATGTCGAGTCCGGCGCGCTCCTGCTCGGCGATCGCCATGATCGTCGCGTCGTCCCACGCCTCCTCGATCATATCCTCCGGAATCCGCCACAGCTCCTTCTGCCGCGTGCGCGGCGGAAACCGCCCGGCCAGCTTCGCGCGGTCGATCAGCCATTCGGGCTGGGCGTAGGAACCGACCAGCGAGGTGGGGAGCAGCATTAGGGTATCCTCTCGTATCGTCATTTCATCCCCGCGAAGCGGGAATGCGATCGCCAGTATCGATTTCGCGCAGAGGCCGCAGAGATCGCAGTGAAGACTCGCTCTTTCTCCGCGATCTCTACGGCCTCTGCGCGATCAACCTTCACGGTTCCCCGCTTCCGCGGGGCAGACGAGACTCAGGCCGCTTCGGCGTGGCGGAAATCGTTGTTGGTGGTGTGGTCGCCCGCCAGCCAGCGTTTGAGCTCGGCATGCGCCTTGGCGCGGCGCTCGGCGTCGCCGGCAGCGGCGCGCGGATCGTCGCAGGTGAACTCGAGGATCATCCCATTCGGATCCTCGACGTAGACCGAGCGGCAGTATCCGTGCTCGAGCGTGTAGGTCTTCGGCGGCTCGAACCCGGCTTCCTGGATGCGCCGCTCGAGCTCGGCCTGGGTCTCCTGGTCGACGTTGAGCGCGATATGGCGGAACGGCGACGGCGCCAGCTCGGGGTCGAACAGCGCCTGGTCCTCGGGATCGGCGAACTGGAAGAAGGCGAGGCACGATTTGTCGGCGAGCTCGAAGAAGCAGTGGCAGTAGGTGCGGTCCTTGCCGAACAGGAAGTCGGTCTCGCACCAGGTCGCCGCCAGCGGGATGCCGAGGATGTCCTCGTAGAAGTGGCGCGTGGCCTCGAGGTCTTTGGTCACGTAGGCGGTATGGTGCAGGCGGCTCGGCAGTTTCGACATCGTGCTTCTCCCGGCGCGGCCGACTCTCCCGTCCGGCCGCAAGATCGTTGACCAGTCTAACAAAGCTTTGCGGACGCGCAATTCATTCGCCCCAGCCGGTTGCGCGATCGCGAACCGTTCGCGCCTCGCCCCTAAACGTCATCCTGAACTCGTTTCGGGATGACGGAAAAGAGCGGAGTTAGCGCTACTTCCGGCCCAGCACCGCCTCGTTCGCATCGCC
>JBIQKN010000172.1:0-1693 GCA_044506565.1 Sphingomonadales bacterium | reverse complement strand
CCATCGAGAGCCCGCCTTCTTCCATCAGGAGCGCGGCGCCCAGCACCACGAGCAGGGCGGCGGCCGTCATCACCTCGCGCGCCTCGGCGCGGGCCAGCACATGGAACAGCGGGTTGAGGAGATAGCGTCCCGCCGCGATCAGGGCCGCGAGCGCGCCAAGGGCGAGCGCCACCTGTTCCCAGCGCTCGCCGGTCGTGACCGCCGTGGTGACGGGCGCGAGCAGCGCGACGATCGCGAGCAGGGGAACGATTGCGAGGTCTTCGAACAGAAGGATGGAAACGGCGTTCTGCCCGAACCGCGTCGAGGTATCGCCGCGCTCGCTCAGGATCTGGATGACGACCGCGGTCGAGGTGAGCGTGAAGCCCATCGCACCGATGAACGAGACGGCAGGCGAATAGCCGAACAGGATGCCGAGCGCGGTCAAAAGGCCGGCGCAGACGCAGACCTGCATGGCGCCGACGCCGAAAATCTGCTTCCGCAGCCCCCACAGCCGCGACGGCACCATCTCGAGACCGATCACGAACAGGAACATGACGACGCCGAGCTCGGCGACATGCAGGATCGTTTCGGGCTCGGAGAACAGCCCGAGGCCGAACGGGCCGATGGCGACGCCCGCCAGCAGATAGCCGAGAACGGAGCCGAGCCCGAGCCGCTTGAACACCGGCGCCGCGATGACGCCGGCGGCCAAGAGCGCCACCACCCTTGCAAGCTCGTCGATGCCCGGTTCAACGGCCAAGGGCGGCTCCGGCGTTGGCGTCCTGCGCCCAGCGGCTTTGCGGTCGCCGCAGGCCGAGATTGTCCCTGAGCGTCCTGCCTTCGTACTCGCGCCGAAACAAGCCGCGCCGCTGCAATTCGGGGATCACATGATCCACGAAGTCGTCGAGCCCGCCCGGCAGATACGGCGGCATGACGTTGTAGCCGTCGCAGCCGCCGTTCCTGAACCAGTCCTCGAGCTGGTCGGCGACGGTTTCGGCAGTGCCGCGCACGATCCAGTGCCCGCGCAGCACGATGCGCTGGTAGAGCTGGCGGATGGTCAGGTTCTCGTCTCGCGCCATCTCGGTGAACATCTTCAGCACATGCTGGCTGGAGTCCGACTGCTTGATCTCGGGCAGCGGCCCGTCGAGCGGGTAGGGTGTGAGATCGAAATTGCCGAGCAACTCGCCGAGCAGCGCGAGCCCGATCTCGGGATGAACGAGCGACTGGAGCGTCTCGAACTTCTCGTCCGCTTCTTCCTGCGTGCGGCCGATGAAGGGCGACACGCCCGGCATGATCTTCACGTCGTCGGGCGAGCGGCCGTATTTTGCGAGACGGCCTTTCAGGTCGTCATAGAATTTCCTCGCGCTGTCGAGGTTCTGGTGCGCGGTGAAGATCACTTCGGCGATGCGCGCGCCAAGCTCCTTGCCCGCGTCGGACGAGCCCGCCTGCACGATGACCGGGTGTCCCTGCGGCGGGCGCGGGACATTGAGCGGCCCGCGCACCGAGAAATGTTCGCCCTTGTGGTCGAGCACATGCAGCCGCGCGGGATCGAAATAGCGGCCGCTCGCCTTGTCGCGCACGAAGGCGTCCTCGTCCCAGCTATCCCACAGGCCCTGCACCACCCGCGCGAACTCGGTGGCGCGGTCGTAGCGGTCGTCATGCGCGAGATGCGTTTCCTTGCCGAAGTTCAGCGCTTCCTTCGGATTGGTCGAGGTGA
>JBIQKN010000171.1:0-1702 GCA_044506565.1 Sphingomonadales bacterium | reverse complement strand
TCGACAGCACGATCTTCATGCGGCCGTCCTGCGGCACGCGCCGCTCGGAGATGTCGAGCCGCGAGATGACCTTGATGCGCGACGCGAGCTTCTCCTTGATCGCAAGGGGCGGCGTCACCACTTCGCGCAGCTCGCCGTCCACGCGCAGCCGGATCCGGTAGAACTTCTCGTAGGGTTCGAAGTGGATGTCCGAGGCGCCGGCCTGGATCGCGTCGACGAGCACCTTCTGCAGGAAGCGCACGACCGGCGCGTCGTCGACGTCGCTGGTATCGGGCGCGGCGGTCTGCTCCTCGGTGGCGACGGCGATCTCGTCGAGCGAGCCGTCGACCAGGTCCTCGAGCTGCTCGGTCGTGCTCTGGCCCAGCCGGTCGACCAGGCGCACGAGCCGGTCGTGCTCGACGACGATCGGGTCCAGCGCGGCCTGCGCCGAGAAGCGGATCCGGTCGAGCACCTTCGAGTCGGTCGGGTCCGACAGCGCGATCGACAGGCGTCCGCCGCGCTTGCCGAGGGGGACGACGCGCAGCTCGGTGGCGAGCTTGCGGTCGAGCAGGTCGGTGGGCAGCGTCGCCGGATCGATGGCCGACAGGTCGAGCAGCGGATGTCCGCACAGTTCGGCGGCGAACTGGGCGAGCTGGCGCGCCGGCATGTGTCCGCCGCCGATCAGCTCGTCGACGAAGCTGTGCTTGCCCGCGTCGGCCTTGCGCTGGATCGCGCCCGCCTGGTCCAGCCGCAGCAGCTGGTGCTGCACGAGCGCACGGCCGAGCCCCGACAGCGAAGTCGGTTCCTTCGTGCGGCCGGGGGCGGCGACGGTGGCCATTGCGTGTGACGGAGTCGATCGGATCGCAGGGAGCTCGCGGGCAATGATGCCCGCCGCAGCGGGCGCCGCGGCCGGCCCGGGCCCGCGGTCGCGACGAGCGCGTGCGCGGCCCGGACGAACGGCGCGCCGGACGAGTCCTGTCCGCTACGCGACGCCGATCGACGGGTTGCGTGGCGATCTCCCGCGCAATCCCATGTTGCTCGCTTACCCGGATTGCTGCTGCGCGAGCCTTTGGCCATAATCCGCGCTCGACGGCGGGCGGCGCGGCAGTGCGGCCCACGACCAGCAGGCGCTCGATGGCAGAAGAAAACTACATCCTGGAGACCCGGCGCCTCGTCAAGGAATTCAAGGGTTTCGTCGCGGTGAACGACGTCCACCTGCGCGTACGCCGAGGCCAGATCCATGCGTTGATCGGCCCCAACGGCGCCGGCAAGACGACGTTCTTCAACCTGCTGACGAAGTTCCTGATTCCCACGGCGGGGCAGATCCTCTTCAACGGGCAGGACATCACGGCCGAGAAGCCGGCGCAGGTCGCGCGGCGCGGCATCGTCCGTTCGTTCCAGATCTCGGCCACCTTCCCCAACCTGACGGTGCTCGAGAACGTGCGCGTTGCGTTGCAGCGCCGGCTCGGCACGTCCTTTCATTTCTGGAAGCCCGAGCGCTCGCTCGACGTGCTCGACGAGCGCGCGCTCGAGCTGCTCGACACGGTCGGCCTGCGCGAGTTCGCCGACTACGTCACCGTCGAGCTGCCGTACGGGCGCAAGCGTGCGCTCGAGATCGCCACCACGCTCGCCACCGATCCCGAGCTGATGCTGCTCGACGAGCCGACGCAGGGCATGGGGCACGAGGACGTCGACCGCGTCACGCAGCTGATCAAGAAGGTCT
>JBIQKN010000170.1:0-1740 GCA_044506565.1 Sphingomonadales bacterium | reverse complement strand
GGCCGCCCTTGACGTTGAAGCTGAAGCGGCCGGGCTTGTAGCCGCGCGCCTGCGCCTCGGGCAGGCCGGCGAACCAGTCGCGGATCTGGGTGAAGGCGCCGGTGTAGGTCGCCGGGTTCGAGCGCGGGGTGCGGCCGATCGGGCTCTGGTCGATCTCGATCACCTTGTCGCAGTATTCGAGGCCGGTGAGGCGGTCATGCGGGCCGGCGATGACGCGGGCGCCGTTGAGCGCGCGCGCGGCCGAGGGATAGAGCGTGTCGACCACGAGGCTCGACTTGCCCGAGCCCGAGACGCCGGTGACGCAGCAGAAGGTGCCGAGCGGGAAGCGCGCGGTGACGCTCTTGAGGTTGTTGGCGCGGGCGCCCTCGACCGCGATCGCGTGGCCGTTGCCCTTGCGGCGCTTGGCCGGGACCTCGATCTCGCGCGCGCCGGTGAGGTAGGCGGCGGTAAGGCTGTCCTTGCTGGCGAGGACCTTGTCGAGCGGCCCTTCGGCGACGACCTCGCCGCCGTGGACCCCGGCGCCGGGGCCGAGGTCGACCACCCAGTCGGCGGCGCGGATCGCGTCCTCGTCGTGCTCGACGACGATCACCGTGTTGCCGAGGTCGCGCAGGCGCTTGAGGGTCTCGAGCAGGCGGTCGTTGTCGCGCTGGTGGAGGCCGATGCTCGGCTCGTCGAGCACGTAGAGCACGCCCGAGAGGCCCGAGCCGATCTGGCTGGCGAGGCGGATGCGCTGGCTCTCGCCGCCCGACAGCGTGCCGCTGGTGCGGTCGAGGTTGAGGTAGTCGAGCCCGACGTTGTCGAGGAAGCCGAGGCGCTCGTTGATTTCCTTGAGGATCGCCCGGGCGATCTGGTTCTGCGTCTCGGTCAGCGTGTCGGGCAGCGCGAGGAACCAGTCCTTCGCCGCGGCGACCGACAGGCGCACCGGGGTGGCGATGTCCGTTGGCCCATCCGGACCGGCGACCTTGACCGCGAGCGCCTTGTCGTTGAGCCGCTTGCCGCCGCAGGTCTCGCACGGCTGCGCGGTCTGGTAGCGCGCCAGCTCCTCGCGCATCCATGCGCTGTCGGTCTGGCGCAGGCGCCGGTTGAGGTTGCCGATCACGCCCTCGAACGGCTTGGTGACCGTGTATTCCTTGCGCCCGTCCTTGAAGGTGAGCGGCACCGGCATGCCGTCGGTGCCGAACAGGATGATGTCGCGCTGGTCGGGCTCGAGCTCGATCCACGGGGTGGTGAGGTCGAAGCCGTAGGCCTTCGCCAGGCTCGCCAGCACCTGCATGTAGTACGGGCTCGGCGGGTTCGACCTGGCCCAGGGCACGACCGCGCCCTGCTTGAGGCTGAGCGCCTCGTTGGGGACGACGAGCTGCGGGTCGAACAGCTGCTTTTCGCCGAGCCCGTCGCAGGTCGGGCAGGCGCCCTGCGGGGCGTTGAACGAGAACAGGCGCGGCTCGACTTCCTCGATCGTGAAGCCGGACACCGGGCAGGCGAACTTTTCGGAGAAGACGATGCGGTTGGGCGGGAGGCCGACATTCTTCATACCCCCCTCGGAAGCCCTCCCCCGTTCGGGGGAGGGTTGGGTGGGGGTATCCGCAGCCCGCGAGGTGGGAGCCCCCTCCCCAATCCCCTCCCCGCCGGGGAGGGGGGTTTGAGAGCGGGAGGGGGACCCGAGCGCTTCCGCCACCGTGGTGTCGGCGAGGTCCACGTAGGCCAGCCCCTCGGCCAGCTTGAGCGCGGTCTCGAAGCTGT
>JBIQKN010000084.1:4980-11071 GCA_044506565.1 Sphingomonadales bacterium | reverse complement strand
AGCGCATCGCCATCAGCTTCGACGACATCCCGCGCCACCCGGGCGGCTTCATGACAACGGACGAGCGCACCGTCCGGCTGATCGCCGGGCTCGCCGAGGCCGGCGTCGAACAGGCCGCGTTCTTCGTCACCACCGGCAACCTCGAGGACGACTACGGCAAAGGCGGCGAGGCGCGCATCCGTGCCTACGTCGCCGCCGGGCACGTGATCGCCAACCATTCGCACAGCCACGGCTGGCTGTGGAACGCCGACGCGGCCGGGTACATCGCCGACCTCGACAAGGCCGAGGCCTGGCTCGCGGGCCGGCCGGGCAAGCGCCCCTGGTACCGCTTCCCCTATCTCGACGAAGGCCGCGATCCCGAACGCCGCGATGCGCTGCGCGCGGCGCTGCGCGAGCGCGGGCTCGCCAACGGCTACGTTACGGTCGACCTGTGGGACTGGGCGATCGACAATCTCGCCGCCACGGCCGTGCGCGAGGACCGCGCGATCGACCTCGACGCGCTCGGCGAGCTCTACGTCGAGACGATCGTGCAGGGCGCCGACTTTTTCGACCGCACCGCCCGCGCGACGCTGGGCCGCTCGCCCGCGCACGTCCTCCTGCTGCACGAGACCGACCTCAACGCGCTGTTCATCGCCGACGTCGTCGCCGGGCTCGAAGCCGACGGCTGGACGATAGTCACCATGGACGAAGCCTATCGCGACCCGATCGCCGGGCTGGAGCCCGATACGCTCTATCTCGGAGGCGGGCGGATCAACGCGCTCGCGGCCGCCGCCGGGCGCGATCCGGACGAGCTTGCCTACGCGCGCAACAACGAGGCCGTGCTGGCGCGGCTGTTCGAGGAACGGGTGATCGTGAAGGGCGAGCGATGATCCGACCCACCGCTCGCGTCGCCGCCGGACTGGCCCTCGCCGCGCTCATCGTTCCCGTCGCCGCGCAGGACCGCGCGCCCGCGCAAGTCGACCATGCCCGCCTGCTCGACCCGGAGCCGGGCGAATGGATGAGCGTCGGGCGCACTTACGACGAGCAGCGCTTCAGCCCCCTCGCACAGATCAACCCCGAGACCGTCGGCCGGCTCGGCCTCACCTGGTACGCCGACATCAACACCGAACGCGGGATGGAGGCGAGCCCTCTGGTGATCGACGGCGTGCTCTACAACGTCCAGCCGTGGAACATCGTCACCGCCTACGACGCGAAGACCGGGCGCGTGCTGTGGACCTACGACCCCGAAGTGCCGCTGCGCTTCGGCCGTCTGGCCTGCTGCGACATCGTCTCGCGCGGGCTCGCCGCGTGGAACGGCAAAGTCTACGTCGCCACGCTCGACGGCCGCCTGATCGCGCTCGACGCGAAGACCGGTGAACCCGTGTGGTCGGTGCTGACGGTCGACAACTCGAAGGGCTACACGATCACCGGCGCGCCGCGGGTGTTCGACGGCAAAGTGCTGATCGGCAACGGCGGCGCCGAGGTCGGCGTGCGCGGCTACGTATCGGCCTACGACGCGGAAACCGGCGCGCAGCTGTGGCGCTGGTACACGGTCCCCGGCAACCCGGCCGACGGGTTCGAGAACGCCGCGATGGAAATGGCCGCGAAGACCTGGACCGGGGAGTGGTGGAGGGCCGGCGGCGGCGGGACCGTGTGGGACAGCCTCGCCTACGACCCCGAGCTCAACCTCGTCTACATCGGCACCGGCAACGGCTCGCCGTGGGCCTGGAAGTGGCGCAGCCCCGAAGGCGGCGACAACCTGTTCCTTGCCTCAATCGTCGCGCTGAAGGCCGACACCGGCGAGTACGTCTGGCACTACCAGACCGTCCCCGGCGAGCAGTGGGACTACACCGCCACCCAGCAGATGATCCTCGCCGACCTCGAGATCGGCGGCCGCACCCGCAAGGTGCTGATGCAGGCTCCCAAGAACGGCTTCTTCTACGTGCTCGACCGTGCGACCGGCGAGCTGATCTCGGCCGAGAAGATCGTCCCGATCAACTGGGCCAGCGGGATCGACCGGGCGACCGGCCGGCCGATCGAGAACCCGGCGGCGCGCTATGGCGTCACCCCGGTGATGGTCTCGCCCGGCGCGGGCGGGGCGCACAACTGGAACCCGATGGCGTTCAGCCCCCTGACCGGCCTCGTCTACGTCCCGGTGACCGAAACCTACATGGCCTACGGCCTGTCGGAGACTTACGATCCGGCGCGCGGCGGGCTGGGCACGAGCTTCACCGGCTTCGATGCCGAGCGCCGCCAGATCGCCGAGTACGCCGACGCGCATTCGAAGGGCTGGCTCTCGGCGTGGAACCCGGCGACCCAGCGCGAGGTCTGGCGCGGCCCGGTCGAGCAGAAGGGCAGCGGCGGGGTGCTCGTCACCGCCGGCAACCTCGTGTTCCAGGGCACCATCGGCACCACGTTCGCCGCGTACCGCGCCGACACCGGCGAGAAGGTCTGGGAAATGCCGGTCCAGCAGGTCCCGATCGCCGCGCCGATCGCCTACGAGGTCGACGGCGAGCAATACATCGCGGTCAACACCGGCTGGGGCGGCGGCCTCGCCCACGTCGAGCGCTCGGCCTACAGCCAGCTGTTCCTGTCGAAGCCGCGCCTGCTGGTGTTCAAGCTCGGCGGCACCGCGAAGCTGCCCCCGCTGCCGCCCGAATCGGTGCAGGTCCCCGAACTGAGCCCGCCGCCGACGCTGGCCGGCACGCCCGCGCAGGTCGCGCTCGGCGAGCGGCTGTACGGCGAGAACTGCGCGCTGTGCCACGGCACCGCGGCGCGCGGCGGGGTCAAGGACCTGCGCCACATGATGCCGGCGACCCACGCCGCGTTCCTCGACATCGTGCTCGGCGGCACCCGCGCCGCCAACGGCATGGCGAGCTTCGCCGACACGCTCTCGCGCGAGCAGGCCGAAGCGATCCACCACTACCTGATTTCGCGCGCGCACGAGGACTGGGAGGAGTGACCCGATGCTGAAATACCTGACCGCGCTCGTTGCCGTGGTACTCTTCGCCGCCCTGCCGGCGCGAGCCGAGGTCACCTACGGCCCGGATTACGGCAAGGACCGCGCCGAGATCGAGGACCTGATGGCGCGCTACCTGTTCGCGATCGATTACCACGACTGGGACGCCTACGTCGCCACCTTCGCCGAGGACGGCGAGATCACGTTTGCCAGCGGCAGCTTCAAGGGCCGCGAGGTGATCCGCGAGGCGGTGACCCGTTTTGCCGAGGGCATCGGCCGCTTCTACCACACCGAGGACGGCCAGCCCGCCAAGCTCCGGCACATCGTGCTGCAGACCGTGATCCGCGTCGAAGGCGACCGCGCCTGGGGCCGCTCGCAGTGGCTCGAGATGGCCAACCACGGCCCCGGCGACGAGCCCAAGATCGGCACTTACGGTATCTACGAGGACGAATTCGCCAAGATCGACGGCCGCTGGCTGATCGCCCGCCGCAACGTGCTCAACGAGTTCATCCCCAACCGCAGCTCGGGCCCTGCGAACCCGGTCGCCGAAATGGACGCCGAGGCCGAAGCGGCGCGCTAGGAAAGAGAGGGACAGTCCCTCTTTTCGAGGAGGGGGCCGCCCCTCTGGCCCGCGACGCCCGCGCGGAAAAGAGGGACTGTCCCTCTTTTTGGCGCCCCCGCACTTCGGCGCCACGATAGCGCTATCATCCGCGCTTGACCCCACGCCGGCCTTGCGGCCTAATCGCTTGCGGGGGAGGACGATGGCCAGCGACCGGGCGCCCGCAAACGACACCGAAGCCGCGCGCTTCCTGCTGCGGGCGAAGTTCAGCGCCACGTCCGCCGACATCGCCGAGCTCAGGCGACTCGGCTATCGCGGCTGGCTCGAGCGGCAGTTCGCCGCCCCGCGCGGGCAGACCGGGGCCGAGTGGCTCGACTCCGCCGGCTACGGCGCGATCACCGACAAGGGCGAGTATTTCTGGCCGCAGTTCGGCGATCACATGATCTGGAACCAGCTGCTCGCCCAGCCCGACGAGATGCGCCAGCGCGCCGCGTTCTCGCTGTCGCAGTTCTTCGTCGTCTCGCTCAACCCGATCGACGGGTTCTGGCCGCCCTACATGCTCGCCGGCTGGTGGGACGTGCTCGCGCGCAACGCCTTCGGCAACTTCCGCACGCTGCTCGAGGAAGTCACGCTCAACCCGGCGATGGGCATGTACCTCAACACCCTCGGCAACCTGAAGGAAGACCCGGCGAGCGGCCGCCAGCCCGACGAGAACTACGCGCGCGAGATCATGCAGCTGTTCACGATCGGGCTCTACGCGCTCAACCCCGACGGCACGCCGAAGCGCGACGCCGCCGGCAACCCCATCGAGACCTATCGCCAGGAAGACGTGACCCAGCTCGCGCGGGTCTTCACCGGCTACGACCGCGACATGTCGCGCGTCGAGCGGACCGACGTCGCCTGGCTCGACTACCCGGTGCCGAGCCGCGAGTTCTGCCGTGACCCGATGGTGCTCGACCCTGCGAAGCACTCGGCGCTGCCGGTCGACTTCCTCGGGCTCCACATCCCCGCCGGAACCGACGGCCGGACAGCGCTGGCGCTCGCGCTCGACCACCTGTTCGCGCATCCCAACGTCGGGCCGTTCTTCGGCCACCAGATGATCCAGCGGCTGGTGACGAGCAATCCGAGCCCGGCCTACGTCGCGCGCGTCGCCGCCGCGTTCGGCGACAACGGCGAGGGCGTGCGTGGAGACCTCAAGGCGGTGTGGACCGCGGTGCTGACCGACCCCGAGGCGCTCGCGCCGTCGGATCCGCGGACCGGCGGCAAGCTGCGCGAGCCGGTGCTGCGCTATGCGGGCTGGGCGCGCACGGTCGGGATCGAGTCCGACAACGGCAAGTGGGGCATCTACGACACCTCGAACGCCGGGCAGTCGCTCGGGCAGAGCCCGCTGCGTTCACCGTCGGTGTTCAACTTCTTCCGGCCGGGCTACGTCCCACCGCAGACCGCGATCGGCGAGGCCGGCCTGGTCGCGCCCGAGTTCCAGATCGCGAACGAGACGAGCATTGCCGGCTACGCCAATTTTCTGCAGTGGGCGATCCACACGGGCTATGACGACGTCAAGCCGACTTATTCGGCGATGCTCGACTTCGCGCACGACGCGCCCGAGCTGGTCCGCTGGCTCAACCTCCACCTCGCGGCCGACCAGCTCTCGCCCGAAACCTGCGCGCTGATCGAGGGCGCCGTCGCCAGCCTCGGCGTCACCGCCGGCAGTGACGAGGCGCACAAGCGCAACGCGCTCGCCAGCGCCTGCCTGCTGGTCATGTGCGCGCCCGAATACCTGGTGCAGAAATGACCGGAATCGTCACCCGCAGCCTGACCCGCCGCGCACTGCTCCAGCGCGCCTCGCAGCTCGGCGTGATGGGCGCCGCGGCGCCGCTGGCGATGGAGCTGGCAAGCGCGAGCGAGGCGGCCGCGCAGGCCGCTTCGGGCGACGACTACCGCGCTCTCGTCTGCGTGTTCCTCTACGGCGGCAACGACCATGCGAACACGCTGGTCCCCTACGACCGGCGCAACCACGCGCGCTACGCGGCGATCCGCGGCAACCTCGCCTTCCGCCGCGAGCTGCTCAGGGACACGGTGCTCGAACCGCGCGTGCCGCAGACGCTGACCGACGACCAGCGGTTCGCGCTCGCCCCCTACTGCCCGCGCCTCAAGGTCCTGTTCGACGGCGGCAAGATGGCCATTCAGCTCAACGTCGGTTCGCTGGTGACGCCGCTGACGCTGGCCGAGTACAACAGCCCGGACCGCGCGAAGTACCCGCTGCCGCCCAAGCTGTTCTCGCACAACGACCAGCAGAGCTTCTGGCAGGCGCTCGGCAGCGAAGGTTCGACGGTCGGATGGGGCGGGCGGCTCGGCGACCTCGCGCTGTCGAGCAACGAGCAGTCGTTGCTGACCTGCATCTCCGCATCGGGCAACGCGGTGTTCGTCTCCGGACGTGAAGCGCTGCAGTACCAGATCGCCCCGAGCGGGGCGATTCCGTTCCGGCCGGTCAAGCGGTTGCGCTGGTCAACGCCCGCGGTCAGCGCCGCGCTCGAACAGCTGGTCACGCGGCCGAGCGGGCACCTGTTCGAGAACGAGCTGGCGCGGCTCGCGCG
>JBIQKN010000084.1:0-4880 GCA_044506565.1 Sphingomonadales bacterium | reverse complement strand
CCCGACAGCGAGATGGCGACCGTGCTGCCCAACATCGGCAACTTCGCGACGCGCAACCTCGGGTTCGTCTGAAGCGCCCGCCGGCGCGCTAGTGCGCGTGCACCGCGCGGTACCGCTTTTCCGGCGCTTGGCTGTCTCCCCGGGCGAGCGGTATCGCGACGTGAACCGTGGTGCCCGACGCCCTCGAGGGAACCTCGACGTCGCCGCCGGGCCCGCGCACGCGTGCCGACATCGCCGGGATGTCGTAGCCGACGCGCAGCCGCTCGCCGAGCTGCGCGCCGGCCGGCGCGGCAATGCCCTTTCCGTTGTCGCGCACCACCAGGTGCACGCTGCCGCCGAAGCAGCGCACCTCGACCGAGGCCTGCGTCGCGCGCGCGTGCCGCTGGACGTTGCCGAGGCTCTCCTGGGTGATCCTCAGCAGCGCGCGCCGCACGTCGTCGGGCAGCGCGTTGGCGCGCTCGTCGATCTTCACGCGCGTGACGATCCCGGTCCGTCGCTCGAAACCCGGGACGTATCGCAACAGCATCGTCCCGAAGTCGTCCGCGAGCACGTCCGAGGGATGCAGCAGGTAAGTGAAGGTGCGGACCTCGGACGTCGCTTCCTGCAGCGAATGGCAGACCTCTTCGAGCAACGGGTTCAGGTCTTCGGGCAGTTGCCGGCCCAGGTTGAGCAGGTTGAGCTTGGCGGCGACGAGGTGCTGCGCGGTCGAATCGTGCAGTTCCTCGGCGATCCGGCGGCGCTCGTCCCTGCGCAGCGAGGCGAGCCGATCCTGCAGCTCGGCGACCTCGCGCCGGGCGTCGATCCGTTCGCTCACGTCGCGGAACACCCCGCTGACGATCGCCGGCTTGCGGACCTCGTCGGACTCGGCGTGCATCTGCAGCTCGAACCAGCGGGTGCGCCCGTCCCGGTCGATGCGGAATTCGACCGCCGGCCAGGGCCCGCCGTCGGCGAGGACAGCGCCGAGCGCTTCGCCCACGCTCGCCTGGTCCTCAAGATGGACGGCATCGAGGAAGGCGAGCGGCGTGGCCGTGGCGTCGTCGTCGAGGCCGAACAGGTCGCGGCAGTTGTCCGACATCCATAGCCGCGGCAGGTCGGCGTCCCATTGCCACAGCGCGGTGTCGGTCGCGCCGGCCGCGAACTGCAGCCGTTCCTCGGACTGCCGCAACAGTGCCGCCGCGCGCCGCCGCTCGTCCATCTGCGCGCCGAGCAGCATCAGCGGCGTCGAGGTCGCGGCGAGAAAGATGTGCAGCGAGGCGATCTGCTCGGGCGCCGAGGGGCCGACGAACGGCCCGTGGTGCCGGACCGCCTGGGCGACGATTCCGGCAGCGACGGTCAGCAGCGCCAATGCCGTGCCGCCGACCCCGAACCGCGCGGCCGCCCACAGCAGCAGGGGCAGGGGCGCCAGATAGGCGGCGGGCCACAGCTCGAGGTCGACCCCCCCACTGAAAACGAACAAGCTGGTCGCGAACAGCGCGGCCATGGCCGCGGCGATCTCCAGTCGCAGGGCCAGCGGCGCCCGCGGACGACCGGAGAACCCGCCCTGCGCCAGCAGCACCACCAGCGGCGGTAGCGTGATCGTGAAGAAATAGCCGGCCGCCGTCCATTGCAGCCACCACAGCCACGGGTCGTCGAACCAGCCGATCGCGACCTGCAGGCCGATCACCGCGAGATTGACCGCCGCCGGGATCGCGATCCCCGTCACCGCAATGAACAGCGACAGCGAGGCCGCCGTGTCGAACGGCCGCTTCGCCGGCGCGAGCCGCCTGATCGCGAGCGCGCTCGCCAGCGCGACCGCGAGGTGCCCGAGCAGCTGCACGCCGACCGCGAGCAGCGGTGCCTCGGGCAGCAGCACGGCCGTCACGGCGAAGTGGACCGGCACGATGGCGACGAGGAGCCACCACCGCCGCAGGGGCAGCAGCATCAGCACGGCGATCAGGAACCCCCGCGCCGGCCAGACGAGCGCCCACCCGTCGGGCACGAAGCGCAGCAGCATGCTGAGCACGATGCACGCGAAGTATCCGGCGGCGATCGCCGTCGCTGCCAATCCAGGTCGGGCTACTGGGCCCATCCGAGGCCACTCCCCTCGCACCATGCGGGGTGCCCCTATTGATCAACGACCGGCGGCGAAAAGCGGCGCGGGGCCGGGTGTCCCGATTCAGGCCAGTTCGTGGACCTGCTGCACGATGGTCTGCGCGAGCTTCTCGTTGACCTCGGCCAGGTGGTCGTGGCGCGCCTCGTAGCTCGCCATGCCCTGGCTCATCGAGCGCAGCTCGGTGCCGAACGCGCGCAGCTCGCTCTCCGGGATCAGCGCCTCGATCGTCTCCCAGCGCGACCAGCCCTCGCGCGGTGCCATGCCGAGCATCCGCGCGCGGTGGCTCGACAGCGCCGAGGTGATGCGCGAGGTCGCGCTGCCCGGCGAGTGGATCGTCACTTGCGACACCGGCTCGAGCAGGTACGGCGAGGCCGCGGCGAGCGCGGCGCTCATCGCCATGCGCCCCGCGGTGCGGAAGGCGAGCTCGGAGCTGTCCACGCTGTGGTAAGATCCGTCGACCAGCGACACCGCGACGTCGACCACCCGGCACCCGAGCGGCCCCTTGAGCATCGCGTCGCGGATGCCGGCCTCGACCGCCGGGATGTACTGCCGCGGGATCACGCCGCCGGTGATCTTGTCCTCGAACCGGAAGCCCTCGCCGCGGCCGAGCGGGCGCAGTTCGATCACCACGTCGCCGTACTGGCCGTGGCCGCCCGACTGCTTCTTGTGCCGTCCGCGCTGGCTGACCGGCTTGCGGATCGTCTCGCGGAACGCGATCGACGGCCGGCCCACCGACACGTCGACCCCATAGCGGCGCCTGAGCCGCTCGAGCGCGACCTGCAGGTGCTCGTCGCTGAGTCCGTGGAGCAGCGTCTCGTGCGTTTCCTCGAGCGTTTCCCACGACAGCCCGGCATCCTCTTCGACCAGCTTGTTGAGCGCGGCCGACAGGCGGACCTCGTCCTTGTGATCCTTGACCGCGATCGACAGCGCCGAATTGGCCACCAGCGGCGCAGCGTGACCTCCGCCGGCGGACACCGGCGCGCCGATCCCGAGCCGGTCGCCGGCGCCGGTCGAATCCGCCTTGGCGATGCCGACCACCTCGCCCGGACCGGCCTTGCCCAGCTTGCTCGTCGCCCCGCCCTGCATCGCGAACAGCGAGCCCGTCCGCTGGGTCCTGCCGTCGGCCCCGCTGAGCTCGGCGCCCTCGGTCAGCGTCCCGCCGAACACCCGCGCGAAGGCGAGCCGGCCGATCGCGTTGCCATGCGAGATCTTGAACACCTCGACCGCCGGTCGCTCCTCGCCGAGCCGCTCCGCGGTCGAGGCCGGCGCGGGCGTGTCGTGGCGCAGCGCCTTGAGCAGCCGGCGCACGCCGAAGCCGTTGAGCGCCGAGCCGAGGAAGATCGGCACGATCAGCCCGTCGGCGGTCTCGCGCTTGATGTCGCCGAACACCGTGTCGAGATCGGGCATCTGGTCGGTCAGCAACTGCTCGAGCAGGTAGTCGTCGTGGTCGGCGAGATGCTCGAGCATCTTGAAGTGCGCCGCGCTCTCGGCCTGCTGCAGCTCCTCGGCGATCGGCACTTGCGCCGACGGCTGGCCCGGCCGGTACTCGTAGGCCCGGTCGAGCGCGAGGTCGACGAACCCGGTCACCTGCTCCCCGCGGGCGATCGGGATCTGCCGCGCGACCAGCGGCGGCCGGCTCATCGGCTGCAGCGCCTCGAGCACGTCCTCGATCGAGCCGCGCGCCTTGTCGATCTTGTTGACGAAGATCGCGTGCGGCACCCCGGTCGCCTCGAGCTCGCGCAGGATCGGTTCGGCCAGCGCGGCGCGCTCGGGCTCGGGGCCGATCACCACGAGCGCAAGATCCGCGACCCTCAGCGCGGCGGCGGTGTCAGACGCGAAGCTCGGCGAGCCCGGCGTGTCGAGCAGCACGTAGCCGTCGCCGCCCCACTCGAAGCGCATCAGGTTGAGTTCGGTCGATCCTCCGCGCGCCCGCGCCTCGGCGCTCGAGTCGCCCTGCGATGTCCCTGCTTCGACCGATCCGAGTCGGTGAATGGCGCCGGCAGCGTGAAGCAGGGCCTCGGCGAGACTGGTCTTGCCGGCGCCGGCCGGGCCTACGAGGGCGATCGCCCGCGTGCCTTTCCCGATGGCATCCATGTCCTTCCCCTTGGTTGCCTCCCGTCCGCGAGAGTCCAAAGGCGATCCCGGCGCGCAGGATCGACCGACTCGCCCGCGAAGGCAAGACGCTTTGCTTGCGAAGCGTTTCGGGGGCGGGCGGTCAGGGCAGCGGGAAGGCGCGGATGACGAACGGGCCGGGATCCTTGTCGCGCAGCGCCGGGTCGAACAGGTAGCCGATCTTGCCCTCGGTGGCGTAGCCGACGTTGCCGACCCGGGTGACGCCCGGCGAGGAATCGAGCCCGGTCCTGACCGGCGTGATCGTCGCGCTGTCCCCCTCGACGTCGACGTAGGTCACCCGGTTGCCCGGCCCCTCGGCCTGCAGGAACCGGTTGCCCGAGACGTGGCGCAGCCCGTCGGGCCCGTTGACCGGCTCCGACAGCGTCAGCGTGGTCAGCCCGGCATAGGCGCCGTCCGCCCCGCGCTCGACCCGCTGGACCGTGTGCTGGCGGACGTTGTTGATGTACATCTGGCCGTCCTCGGCGAAGGCGATGCCGTCGATGCCGACCAGCGCCGGGTCGGCGGCGAACAGCGCCAGCTCGTTGGCATCAGACGCCAGCGCGAAGATCCGCCCGCCCGCCGTCTCGGTCGCATAAGTCGTGCCGTCGGGCCCGATAGCGATGTCGTTGCACGCGAACGGCCCCTCGCCGGGCAGGTCGTGGCTCGCGCTGAGCTG
>JBIQKN010000083.1:0-11086 GCA_044506565.1 Sphingomonadales bacterium | reverse complement strand
AACCGCCGACCCTCTCGGTGTAAACGAGATGCTCTACCAACTGAGCTAACCGCCCGGGCGCCGGCGCCCATAGCGGAGGAACGGCGTGCGCGCCAGCGGTCAAACGAGCCGGGCGACGCCCCGGCCAAGCTCGGCGAAGTACCGCGCGATCGCCTCGGCCGCCTTGTCGCTCAGGGTGATGAACGCGCGGCGGCGGTCGGTGTCGTCGGCGGATCGCTCGATCAGCCCGGCGGCGTCGAGCTGGCCGATCCAGCGCAAGGCGGTCGTCGGCGGCACGCCGCTGGCGATGCACAGCGAGGTGACCGAGACGCGCTTGCCCTCCCCGTGCGCAGCCGCGAGGTCGAGCAGCATGTCCCAGGCGGGATCGGCGAACAACCCGGGCTCGAAGAACCGCGTGCGCAGGTGCCGGTGGCGGATGATCCGCCGCAGCAGCCGCGCGTCGGGCAGCGGCGGGCGCTGTCCGGCCACTCCGTCCCTCGACAGGGCGTAGCCGTGCCGAGGGCTTTCGAAGTGGAAAGCCTTGTCCTCGCCGGCGACGCCGAAGCCGGCGATCCGCTCGAGCCGGTCGGCGATCTCGCCGACCTGCTCGGTCAGCCGCAGCAACGCCAGGCGGTCATCGGCGCCGAGCTCGCGCAGCCTGGCCGGCCTGCGCGCCATCGCCCGGCCGAGCGCCACCACCCGCTCCCCGCGGGTCGGATCGACGAGGATCTGCGGTGCCGACCGGTCGCAGCACGCGAAGACCTCGTCGAGCGCGGCAACGCTGGTCGAAACGACCAGTCGCGCTCCGGCGCGCGCCGCGCGCAGATCGAGCCGCGCGAGCGCCGCCAGCACGGCCGGATTCGCCTCGGGGCAGTCGATCAGCACGACCGCCCCGAGCGCTCGCGGCTCGCACTCGGCCAGCGCCGCGATCGGCGCGCAGTCCTCGACGGTCAGGCCGGCGGCCTCGGCATCCTCGCGCAGCTCGTCGCGCACCGCCGGGCGGTCGGCGAAGATCGAGGCCTGAAGCGGCAGGCCGCCCGGATCGTTGGCGGGTGCGTAAGCGAAATTGACCTGAGGCATCGTTCCGTCTCCCCCGATTCGGAGAGAACAGAATGAGTACATCGTTGAGGAGAGTCAAGTTTTGTTCCGGTTTCGTTCGGATTGCGGTGTGGTCGTGCTGGGGGACAGCCCCTGGGGGGACAGTCCCCTGGCCGCGGTGCGCCCTTGCGCCAAGGGACAGTCCCTGTCGGGACGGTCCCCTGCCCTGTGGGGACAGTCCCCTGATCTGAGGAGCTGTCAGGGCCGGATCTCGATCGGCGTGCCGTCGGGCACCATTTGCCACAGCGCCTCGATCTCGGCGTTGGAGACGGCGATGCAGCCGTCGGTCCAGTCGCCCGGCAGGCGGCCGAACGGCAGCCAGTTGGGCTGCCCATGGATGAAGATCGCCCCGCCTGGCGAACGGCCGCGCGCGGCCGCATAGGCGCGGTCGGCCGCGTTCGGATAGTCGATGTGCAGGCTCAGCCGATAGGCGCTGTCGGGATTCGCGTAGTCGATCGTATAGCGCCCCTCGGGCGTGCGCTCGTCGCCTTCGAAGCGCTTGTGGCCGCGTGGTTCCGCGCCGAACTGCAGGCCGGTGATCCGATGGTAGGCCCGCCCCTCGGCGTACAGCGTCAGCGTCCGGTCCGACTTGTCGACCCGGACGAAATCGGCGACCGGCAGGCCGCCTGCCTCGTCGGCGGCGGCGGGGCCGGCGATCAGCACCAG
Source organism: Sphingomonadales bacterium (assembly GCA_044506565.1). Taxonomy (GTDB): domain Bacteria; phylum Pseudomonadota; class Alphaproteobacteria; order Sphingomonadales; family Sphingomonadaceae; genus Croceibacterium_A. The sequence goes on along the minus strand of JBIQKN010000083.1, from coordinate 9,343 downwards.
CGCTAGCAGGGCGGCGGCACGCATGCCGCGAGATTATGCCGATCGGATTGCGGCGGCAATCAGCGCAGGCGCTCTCCGACCAGCGTGCCCTTGGCTCCCGGCAGCAGCATGAAGCTGAAGTCCGGCCACTCGCGCTTCCAGCGCGCGGCGACGACCCGCTCGCCGGGACGCGCAGCGTCGTCGAGCAGCACGATCCCTCCGGGACGGATCCGGTCGAACAGCAGCTCGGCACGACCGCGGACGAACGGGTTGAGCGTCCACGGCGGGCCGTCGATCACCAGCAGGTCGATTTCCGCCGGCAAACCGCCGAGCCCGTACCAGCTGTGCGACCAGCTGCTCGGGTCCTCGACGATCGGGGCGTGGCGCATCGACGCGGCAAGTCCGTGCGTCGCCAGCCAGTGCCCGGTCGCCACGACGAAGTCGGCGTGCTGGTCGTAGCTCGTCAGGTGCCCGCCGCCGTTGAGCTCGAGCGCCTTGGCCAGCACGAGGGTCGAGGCGCCGCAGCCGAGCTCGACCACCTCGCGCGGTCTCAGCTTTTCGATCGCCTCGACGATCCGCCAGAGGAAATAAGTGTCGGCCTTCCAGCTGCCGAGATGCGGCAGCGCGTCGTGCGGCAGCGCGAGCCGGTCGAGCAGCGCGAGCTTGTCGCCGAGCCGGCCGCCCCACAGGCTGCGCGCGAGCCACGGCCACTGGATCGCACCCCACGCCACGGTGAACAGTTTTTCGGAGAACGGACGGCTGGCGGCGCCATCGTCCAGCGCCAGGAACGCCGTCTTTTCACGCGAAGTCATGGGCGATGCAATCTCCGGGGAGGCAGACGGGTTCCATAAGCACCGCGACGGACAACGGCAATGCGCCGTGCGGGCCGCCGCACTCGTCTCGTCCGCGCGTCAGGCCGCCCTGCGGTGCGACGCGGGCTCCGTTGTGGATAGCCTCGCTCGGTTCGCTTCGCTGCCGGCCCGGCGCGCCAGCGGCATCGTCAGGCAGTGCACGCCGCCGCCACAGGCGCTGAACTCGCCGAGGTCGACTTCGGAGACCTCGAAGCCGTGGCGGCGCATCATCGCCGTGACTCGCGGCGTCGCCGCACCGGCCACGATATGCCGGCCGTCGACCGACAGCACGTTGCAGCCGAGCCGGCGAGAGTCCTTGTAACTGACCGGCAGCAGCTCGATCCCTCGCCCGGCGACGGCTTCGAGGAAGCTATCGTCGAGGGCATCGGGACAGGCGAGCGCGTGTCGCTCGTCGAGCATGCAGAAGATCGTGTCGAGGTGCAGGAAGTGTTCGTCGAATCGGCAGGTCAGCACCTCCCAGCCTTCGGCGACGAACCGCGCTCCGAACGCCTCGGCGCCGGCGTCGTCGGTGCGGGTACCTGACACACCCAGGATCAGCAGGCCCGGCCGGGCGACGCAGACGTCACCGCCTTCGATCCGGCCGCTGCGGATGCGGGCGACAGGCCCAGCCGTCGTGGCGCTTGCCCAGGCGACGAAATGGTCGACCTCGATCGAGCGGTGGCCGAGCGCCGGATTGAGCGCGACGAGGCCCCACGGCGTCGCCGCGGCGACGTCGCGGGTGAACGCGAGGTCCGGCATTCCGGGCTCCGGCGGCAGCTCGTGGCAGACGACGCCGCTGGCGCGCAGCACCTCGCGCAATTGCGCATGCTGCGCCGCCGCTGCCGAGCGGTCGGTGCTGAAGCCGTTCCGCAAGCTCTCGCGAGTCACGGAACAGCAGGGCACCGCCTCAAGATAGGCCGGGCGGCACAGCAGGACGTCGCTCAACGGCTGGCTTTCGCCGTGCGCGCATCCGCTCGTCCGGGGTGCCTCGGCGGCCGAGCCCCGGGGGTTGGTATCGAACTCGATCTTCATGAAACCTCTCGGCGGATACAGTCCCGCCGGAGGCAAATCGTTCCCGGAGAAGGGTTTTTGCCGGAGCTCAGTCGGCGAACGGATCGCGCACGAGGATCGTGTCGTCGCGCTCGGGGCTGGTCGAAACCGAGGCCACGGGGCACTCGATCAGTTCCTCGATCCGGCGGATGTACTTGATCGCCTGCGCCGGGAGGTCGGCCCAGCGCCGCGCCCCGGCGGTGCTCTCGCTCCAGCCGTCCATCTCCTCGTAGACCGGCTCGCATTCCGCCTGCTCGGCGGCGTTCGACGGGAAGTAGTCGATCACCTGGCCGCGCAGCCTGTAGCCGGTGCAAATCTTGAGCGTCTCGAACCCGTCGAGCACATCGAGCTTGGTCAGCGCGACGCCGGTCACGCCCGAGATCGCGCACGACTGGCGGACGAGCACCGCATCGAACCAGCCGCAGCGGCGCTGGCGCCCGGTGACCGTGCCGAACTCGTGGCCGCGCTCACCGAGCCGCTGGCCGACCGCATCGTCGAGTTCGGTCGGGAACGGGCCCGAGCCGACGCGGGTAGTGTAGGCCTTGACGATGCCGAGCACGAACCCGGCGGCGTTGGGGCCGAGCCCGCTGCCGCTGGCGACCGTGCCGCTGACCGTGTTCGAGCTGGTCACGAACGGGTAGGTGCCGTGATCGACGTCGAGCAGCACGCCCTGCGCGCCTTCGAACAGGATGCGGCTGCCCTTGCGGCGCTCCTCGCGTAGGCGCACCCATACCGGCTGGGCGAAGCGCTGGACGAACGGGGCAATCTCGCGCAGTTTCTCGAGCAGGGCGGCGCGATCGACCGGCGGCTCGCCGAAGCCGGCACGCAGCGCGTCGTGGTGCGCGCAGAGCCGGTCGAGCAGCGGCTCCAGTTCGTGCAGGTGGGCGAGGTCGCACACGCGGATCGCGCGACGGCCGACCTTGTCCTCGTAGGCCGGGCCGATCCCGCGCCCGGTGGTGCCGATCTTGCCTTTCCCCGCCGCGGCTTCGCGCATCACGTCGAGCTCGCTGTGGATCGGCAGGATCAGCGGGCAGTTGTCGGCGACGACCAGGTTCCCGGGCGTGATCTCGACACCCTGCCCTTCGAGCCGCTCGATCTCGGACTTGAGCGCCCACGGATCGAGCACCACACCGTTGCCGATCACCGACAGCGTGCCGGTGACGATGCCCGAGGGCAGCAGGCTGAGCTTGTAAGTGGTGTTGCCGACCACCAGCGTGTGCCCGGCGTTGTGCCCGCCCTGGAACCGCACCACGACGTCGGCGCGGCTGGCGAGCCAGTCGACGATCTTGCCCTTGCCCTCATCGCCCCACTGGGCGCCGATCACGGTGACGTTGGCCAAGGTGAAGTGCTTTCTCTGGTGCGGCGGGAGACGCGCGCGGCCCTAGGCCGTGGGGGGCCAGAGGGCAAGGGGATGCGCGGCGCTCCGTGCCGAGGCCGTCCGCCGCAATTTCACATTTTTGTATCATGACGAAATTGCCCGGGACGACGCCGGGGTCTTGATCTAGGCGGTCTCGGGAACCGAACGATGGGAGTCGCACGATGGACCTGAAGGTCGCCGCAAGGCAGGTTTCCTGGGCTGTCCTGGCACTCGCCGCGGCGCCGCTGGCGATCTCGCCGCTCGCCGCGCAGGAGCAGGCGGCCGATCTCACGGTGATGCCGCCGGTCACGACCGACTACCAGCCCAGCCGCACGCCGTGGGGCGATCCGGACCTGCGCGGCACCTGGCCGATCAACGACGTCGCCGAGCTGCCGGTCAACCGGCCCGAGCAATACGGCGACCGCTTCTTCAAGACCGACGAGGAGCTGGCCGCCGAACGCGCGCGCGCCGAAGAACTCGAGCAGGCCTACGAGCGCGAGGAGCAGGAGGAAACGATCGGGCGCGGGCACTGGATCGAGTATCTCGCCGGTGCGCGGCGGACTTCGATGGTGGTCGATCCGCCGAGCGGCCGGCTGCCGCCGATGACCCCGCAGGCCGAAGCGCTCTATCGCGCGGGCCGGTCGAGCTGGACGCCCAACACGCAGTTCGACTGGGTGACCGACTTCGATTCGTGGGACCGCTGCGTCAGCCGCGGGTTTCCCGCCTCGATGCTGCCATTCCGCTACAACAACGGCATCCGCATCTACCAGGCGCCCGGTTACGTGGTCATCGCGCTCGAGATGCTCGGCACGCGGATCATCCCGGTGGCCGGCCAGTTCGAGCCGTGGCCGGAACCGGTCGAGGCCTGGCTCGGCTCGAGCCGCGGCCGCTGGGACGGCAACACGCTGGTGATCGAGACGACCAACCTCAAGACCGGCGACAGCGCGACGCGCAACGCCTTCGCCCGCAACGGCAGCCCGCTCAACATGGCGACCCGCGGAGTGCCGCCGTGGAACACGATCCCGACCAGCGAGAAGGCGACGGTCGTCGAGCGGCTGACGATGACCGAGCCGGACACGATCACTTACGAGATGACCTACGCCGACCCCGAAGTGTTCACCGCGCCGTGGACACTGCGCTTCGACTGGACGCGCGACGATGGCTACGCGTTCTACGAATACGCCTGCCACGAGGGCAACGTGCAGGTCCGCAACTACATCACGGCCTCGCGCGCCGGGCGGCTAGAAGCCGCCTCCGCCGAGGACCTCGCCGCCGAAAGCGGCGGCGGGGGTGGCCGTTAACGAGACGTACAACGGGCTCGGTTAGGTTTCCTTTCGTCCGGCTCACGGAAGAAGGGAGCGTGCGGTGGCCAGCAGGCTGTTCCTGATCCTCGCCTGCGGCGTGCTCGCGGTGTCCGGCGCGGCCGTTTCGCGCGGGCCGCGCGACGACGGCAGGCAGGTGCTGTCCTACGGGACCGATCCGCTGCAGGCGATCGACTATTGGGCGGCACCCTCGCCCGATGCTCCGCTGGTGGTGTTCGTGCACGGCGGCGGCTGGTCGCGCGGCGACAAGCGGATGATGGCCGGCTCGGACAAGCTCGAGCACTGGAACGCACGGGGTTATGCGGTCGCCTCGGTCAACTACCGGCTGGTGCCGGAGGCGACGGTCGAGCAGCAGGCCGCCGACATCGCCGCGGCGGTGGCCCATCTCAAGACGCGCAGCGGGCCGCTCGGGTTCGACCCGGAGCGGATCGCGCTCGTCGGCCACAGCGCCGGGGCGCACCTCGTGGCCCTGGTCGGCACCGATCCGGCCTACTTGCATGGCGTCGGGCTGTCCCTCGACGCCATCGACGGCGTGGTCCCGCTCGACGGCGCGGCCTACGACGTCGCCGCGCAGATGAGCGACGGCCCGCCGGTCATGCACCGCACCTATCGCCAGGCATTCGGCACCGACGCAGCGCGCCAGGCCCGCCTGTCGCCCACGCGCCACGCCGACGCGCCCAATGCCGCGCGCTTCCTGATCCTCCACGTCGAGCGAGACGACGGCCAGCGCCAGAGCGAGACGCTGGCGGCCGCTCTGCGCGCGGCCGGGACACCGGTGGAGGTAGAGGGCCTTCCGGGGACGGGCCTGAGGGGCCACGCCCGCATCAACCGCGAGCTCGGCGATCCCGATTACCCGGCGACGGCCATGATCGACCGCTTCCTCGGCGAAATCTTCGGCTAGTCGGTCGTCAGGCCCGAGCGGTACGTGCGGAATTCCTCGGACACCTTGCCCAGGTTCTGCTCGCGAATGCGCGCCCCTTCGTCGTCGTAGAGGAACGGCAGCGTCGCGTAGCGGCGGCCGCGCGTGACCGGGAGGGCCTCGTGCAGCAGCGAGCACGAAAAGACTACCGCTCCGCCGGTCGGGGCACGATAGCTCCGGTCGCCGAACTCGGGAAAGCGCAAGTCGCCCCCGTCGTAGTCCTCCGCGTTGAGGTTGATCGTGCAGGCGAACCGGCGATGCGCGGTGCCCGCCGTGGTGTTGTCTCGGTGCGGGCGGAAGTAGCCGCCCTCGCCGCTGTCGTAGCGGGCAACGATCCAGCGTTCGGCGCGGGTGACCTTGAACTGGAACGCGCGCCTGATCATCGGCACGAGCGCCCGGCCGACCTGCGCCTTGACGCTTTCGACCAGGTCCGGATCGTCGATCGACCAGTCGCGGCGGCGCTTGAACGAGTGGTCCACCTTGAGCACCGTGACCCCGTTCTCGTCGCGCATGAAGCCGGAATCGGAGCCGCCGTTGCGCTCGTAGCCGTCGATGAGCTTGCGGCAGGTCTCGGGCGACAGCACGCCCGGCACGATCAGCGCGGGTGCGGTCAGCGGTGCGGCCTCGGATGCGATCTCCGCCGCCAGCCGCTGCATGATCCGCTCACCCTCGGGTAGCGGCGCGCCGTCGCGCACGCGCAGCATCGGATCGAGCAACAGCCAGTGCGGCGTGTAGAGTCCCTTGTCGCCGTCGCGCTTGAGCGCCCCGTACGCTTCCGACACCGCGCCGTCGTAATCGAGGAACCAGCGGATGCCCGGCAACTGCTGGGCGATGCGCCCCGCGGCGGAATCCTGCGGATCGACGCTGACGCCGAAGAAGCAGGCGCGGACGTCGTCGAACAACTTGCGGTGCGCCGCGACGAGCCCAAGGGCCGCGCGCTGCTCTTCGTTCGCCGTGCTGCCCAGAAGCAGCATGACGATCCAGCGTCCGGCCGTCGTGTCGAAGGTGTATTGCGGATTGCCGTCGAGCGCAGGGGCCTTGAACCAGGGTGCCGGTTCGCCGATCGCGAGAGGTCTCGTTGCCATGGGCACCAGCCTATCGCGATGAAACGACCGATTCCAGCGGCGAAACACTCGACCTACAGCGGCCTGGCCTCGCGTCCCTCAAGACGGTGCGTGCAGCCGAGCGCCGCCGCGTCATCCTCTCCGGACAACGCGGCGACCGTGCGCCAGCCCTCGGCGCGCAGCCGTGCCGCGGCGGCCGGATCGTGGCCGAGCGGGAGGAACACCGCGTCGCGCAACGGCTCGCGAGCCTTGACCGCCTCGACCAGCTCTTCGGGATAGAGCGAGAAGCCGATCGCGGCCTCGTCGCTGCCGTGGATGCGGTAGGTTCCGCCGCGTCCCAACGTCCCGCGCACGCCCTCGGCGTAGAGCGTGAAGCCGAGCCAGCTCTGGTATTCGAAGCCGTGGCGTTCCGACGGGTCGAGCGTCAGCCGCGCGCGCCCGGCGACCCGCGCGGCTATCTGGCGCAGGCCCTCGATCCGGCTGGCGAGGGCGCCCTGCGCATCGATCGTGGCGAGCTTGCCGATCGCCTCGTCGAACGGGCCCGTGGCATAGAGCAGCGGCACGTAGGCTTCGCCGCCCGCTTCGCGCAGGCCGCCGGCGTCCTTCGCATCGAGCTTCTCGCGGACGGCCTGGATCTGGTCGGCGCGCAGCGGGAACTCGCCTGCGGCCAGCGTCTCGACGAGGTCGGGCAGCGTGAAGTCGACCGAGATGCCCTCCGCACCCGCGGCCTCGAGCGAGGCGATCGCCAGCTCGACCACCTCGGCCGCGGCGGCGACCGTGTCGCTGCCGATCAGCTCGGCGCCGAGCTGCAGGTTCTCGCGCCGCGGATCGAGCTGGTCGCCGGCGATGCGGGCGACCTGCCCGGCGTAGCAGAGGCGCAGCGGGCGCGGCTTGCCGGCGAGGCCGGTCGCGGCGATGCGGCCGACCTGCGGGGTCATGTCGGAGCGCAGCGCGAGCGTGCGCAGGCTCTTGGGATCGACGAAGCGGAACAGCTTGCGCGTGCGCACGCCGTCCATGCGGCGGGCGATCGACTGCATGAACTCGATCAGCGGCGGCCGCACCCGGTCGTAGCCGTGCGCGTCGAGCACCGCGAGCACCGCGCGTTCGATCCGCGCCGCCGCCGCGGTGCTTTGCGGCAGGCGATCCTCGAGCCCCTCGGGCAGCAGGTCGGCGGCGGGATCGATCATGCGCGCCCCCCTAGCCGTTCACCCCCCGCTTGCGAAGGGTGAACGACGCAAGGTTGTTCAGAACGCCAACGCCATCGCGCGCTTGACGCCCGGCAGCTTGCGCGCCTGCTCGAGCACGTCGTGCGGCACCTCGCTGTCGACCGAGAGCAGCAGCACCGCCTCGCCGCCGGCCTCGCGCCGGCCGAGGTTGAAGGTGCCGATGTTGATCGCGTTCTCGCCGAGCAGCGTGCCGATGCGGCCGATGAAGCCCGGCGCGTCCTCGTTGACGATGTACATCATGTGCCCGGCCAGCTCGGCCTCGACCTTGATGCCGAACAGTTCGACGAGGCGCGGCTCCGAGTTCGAGAACAGCGTGCCCGCCACCGAGCGCTCGCCGGCGTCGGTCTTCACCGAAACGCGCAGCAGCGTGTGGTAGTCGCCCTCCTTCTCGGTCCTGACCTCGCGCACCTCGATCCCGCGCTCCTTGGCGAGGAACGGCGCGTTGACCATGTTGACGCTGTCGGACTGGACGCGGAGGAATCCGGCCAGCACCGCGGCGACGATCGGCTTGATGTTGAGCTCGGTCGCGGCGCCCTCGGTGTGGATCGAGATGCGCGGGATCGAGCCGGTGGTCAGCTGGCCCACCAGGCTGCCGAGCGTCTCGGCGAGCGCCATGTACGGCTTCAGCTTGGGCGCCTCTTCGGCCGACAGCGACGGCATGTTGAGCGCGTTGGTCACACCGCCGTTGACGAGGTAGTCGCTGAGCTGCTCGGCGACCTGCAGCGCGACGTTGACCTGCGCCTCGTTGGTCGAGGCGCCGAGGTGCGGCGTGGCGACGAAGTTCGGCGTGCCGAACAACGGGTGCTCCTTTGCCGGCTCGGTCGCGAACACGTCGAGCGCGGCGCCGGCGATGTGGCCGGAATCGAGCAGCTCCTTGAGCGCCTCTTCGTCGACCAGGCCGCCGCGCGCGCAATTGACGATCCGCACGCCCTTCCTGGTCTTGAGCAGGTTCTCGCGGCTCAGGATGTTGCGGGTCTGGTCGGTCAGCGGCGTGTGCAGCGTGATGAAATCGGCCCGGGCGAGCAGCTGGTCGAGCTCGACCTTCTCGATCCCGAGCTCGACGGCGCGGTCCGGCGAGAGGAACGGATCGTAGGCGACCACCTTCATCCTGAGGCCGAGCGCGCGGTCGGCGACGATCGAGCCGATGTTGCCGGCGCCGATCAGGCCGAGCGTCTTGCCGGTGACCTCGACGCCCATGAAGTCGTTCTTCGGCCACTTGCCGGCCTGGGTCTGGGCGTTGGCCTCGGGCAGCTGGCGGGCGAGCGCAAACATCAGCGCGATCGCGTGCTCGGCGGTGGTGATCGAATTGCCGAACGGCGTGTTCATCACCACGATGCCCTTCGCCGAGGCATAGGGGATGTCGACGTTGTCGACGCCGATGCCGGCGCGGCCGATCACCTTGAGGTTGGTCGCCGCGTCGATGATCTCCTTGGTCACCTTGGTCGCCGAGCGGATCGCGAGGCCGTCGTACTTGCCGATCACCGCCTTGAGCTCGTCGGGGGTCATCCCCGGCTTGACGTCGACCTCGCACCCGCGCTCCTCGAAGATGCGCGCGGCGTTGGGGTCCATCTTGTC
>JBIQKN010000169.1:0-1773 GCA_044506565.1 Sphingomonadales bacterium | reverse complement strand
GCGAGGTCCACGTAGGCCAGCCCCTCGGCCAGCTTGAGCGCGGTCTCGAAGCTGTCGGCCAGCCGCGTCTCGATCCCCTCGCGCACGGCGAGGCGGTCGATCACCACCTCGATGTCGTGCTTGTACTTCTTGTCGAGCGCCGGCGCGTCCTGGATCTCGTAGAGCTCGCCGTCGATGCGCACGCGGGTGAAGCCGGCCTTCTGCCACTCGGCGAGCTCCTTGCGGTACTCGCCCTTGCGGCCGCGGACGACGGGCGCGAGCAGGTAGAGCCGGGTGCCTTCGGGCAGCGCCATCACCCGGTCGACCATCTGGCTGACGGTCTGCGCGCTGATCGGCTCGCCGGTGGCCGGCGAATAGGGCACGCCGACGCGGGCCCACAGCAGGCGCATGTAGTCGTAGATCTCGGTGACGGTGGCGACGGTCGAGCGCGGGTTGCGGCTGGTGGTCTTCTGCTCGATCGAGATCGCCGGCGAGAGCCCGTCGATGTGCTCGACGTCGGGCTTCTGCATCATCTCGAGGAACTGCCGCGCGTAGGCGCTGAGGCTCTCGACGTAGCGCCGCTGGCCCTCGGCGTAGATCGTGTCGAACGCGAGGCTCGACTTGCCGCTGCCCGAGAGGCCGGTGATCACGATCAGCGAGTCCCGCGGGAGATCGATGTCGATCCCCTTGAGGTTGTGTTCGCGCGCGCCGCGGACGGAGATGTGGGTGAGACTCATCGAGAATGGATGTTCCGCAAATGTTCGCCGGGGTCAAGGGCCGCCGGCACCGTTCGCCGCAGCCGCGACCATGTGGGGCCGCGCGGGCGAATTGCAACGCGGGACGTGCTGGGGGCCGGGTCCGCGCGCGACCTTGCCCCGTCGGCCTCCAGCGCCTATCTGCGCGGCAAATTCCGCACACCACCTGTTTTCCCCGAAGGACGACCATGGCCGCCCAGTACGCATACGTCATGAAGAACATGACGAAGACTTTTCCCGGCGCGCAGAAGCCGGTGCTGTCGAACATCAACCTGCAGTTCTACCAGGGCGCCAAGATCGGCATCGTCGGCCCCAACGGCGCGGGCAAGTCGACGCTGATGAAGATCATGGCCGGGATCGACACCGAGTTCACCGGCGAGGCCTGGCCCGGCGAGAACATCACCGTCGGCTACCTGCCGCAGGAGCCCGAGCTCGACCCGTCGAAATCGGTGCTCGAGAACGTCAAGGACGGCGCGCGCGAAGTGGCCGACATGGTCGACCGCTTCAATGCGATCTCGGCCGAAATGGGCGACCCGAAGGACGACACCGACTTCGACGCGCTGATGACCGAGATGGGCGAGCTGCAGGAGAAGATCGACGCGGTCGACGGCTGGACGCTCGACAACCAGCTCGAGATCGCGATGGAGGCGCTGCGGTGCCCGCCGTCGGATGCCGACGTCGCCAACCTGTCGGGCGGCGAGAAGCGCCGCGTGGCGCTGACCCGGCTGCTGATCCAGAAGCCTTCGATCCTGCTGCTCGACGAGCCGACCAACCACCTCGATGCCGAGAGCGTCGAGTGGCTCGAGAACCACCTCAAGGAATACGCCGGCGCGGTGCTGATGATCACCCACGACCGCTACTTCCTCGACCACGTGGTCGGCTGGATCCTCGAGCTCGATCGCGGAAAGTACTTCCCCTACGAGGGCAACTACTCGACTTACCTCGAGAAGAAGGCCAAGCGCCTGGCGCAGGAAGAGCGCGAGGAGAGCGGCCGCTCGAAGGCGCTCAAGGAAGAGCTCGAGTGGATCCGGCAGACGCC
>JBIQKN010000168.1:0-1776 GCA_044506565.1 Sphingomonadales bacterium | reverse complement strand
CGGCGCGGCTGTTCGCGATGGGCTTCCTCACGAACCTGCTCAATCCCAAGATCGCAATGCTTTACCTCTCGCTGCTGCCACAGTTCATCGACCCTGCGGCAGGGAGCGTGCTGGCGCAGTCGCTCGTGCTCGGCTCCACGCAGATCGCGGTGAGCGTGACGGTGAACGCCATGATCGCGCTCGCGGCCGGCTCGATCGCCGCCTTCCTCGCCGTGCGGCCGCTGTGGCTCCTGGTGCAGCGCTGGCTGATGGGCGGCGTGCTCGCCGGCCTCGCGATCCGCATGGCGCTCGACGAGCGGCGGTGAAGCGCTCTTGTCACCAAATTGGTGACATGCTATCTTTCCATCATGCAGGTCGTTGCCCGGCGGACGCTCCGGCAGTTCTGGGAGCGCCATCCGCAGGCGAAGGGACCAATTGAAGTCTGGTTTGCGCTTGTATCGCACAGCGACTGGAGTAGCCCGGCCGATGTGAAGCGTCAGTTCGGAACTGCGGTCGATTTCGTCGGCGACAACCGCGCGATCTTCGACCTCGGCGGCAACAAGTACCGGCTCGTCGTTCACATCGCCTATCGCTATCGCCGCGTGCTAGTGAAATTTGTCGGTACGCATGTCGAGTATGACCGTATCGATCCGGAGACCATCTCATGGCGAAGAAAATGATCCGCCCGCTCCGTTCGGAGGCCGACTACGACGCGGCGCTGATCGAAATCGAACATTATTTCGAGCATGAGCCTGCGCCCGGCTCGCCCGAAGCCGATCGCTTCGATCTCCTCGCACTCGTCATCGAAGATTATGAACGCAAGCACTGGCCGATCGAGCCGCCCGATCCCGTGGCCGCGATCCGCTTCCGCATGGAGGCAGCGGGTCTGAGTCAGGCCGATCTGGGGCGGCTGCTCGGCTCACGCCAGCGGGCGTCGGATGTTCTTGGTCGACGCCGCTCTCTCACGCGCGCAATGATGTGGAAGCTCCACCGCGAATGGAACATTCCCGCCGAAGCGCTAATCCGGCCGCATAAGAAGGTGCGCAAACGCCACAACCCGGTTGCCGCCGAATAACAATCCCGTATCTTGAGCAATCAGCATGTCCACCTTCAAAGCCATCCTCATCGAAAAGAACGGCGACGCGCAGAGCGTCGCCATGAAAGAGATCAACGACGCCGACCTGATGGACGGCGACGTCACCGTCCGCGTCGAATATTCCTGCATCAACTACAAGGACGGCCTTGCCGTCACAGGCCTCGCGCCCGTCGTGCGCCGGTTCCCGATGATCCCCGGCATCGATCTCGCGGGAACGGTCGAGCAATCGGCGCACAAGGAATGGAAGCCGGGCGACAAGGTGGTGCTGAACGGCTTCGGTCTCGGCGAGACGCATCTCGGCGGCTGGGCCGAGAAGGCGCGCGTGAAGGGCGACTGGCTGGTGCCGCTGCCGCAGGGCCTGAGCTCGCTGGAAGCGATGGCGATCGGGACGGCCGGCTACACGGCAATGCTAGCCGTGATCGCGCTCGAACGGCATGGCGTGAAGCCCGATCAGGGAACGATTGCGGTGACGGGTGCAGCCGGCGGACTCGGCTCGGTTGCCGTCGCGCTGCTCGCGAAGCTCGGCTACACGGTCGCCGCCACCACGGGCCGCATGGGCGAAGCGGACTACCTGAAATCGCTCGGCGCCACGGACGTGATCGACCGCACGGAACTGACGGCAAAAATGAAGCCGCTGGCGAAGGAACGTTTCGCGGGCGGAATCGATTCGGTCGGTTCCACGACGCTCGCCAATCTCCTCG
>JBIQKN010000167.1:0-1777 GCA_044506565.1 Sphingomonadales bacterium | reverse complement strand
CGGCATTGATGAACTTGCCCGGCCGATAGGCGATCCTCGCGATGCGCCCGGCCATAGGCGTGCGGTTCACGTGGCAATCGAAGACGTTCATGAACACCGAGATGCGGCGCCGCGGCTCCGCGCCGAGGCCGAGCTCGGCCGGCGGCGAACCGATCACGACCGCCGACACGCGCCCGTCGGCGGGGCTGACGACGAGGTCCGGCTCAGCCGGAATCACCCGCTGCGGATCACGGAAGAAATAGGCGCACCACCCGGCGACGATCGCCGCGATCCAGAACAGCGGCTGCCACAGGAACAGCCCGGCGACCGCCACCACGATTGCTGCGGCGATGAACGGCGTCCCCTCGCGACGGACGGGAACCAGGGCGGCGCGGATCGAATGAAGAACGGACATGGGGAAGCGTCATACGACAGCGAGGGGCCGAGGGACAGGGGCCCGCGGTTGGACGGAGCGAGGAATGGATTCGGGGGGTCAGGAATCGGTCCGTGCCATCGGCTGACCGCCTTGCCGCATCTCGCCCCCTCGCCCGCTGTCATCCGCCCTCGCCGCGTCTCATCAGCCCTACCCGGCGTCGGCCGCGTCTCGTCGGACCTCACCGCGTGTCTTCTATCCTCGCCGCCTCCCCAGCGTCATCCTCGGGCTTGACCCGAGGATCGCTGTCAGCGTCGTAGTCGATGGGCAAGTTTCGCATCGTCGCCGCCTTGCGCTGGCTGCAACCATGTGCCGGGATCAAACGATCCTCGGGTCAAGCCCGAGGATGACGGTGGAGCGGGCCGCACGCGCAATGAGCCAACGTCGGCGATGTGTCGGGAGGCGCCCCCGAGGATGACGGGAGAAGCGGACGGCCCATAGGGGTGGGCTGCGGGCGAAGCAGAGTACTGGAGCGCGGACTGCGGCGGTGGGCTGCAGGAGGCAGCGCGTTCAGGGTAGCCGCCGGATGGAGTCGGGCGGGGCAGCCCGAAACGCCCCCGCTACGTCCTTCCCACCACCTCGCGGCCGCCCATGTGGGGCCGGAGGGCGTCCGGCACGGCGATCGAGCCGTCCGGGTTCTGGTAGTTCTCCATCACCGCGATCAGGGCCCGGCCGACCGCCACGCCCGAGCCGTTGAGGGTATGGACGAGGCGGTTGCCCTTGCCTTCCTTCGGCTTGAAGCGCGCCTTCATGCGGCGGGCCTGGAAGTCGCCGCAGACCGAGCAGGAAGAGATCTCGCGGTAGGTCCCCTGCCCCGGCAGCCAGACCTCGATGTCGTAGGTCTTCTGGGCACCGAACCCCATGTCGCCGGTGCAGAGCGTCATCACCCGGTAGTGCAGATCGAGCCGGCGGAGCACCTCCTCGGCGCAGGCGAGCATGCGCTCGTGCTCGTCGCGGCTCTGCTCGGGCGTGGTGACCGAGACGAGCTCGACCTTGTCGAACTGGTGCTGGCGGAGCATGCCGCGCGTGTCGCGCCCTGCCGCACCGGCCTCGGCCCGGAAGCACGGCGTCAGCGCCGTCACGCGAAGCGGCAGCGCCTCCTCGTCCTGGATCGACTCGCGGACGAGGTTGGTCAGCGAGACCTCGGCAGTGGGGATGAGCCAGTAGCGGTCGCCGTCGCCAACGGTTCGGGAGACCAACTCGCCGCCGTTTCGTGCTTCGAGCGCCGACGCCGGGTAGCTCGCGAACTGATCCTCGAAGAACTTCGGCAGCTGCGCCGTGCCGAACATCGCCTCGTCCTTGACCAGGATCGGCGGCTGGATCTCGGTGTAGCCGTGCTCGGTGGTGTGGAGGTCGAGCATGAAC